>JAFGJZ010000062.1 GCA_016928815.1 Spirochaetota bacterium
GATAAGAAGCGTCAGACAGATCAATTTCTATATCTTTATCGTTTTCATCACACAGACTGAATAGAGAGTCTTTGAGTTCTTTAATACCGAGCATGTCAAACTCACCTGTAAACTTAACAGAAATAAGTTTTTCCGTTTCATTAGTTTCAATTTGCATAATACAGACTCCATTAATTAAATAAAATGCGGTACAATTAAAACTACATTAAATTTTTAAAAAGTCAATATATAAATATAATAAATAAATAAAAGAATATTTAAACCGGAAAATGCCGTTTGGAAAAGACAAAATCCATTACAGAAAATCATCAATTGTCCTTTAAAGACAGCAGTTCATCACAGCACACGCTGACGTGCTGACCCCTTTCCATATTTGCCGCACTTCCTTCAATTGGTATGCGGACAACCTCAGTAAGTTTATTAAGATATTTCCTTAAATTCCCTGAATGTGTAAAAGATTTTTCAGAAATTTCAAGAATTGTATTTATTGTATTCCGGTTGACTTTGCTGATGTTAATCATCTCGTTTAACTGTCTGATAATCATTTTTGAGACATCAGTGATTTGAGTGAAATCAGCATAGATTTTTTTAAATGATCTGTTTACTTTATCAATTTTCAAATGAGTATCGGAGATATTGCTTTCAATCTTCGGAATGTTATTCTGAATATCTGTCTGTGATTTACTGATGTTTGCTGAAATATTCATGAATCCTTCATACTGATCAATATCACGCGCCGATTCAATCCTTGAATACATTCCTATAAGATGCATCGATTTCAGGATATTTTTCAGAAACTCGATTATGTTGTCGATTTTTTTGTAATCTTCATTAAAAGCCTGAATCGTATCATTAGAGTGTAGAATTTTCGTTTCCGTGGATTTAAGCTGATCTACAAGTTCAACAATGGCACTGCTGATTTTTGTTACTGATTCATCATTTTCTTCAGATTCAAGATTAAAAGCCACAGCGGTATCTTTCAGTTCATTTGTAAAAGAGTAGATACTGTTGGTTATTTCAAGACAGCCTTCCGTGAATGAAAGCTGATTTTTAGATTTTTTATTTACGTTTGATGCCGTAACGTGAATATTCTCAGATTTTTTTTTAATATTTTCAATCTTGAGTATGAAATCATCCGGCATCCCGGATTCTGATTCTGTATTAACTGAAATATTTTTTGAAACATCATCAACCAGATTTTCTGCAAAATTCCTTACAGAGGAAGAACCGGCTATAGCCTCTTTGGCATCACTGTCCATCTGCTCAAGCTGATGTTTCAGTTCATTCAGCATTTCAGCCATTTTATTGATTTTTGGTTCAGCTGTTAATCCTTTACCGATCAGTTTTCCGAGAACTGAATTCTGATTTTCCAGCGCTTCCGGAAGTGACACAAATGTATTTGTTCCTTTTGATATCTCTTTCATGATTATATCATTTTCATCAACAAGACGGGAAACGCCTTCCGTGATGGGTCGTACAACATTTACGATATTTTCAAGATTCTGAGTAATGAAATTGGACATTTCGTTAAGCTTATTTGCGAGAATATCAAATACTCCCGAAGTGTTGGAATATTTGCTGGATACTATCGCCGCATTCAACGCGAGAGAAAAAATATCATCCGTATCGTTTCTGATTTCATCCACCAGACCGGTAAGTTTGATGATTTCATTTTCAGTACCGCTTAAATCATTTTTAATGTCTGTAAGATCCGAGATTATGGATGAAAGAATACCTGTACAACCGGAAATTCTGTCATCATTATCCTGAATAAGCTCCATCGATGAATTAAGATTTGTTTTTATATTTAAAAAATTCTCAATAAACTTTCCGGTTTCATCAGAAAGCATTTCACACATTTCAACGCTGTTCTCGGTTATATCCTTTCTTAAGACAGAATTTTTATTTACTTCTGCTGCTGTCCCGGCAACACGGCTGACAGTTTCTAAAATATCGTCAATAATTTCATTGGCAGTACGCATAAAGTCTCCTGGAAGCTGAATTATATTATGATATCACAAAAAAAAAATTAGTCAAGAAATGTTTTAACGGCTGGTTAAACTCTGAATCGTTTGAGCCATTTCAATCAGGTTATTTGTCTTCATGTTCAGGGCATTTATCAATTCATTCAGGTTTTCACTCATTCCCGCAATCGATTCAATATCCCGAATATGGTTGCTTATCGAATCTTTCATTTCAACACCGTGATTTTTATTTTTTTCAATAAGAGATTCAGCGGACTTCAACTGATCATAAATATCGGAGCTGGTCCTTTTATAATAATCAGTAAAATCATTATTTTCCTGAAGAATACCTTTATATAAATCCGAAATGACAACCGTATCTTTAAAATAATTTTTCAGTTTTTTCATTTTATCAACTGTTTCAGCCGCCATAGTGCTGCCGCCGGCCAGTTCTTCATTGGAGGACTGTACAATGTCTATGATCTGTTTAAAGAGGGATGAAATATTCTGCATTTCAGCAGTTGAACTTTCCGACAGCTTGCCGACTCCTTCCGCAACCACGGCAAAACCTCTCCCTGCCTCTCCCGCACGTGCTGCCTCAATGGAGGCATTCAGCGCCAGCATCTTTGTCTGATCAGAAATGTCAGTTATTGCATCAAGAGATGATTTTATGCGTGAAACGGCAGTTGATAGTGTTTTAAAAATTTCTTCAGGACTGCTTAAATCGGTTTTTTCAGTTTCACCGGAAAAATCAAAGATAGCAAAAAGCTCCTTCTGTTCCTCATTGAGAAGTATATCCGGGAATTTTTTCATTTCAATGCTGCCGTTTTTCCTGTTTTCAATTCTGTCATTTATTTCGCTGATTTCACTTATAATCATATTCATTTTTTCAACGATATCTTTTCTGTCATTATCCTGTGCATATATATTCTCAACGACAAATGACAGTTTCTGCCAGCCCTGTACCGACATTTTGACAAGATCATCCGAAAGCGCGGAAAGATCAGAACCCAGTTTCATCAGTTCAAAAACGAGATTCCGCTGTGTCTCCAAAACCTTTTTCAGATGGTCAATCATGGTAACAACGCTTTCTATTAATTCTTTAAAAACGACACTGGCGAACATCATAGGAACCAGAAGAGGCGCTGCCGATTTAATGATTATCAGATATCCCGGAACATCATCCAGAAATACAAGTATTATATTTATGGTTTGAGACACTAAAATAGAAAAAAAAGCTGTAACAAGTCTGAATTTATAAGTTGTACGGTATTTCATTAGATAATAAATCGAGAACATGAGGATTATGACAAAAAAAACGGAAAAAGAAAATTGAAGCAGCGATTTGCCGAAAATATATCCATCTGAAAAATTCATTATAATGTAAATCTGCATCCCGGCATATATGAACACCACGGATATCATTCCATACAGAATGTTTCTTTTGAACTTTTTCCTGTCTTTTACAAAATCACAGATAAACGCTCTTGATAATGAAAGCACAATAAGGGCAAAAAGAGAATTCATCATTAAAGGAATATATTTCTGCGAAAAAACAGTGCCGTAGAATATCTTAAGTACATATGTTGCAGTTGTTATGACGTTAATTGCCGTGATTGAAAATGCTGCAGTAAGTTTGAAAATAAGATCATTGCGTTTTGTCCTGATAAATTCCGCAGCGATAATGTACAGCATCCAGGCAAATAACGCAGACTGCAGCGAATGAAGATAAGCAAGCCCTGAATCGGTCTGTAGGAAATGTATAAGTTTCATAAATTATAAATCCAGATAAATCCTTTGGATATGTAGAAAACTCCGATTCCGATTACACAGACGGAAAATATAAGCTTCAGCAGTCTTTCAGGAAGAAATTTTGTCAGATAAGGTCCAATCTGACCGCCGATGATGACCCCCGTACCGGTCCAGATCCAAAGCCGCCAGAGGATAAGTCCCGCATGAAGATTCAGAATGGTTATTATCCAGTCACCGGTAGCTTCAACCAGAATTGCAGTCGCATTAGCCCTTTTAGTTTTTATCTGAAGACCTTTCTCCAGAACAGGCTGGGCAAGTTCACATATTCCCGTACCTGTGGCCGCCGAGAAAAATCCTCCTATCGGAGGTATCCACATATACCCGTATATATCCTCAATTGGAATATTCTGTCTGGTACCCATGTAGTTTTTTACCGCGCCGTAAAACTGCATAACTGACAGCAATATGAGAATTACTCCTAAAATAAGTTTGAGCAGTTCGCCGTGAATAATCATTAATGCGTAATTTCCAATCACCACGCCGGGAATTGTCAGCATTATCATTGTAAAACCGATCGGCAGTTCTATCATTTTGTAGTATACATACCTGATGGCACCGCTGGTCATACCTACAGTTTCAGTCGCAATTCCGGTCGCCACGGAATTCTGAATAGGTATATTCATAAAAAGATTATAGATCGGCTGAAAGATAACTCCTCCCGAAAAACCGGAAGAATTGCAGATAATAGCAACGAGTATCGCAACAGGAAACATATACCAGTATTCAAACAGTGCCGAATGCTGAGTTATAAAATTCAGAATATTATCAATCATCAAATTCCTCCAGCATATCAGTTGCTTTTGCCATAGTGTTTAAGTGTTTCATCAATTTCCTTTTGTGTAATCTGGGATGGAATACTGTAAGAATTATATGAACCGATAAAACTGTGGAGTGCCGTCAGATCATCGCTCATTTTATTCAGAATGGTTTCAACTTCCAGAGAAGTCTCCATAATTTTTTTAAAATCATTAACTTTAATTTTTTTATTTTTAATTACATTATCAAACACATCATTTCTGATTACTGAATCGATCTGCCCGAGAGCAAGTGCAATTTTGAAATTGTAATTATCAAGTTCCCTTTTTATCTGCTTTATCATATCCTGAAGATTAATATTCATGTCATTTACAAGTCCTGCCATCTGACCTATCTCATCCTCACTTAATACCGGAACATGTGCCGACAGGTCGCCGGCGGCAAGTTTTTTCGTCGCATCGACAAGTCCGTCCATTGGTACAACAATATCTCTGGTGAAAAGGTTAAAAGCCGCTATTATACTGAAAGTTACAACCAGCAGAAGGAGAATCATTCTGTTTCTCATGTCTCTTATCGGTGTATTTGTCCCGGCTTTCAGCAGATCCGATTTGATCGCTGAAAGAGTTTTTTCATCGACATTTTTCTGTATTGCGCTGATGTATTTGTCGTTTATTGCACTTTGAAATTTAGGAGAACTTACCTCCAGAATAATCTGAGCGCCGACAGAAAGCGAAACAATTGTAATCAGAAGAAAATAAATCATCAGCTTTTTTTTCAGTCTCGACATCTGTTTTTTTTCTTTAATATTATCGCTCTTGTTTTCTGCAGGATTTTCAGACATAAAATATCCTTAATTTGAAATTTTTAACCCGGATGCAATATCAATCTTAATGACAGAATTAATATCCGATAAACAAATGGAGCTGTAAAACATATTTTTCATATTATTGCAGAAAAAACTTTTTTTTCAACAAATAAATCAGACATGAGATAAAAAATTAAAAATATGCAGCGGAATAAATCAATATTACAATTCTGTATTTTCAAATAAATTCGGTTTTTAAACCGATAACCGGAAGTAAAACTAAAGTAAATCAGATAAATAATCCGATTAGATAATATCACTTGAAATTAGCAATTATGGCGGGTACTGCATGATTCAATCAGAAAAAGACATGAAGAAATGGAAAAACGAGCAGATCAGATATTATCAGAACTATCTTAATAACTTCGAGCGCGATTCAAGAGAATACAGGGTACTTGAAAAAGGAATTACTGATCTGAAAAAATCACTTTAGTACCTGCTGAGCGCTTCAGATTGATTTTTTTACAGGAATATTATATTTAATTATTTTATTATGAATTGTTTTCCTTGAGATTCCAAGTGATTCAGCTGCATGTGAGATATTATACTCACTGAATTTAATAGCTTCGGAAATTACCTGTTTTTCAATTTCACTGAAACTTCTGATTTTACCGTTACCGTCAAGGGTAATCACCTTCTGAAGATTGTCGTTTCCGTTATTTAATGCCGGAATATCCTCCGAACCTTCCTCGGCCCTGATAAAATTGACTATTTCACTGTAAGTGGATATTTTATCAGCGGAGAGCAGTACAATTCTCCGAATAAGATTTTCAAGCTGTCTGACATTTCCAGGCCATAAATAACCCGTTAGAAACATACGTGAATCCACAGTAAGAGTAACGTTCCGTTTATATTCCTGGTTATACTTTTCCAGAAAAAAGTCTATAAATCCGGGAATATCATCTGCACGTTCCCGGAGAGAGGGAATAGTCACGGGAACGACATTCAGTCTGTAATACAGATCCTCCCTGAATTTACCTTCCGCAACCATTTTTTTCAGATCCCTGTTGCTTGCGGCAATTATCCTTGCATCCGATTTAATTATCTTGTTTCCGCCAATTCTTTCAAATTCTTTTTCCTGCAGCACTGTAAGAAGTTTTGTCTGAAAATTAATGGATAGATTCGAAATCTCATCAAGAAATAAGGTACCTTTACCCGCAGCTTCAAACTTACCGATTTTCCGTGAAACAGCACCTGTAAATGAGCCCTTTTCATGACCGAAGAGTTCGGAACCGATTAAATCCTGCGGTATGGTGCTGCAATCCAGCGACTTGAAAGGTTCAAGACTCCTGTTGCTGTTATAATGAATTGCTTTGGCCAGAATACTTTTTCCGGTTCCGCTTTCTCCTGAAATTAAAATTGTACTGTCGGTATTTATTACCTGCTTAACTGTCTTAAGAAGAAGTTTCATCGCTTTAGATTGAGACGAGAAGCCTTCAAGATCATAGTTGGATTTAATTTCAGTGCGGAGAGTCTTTATTTCATTTTCAAGAGTGATTTTTTCACTTATATTTTTAAGAATAAAAACAAGCTTTTCATTTTCAAAAGGTTTTGTCATGAAATCATAAGCGCCCAGTTTCATTGCCTTAATGGCTGTGTTTATATCCTTTGATGCCGTAAGAATGACTACTGCGATATCAAGCTTTGATTCCTTTATTTCCGAAATAACATCAAGTCCGTTTTTACCGGGAAGTTCAAGATCAAGAAGCAGAATATCATACCTGTTTTTTTTAATTAGACTGATTATTACATCACCCCTGTCAACCGTATCAATTGTGAAATCAGCTGAAAAAAGTTCAGTAAGTAGCGCCCTGATTCCGGGCTCATCATCTGCTATTAGTAGCTTATACATTCGGGAATTTTACCGATACCATGTTTTTTTCTTTATCAAACCGCAGTTCCATATTAAGTTTCGATGCAATCTGCAATGCATTAAAAAGGCTGCTTCCGTCACGGAAAAAAACAGCTGCTGCATAAGGCAGAAAGAAATTTGAGCTGTTTAATGAAAAAAAATCAATATTTCTGTAAAAAATTTTTATTTCCGTTTTTTCTGTTATGAACTGTATTTCAGTCTTTTCATATACCTCATTCAGATCAGTCAGCAGAAAAATTATTTTTTTGAACAGGAAAACATCTGTTTTTAAAAAAATATCATCATCAGGAGTAATTAATTTCAATGATTTTTTCTGCGTCTGAAGTTCAATCACAAGATCATTCAGGCTTATTTCAGAAAATTCATTTATCCCGGTATCAAAATAACTGTAAAGGTTATCGAAAATTTCTTCAATGGCGGAAATCTGCCTCAGCATAATCTCGCAATAGCCGCTGATTTTGTCAGGATCCTGTTTTTTTACTTCAAGAAGCTGCACAAAACCCTTAAGAGCCGTCAGCGGATTTCTTATTTCATGATTTAACGCTCTGATTAATTCTTCTGTAGTTTTAAGATCATTTTCTGTCATATTCTATTTCTTCTGCATCTGCCCATAATCTTTCCAGATCATAATATGAACGCGATTCTGATGAAAATATATGAATGATCAGCTCACCGTAATCAAGTACGATCCATTCTGTTTCAAACTCGGGTTTCCCGCGAAGTCCGTATCCCTCATTATAAAGAACCTTCTGAACGGATCTTGAAAGTGACCGCAGATGCATTTTGGATGAACCGGTTACAATTATAAAATAATCGAGATAGGAATTTACTTTTCTGAGATCCAGAAATTTAACGTCTTCACCTTTCTTCTCAAGAAGAACCGATACTGCATTTTTTCCTGCTGAAATAACATCACTCATTTTACTTATTATAATCCTTTCCTAAGATAAAAAGAACATCATTTAGTTCGGTACTGTTGGTTATATGATATACTTTCTGAATTCCGGTAAAATCCGAAACCGTCTGCACGTCTGAAATATCGCCGTTCTGATTAATTAAAACAGATTCATCAAACTCCCCGTAAGGCGATGTGGAGAATTCCACGACTGTAATCCCCTCGCGGATCAGTCTGCTTCTAGCTGTTCTGGCGAGATTCGGAATGTTTGTCGCATTCATGACCCGCACCTTAATATTCATTTCCCCTTCCTCTTCAATTACCAGATTTTTCAGAAACTTCGATTCATATATCTGATAAGCCACCTCATCCATATAATATGCGCCGTTTGCTGAAAATTTACCGGGAAGTACTGTACAGAACAAATCACCTTCCTTCATCGCAAGAGAAGCGAGTGAAACAAATTCATTCGTCAGAATATTGGTTTTAATTTTTTTCCGGAGAATTTCAATATTTATCCGGTTTACAAATTTTTCGTATTTATGCCGTTCATAATATATTGTAAGAAATATGTCCTGAATACGGTCGTATTTTTCAAAAACAGAACCGGATTTGACATTATTGATATACTGCATGATTTTATCACCGTCCAGGTAATTTAGACCTGTTTTCAGTCCGAAAATTCCGTCAATTTTTTCAAGTACATAGAGATCAATGCCTTCAATCAAATCAACAAATTTGATAACATCAGGGGAATAAAATGAGATGTAGAAAGGGATGTTAAGCTTGAGACTTTTGGAAAGATATTCCCTCACCTTATCATAATCATTAATATTAACATCCTTTAAAGTCACCGGGTTTCCATCACTGTCTACGTCAACTTCGAATTCTCCTGGAATAAATGTAATACCGGTTCTCATATTTTCCGGATTTATGCTCAGTACTGCAAAAAATGAATGTTTGTTATGGTTAAATGTATTTGAAGCGGCAAGAAATATATTTATCATTTTTCCGGCAGCGGCAAATTCATCAATTGCATTTTCCTTTTCAGAGTTTTTTGACTGATAAATAAAACCTGCAAAAAGAATACAGATTATTAGAAAAATGAAGAAAATTCCTTTTTTACTTAACACGGTAAAGCCCCTTTTCAACTATATAATCAACGGCGTCAGAGTTCATATTTCTTTTTAAAAAATCAATATCATTAATTCTGCTCCGCAGAATTGAAGAACTGATTTTTATTTCCTCGTTTGATGACAAAAGAACATTTCCGGCCCAATTTGCAAGTTTTTTATTTATAATTTCACCATCACGCCTTAAAACAACGAAAAATACAGCAGTCGAGATTTTTTCCGGATGTTTCCATTTATCAAGTCCGTTGAAAGCATCGGTTCCAATAATAAAAAAAAGATCAGCACCGGGATTCCTGTCTTTTATGCGTTCAACAGTGATGTATGAATACGAATCTTCAGCCCGGACAAGCTCGTCTTCATAGACGGAAAAAGAACTTCTGCCGGCAATTGAACGACGGATAATCTCCGCTCTGTCCGGCCCGCTGACGTTAAAATCAAGTTCCTTATGTACGGGTATTCTGGAAGGTACAAACAGTACCCGGTCAAGAGAAAATTCAGCCGAAACGGATTCCGCACAAATAAGATGTCCGTTATGAAAAGGATTAAAAGTTCCTCCGAAAATGCCTATCCTCAATCCTGAATTCATGTCAATATGTCAGATCCATGTCATAAATAAAATTCCTGTCAACTTTTCCGCCATTGAGAAGAAAATCGATGTATTTTTTCAAATTTTCATTTTTCTCTGATTGAGATATCTTCATAAGCCTTTTCCTTGATTCAGGTACTTCAATATCGGCAATAATTTTCAGAAGTATCTTTTTCACATAATCCTGATTTTCTGAAAAATATCTCTTTTCATAGAAATCAAAATCGGTGATTCCCATCTCCGATGCGAGTATGTATCCCTCAGACCGTTCAATAACACTGCCGGTGTTGATTTTATGGAACATATGCAGATATTTAATTTTATTTCCGGCAATAAGCATGGCACCTCTGCTGTTTTTTACGGGAAAAGAAAGAAGATATCCTGAATTAAAAATCAATGCAGCTGCAGATAAAAAAATAAAAAAATTCTTTTTATGTTTTAGAAATTTCATAATACTCCCGGGTTTAAGAAACTCAGTTCCATTCATGTTAACTTTTAATGATAAATATATGCAATAAAAAAATCAATAAATTACTTTACAAGTATTTTATCTCCTGTCTGAATTAAACTTCGTAATATAATGATTTTTGGTGAATTTACGCTAAATATTTATTTACACGAAAACCGTTTTCTATATTGATGTAATCAGACATTTGTTTCCCTTATAAAGCAGATCAGCGAGGTAAAAATGAAATTTGATGTGGTTATCGGACTTGAGGTACACGCCCAGGTAAATACAAAAACCAAGATATTCTGCGGATGCAGTACTGAATTCGGAGCGGATGCTAACACACAAACCTGCCCCGTCTGTCTGGGCCTTCCGGGAGTTCTGCCGGTTTTAAATGAAAAAGTACTTGAAAAATCAGTACTTGCAGGCCTTGCAATGAACTGTGATATAAACAGATACTCAAAATTCGACAGAAAAAATTATTTTTATCCGGATCTACCGAAAGCATATCAGATATCACAGTTTGACAAACCAATCTGCATCGGAGGGTACATCAGGGTCGGTAATGGAGAAAATGAAAAAAAAATTCGTCTGAACAGAATTCACATGGAGGAAGATGCAGGTAAAAGCATTCACTCCGATGATCCTGCCGTGGCAAAATCATTTGTTGACTTTAACAGGACAGGTGTTCCCCTGATGGAAATTGTTTCCGAACCGGACATGTCTTCCGCTTCGGAAGTTTACGAATATCTTACCAATCTGAAACAGACCCTGAAATATATTAATGTCTCGGACTGCAACATGGAGGAAGGATCACTGCGCTGCGACGTTAACATTTCCCTTAAGCCTGAAGGCAGTGAAAAACTCGGCGATAAGGTTGAAATAAAAAACATGAACTCATTCAAGGCTGTCAAAGCTGCCATTGAATACGAAATCTCCAGGCAGACAGAGATGCTTGAAGACGGTGAAAAAATCGTACAGGAAACGAGACTATGGAATCCTGATAAAAACAGGACCTATTCAATGAGATCCAAAGAGGAAGCCCATGATTACAGATACTTCCCGGATCCGGATCTTCCGCCGGTAATCTGCAGTGAAGAGTATATCAGCAATCTGCGTAATTCTCTTCCGGAACTTCCTGAAGCTAAAAAAAACAGATTTACCGCAGAATACGGTTTATCCGATTATGATGCAGGAGTACTTACCTCAGTCAGACAGCTTGCCGGATATTTTGAAGAAGTAATCAAACTCGGCATAAATCCTAAAAAATGCAGCAACTGGATTACAAGCGAACTTCTGGGTAAAATTGAGGATGCGGAAAAAATTGATTCATTCAGCGTAAGACCTGCTTCTCTTGCGAAACTTCTTAAACTTATTGATGATGATACCATCAGCGGTAAAATAGCAAAAACTGTTTTTGCGGAAATGATAGAAACCTCGCAGGAAGCTGATGATATAGTTGAAAAGAAAGGATTGCGCCAGGTCACAGATACCGCAGAAATCGAGAAAATAATTGATGACATTATTGCCGCAAATCCCCAGCCGGCAGAAGATTTTAAAAACGGAAATGATAAGGCAATCGGATTTCTTGTCGGACAGGCCATGAAACTTTCCCAGGGAAAGGCCAATCCCCAGATAGTGAACAGGATTATAACTGATAAATTAAGATAAATCGCAGGAGACACCATGAAAGCGTTGATTAAAACGGATATCCCCGAAGGGAAAAAACTATACAGCGGAAAAGTCAGGGATCTTTATGAAATCGATGAAGAGCATCTGCTTATTGTATCGACAGACCGGCTTTCAGCTTTCGACCATGTTTTCAAAGAAGGCATACCGGGCAAAGGCAGAATTCTGAATGAAATTTCAAATTTATGGTTTAAAAATATTAATTTTATCGGCAATCACCTTGTGGAAACGGATTTCTCGGCATTTCCGGCTCCCTATAACCGATATCCGGAACAGCTTGATGGACGGTCGGCAATCGTTAAAAAAACACAGAAAGTTGAATTTGAATGCATTGCAAGAGGTTATATAATCGGAAGCGGCTGGAAAGACTATAAGGAAAGCGGAAACATCTGCGGAATTAAACTTCCTGAAGGATTAAAACTTGCACAGAAACTTCCCCAGGCAATTTTTACTCCTTCAACAAAAGCCGATGAAGGGCATGATGAAAACATTTCCTTCGAATTTATGGCAAAAAACATCGGACAGGATCTTGCACAGCAGCTTTCAGAACAGACGCTTAAAGTGTTTAATTTCGGGATGGATACAGTGGAAAAATGCGGCATAATTCTTGCAGATACCAAACTGGAATTCGGAATGTATAAGGGAGAACTTATTCTTATTGACGAAGCCCTGACTCCGGATTCTTCCAGATTCTGGGATGCATCAACATATGAGACAGGTTTCTCACCGCAAAGTTATGATAAGCAGTTTGTCAGAGATTATCTTGAAACTACCGGTTGGGATAAAAATTCCGAACCGCCTGCACTTCCTGAAGATATAATTATGAAGACAAAAGCGAAATATGAAGAAATACTGAAAAAGCTTAAAACATGTATGGAGTAAAATACTGCAAAACCGTATTCATGCTGACTGTTATTTTTTTGTTGCAGCATCAGGCAGAACAATAACATGTTCGAATGAAAAACTGTCTGAAATTTTAAAAAAGAAAACCGGTCTTTTCAATTCAACGTCAATAGGAATGTTTACTATAAAATACGGACTCAATTCCATAAATATTTACAGCCTAAAGTAAATTAAATTTCATCCGGAATAAATTAAATCTCTTCCGGATTTCCTCCTGTCTGATAATCACAAATTTTACTTGATTAGTTTACCGGACAGGGGTCAGAATATAATCAATGGAGAACAAAATGAATAAAAAAATAATATTTGCTGCAGCCGCTGCCGCTGTTATATTTTTCATCTTTAATTTTATTACGGGAATTTTTCTGGATTTTGAATGGTTTAATTCATACGGCCATTCCGGCGCGTTCTGGACGCTTTTCTTTACTGAATTCAATGTTCATGTAATATTCACAATAATATTTTTCCTGATTTTTCTTTTGAATATTGGAATACTCCGCCTGATAGCAGGCAGAAATTTCATCCGGATTCCCGTTCAGATACGAAGTATGAATCTGAAAATACTGCAGAAACCCGGGCTGATCGTATTTCTTATCATCATTTCAGCTGGTCTGCTTATTTCATATATCATGGGTTCACTTGCTTCATCTTTCTGGAAAGAAATTCTTCTGTTTATTAATAGAACAGGTTTTGAGAATATGCCGGTGGAACCGGTTTTCTCCAACAATGCCGCTTTTTATATGTTTTCACTCCCTTTCTATAAATTCCTGTACGGATGGATTCTCGGTTCAGTAATTCTGCTGGCGTTTTTTTCCGGGGCTTTTCATTTTTTTAACGGAACAGTCGTGAATGATTACGGGAAAATATCATTTGCAAGTGAAGCCAGATCACATCTGTCGCTGCTGCTTGCCCTGTTTTCTGCAGTTTATGGATTCGGTTTCAAATTATCCTCATACTCTTTACTCCTTAAGGAACGCGGAAAATTTTTCGGCGCCGGATATTCAGATGTAAACAGCCAGCTTTTCGGATATAAAATATGCATGATATTATGTTTTGCCGCCGCAGTAATTTTCATTTTTAATATTTTTAAAAAAAGCATCAGAATAATATTTCTTTCAGCTGTAATTATAATACCGTCCATATTCGCGTTTACAGTTGTTATTCCGGCTGTTCAGCAGAGATTTTTCGTAGTACCTAATGAACTTGACCGTGAAAGACCATTTATAGAAAACAACATCCGTTTTACACGCAGTGCATATGACATCAGCAAAATAGAAATTGTCAATTTTAAAAATGAGGCCTCTCTGACTTTATCGGATATTGAACAGAACAGGACCACGCTTAATAACATACGTTTATGGGACTGGAAACCTCTTCAGCAGACATACAAACAGCTGCAGGAACTGAAACCGTATTACACCTTTATGGATGTCGATATAGACCGGTATATGATTGACGGCAACAAGGTTGCGGTCAATCTGTCTGCACGTGAAATTTCAACGGAAAAACTTGCGCAGCAGACCCAGACATGGGTAAATAAACATCTCATATATACGCACGGATACGGACTGGTAATGAGCCGGGTCGATACCGTAACTCCGGAAGGACTTCCTGACATGATAATCAGGGACATACCGCCTAAAAGTTCAATCGGATTTACCGCTGAACGTCCTGAAATTTATTACGGCGAACACAGTAACGGTTATATTATGACCAATACGGCAGTAACTCCTGGTGAATTCAATTATCCTTCCGGCGATACGAACAATTACTCGGTATATGACGGTACCGGCGGCATAAAAGTCGGCGGTTTTTTTAAAAGACTTTTCTTTGCACTTTCATTGAAAGATCTGAATATTCTTATTTCAACAAACATAAAATCCGACAGCCGGATTCTATTCCGGAGAAACATTCTTGACATGGTAAATACACTGACTCCATATCTCATGTTCGACGAAGATCCGTATCTTGTTCTGTCAGAAGGGAAATTATTCTGGATAATTGACGGATATACTGTGTCAAATCAATACCCTTACTCAACACCGTATATCACCAAAAGCGGAAAAAAAATAAATTACATTCGAAATTCCGTAAAAGTGGTCATTGACGCGTATAACGGATCAATTAATTATTACATCTCGGACAACACTGATCCGATGATAATTACCTACAGCCGCATATTCCCTACAATATTTAAAAATGCACAGAGCATGCCTGAAGATATTAAAAGTCATTTAAGATATCCGGAAACGCTTTTTTCAGTGCAGTCATCAATTCTTCTGAAATATCACATGCAGGATGCAAATGTGTTTTATAATAATGAAGATCTTTGGAATATTCCCGAACAGATATATGCTGAAAGCAGGATAAAAGTTGAACCGTCCTATCTTGTCACAAAACTTCCGGATGAACAGAGTGCTCAATTCATTATGATGCTTCCCTTTACACCTGCGAATAAGGACAATATGGTAGGATTCCTCACGGCAAACTGCGACAGGGAAAATTATGGAAGACTGAAACTCTATTCTCTTCCAAAACAGAGTATGACTTACGGACCGATGCAGATTGAGGCAAGAATCAATCAGGACGCGGAAATATCCAAGCAGCTCACTCTCTGGAATCAGAAAGGATCACAGGTTATCCGCGGAAACATCACTGTACTTCCGATAAACTCCTCACTGCTGTTCATTGAACCATTGTATCTTAAGGCGGATACAAGTGAAATGCCTGAATTGAAACGGGTGATTATAAGTTTTTCCGATAAAATTGTTATGGCGGAAAATCTTAATGCAGCTCTTGACATAATGTTTTCAGGCAGCATAAGCAGTACGGAAGATATAACGGAGCCGTCAGAAAATATGGATTCATCTTCAAAAGAACTCATCAAACAGGCTTATGATTCTTTTCAGAAAGCCGAAGAATACATTAAAAACGGAGACTGGGAAAATTACGGTCGTGAAATCAAAAACGTCAAAAACATTCTCAGCCGTCTAAACTCAATGTAATTATATATCAAGCTCGCGGATAAAGAGCGGTTTTTCAGCATTGCTTTCATTATACATTATGAAAAGCCGCTCTTTGGCACGGGTCATTGCAACATAAAAAAGTCTGCGTTCCTCTTCAATACTGCTCCATGGAGATGGAATAATCGAATCATCAACACCGAAAATTATTACATTATCGAATTCAAGACCCTTGGAAGAGTGTATTGTCATGAATTTTACATTTTTGAATTTCATTACAGCCGGTTCCAGATGTTTTTCGAGGAAATTGTTCCGGTACAGTACCGCTGATTCCTCTCCTGCATCCAGTTGACCGCAAATTTCAATCAGGACTTTCAGGGCATTATCATAATCGGTATAAGGCAGCAGTCTTATCAGTCCGCCTCTTCCCTTATGTGATTTCAGTTTTTTTCTGCTCTGATACTTATTGTTCCTGATAAACCTGTTGGATAATGAGACAATTTCCTTTCTGGACCGGTAATTTGTTTTCAGTTTATATGTTTTTAAACCCCTGAAATATTTTTTCAGCTGCAGAATATACTTGATTCTGCTGTTTCTGAAAGAATATATCAGCTGGAAATCATCACCAACTGCAAAAATATTTTTATCCCTGTTAAGGATTAAACTTAATAACTCAAAATTATTATCAGACGTATCCTGAAATTCATCTACAAGTATATATTTAAATCTGTCAGCGTACTGTTTTCTGATATGTACATTATTCTTTAAAAATGAAACTGTATAATTAATTATTTCTTCGAATTCTATTAAATTATTCATTTTCTTGTGTTTTTCGTATTTTTCAGAAAGAATGTTAAGCTCTTCCTGAATATCACTGTCCCTGATTCGTTCGACAATGGATTTATCATTAATCGAACTTAATATTACCTGAAACGGCAGACCGCCGAACTTTCTGTGATCTTTGCCGATTAATTCCGCGGCAAGACCGGCCTTTTTCTCCGGAAGGATGATGTCAGGCATGCGGGTGAATCCGAACTGGCTGATGAACAGATCCTGGTTTTCCGCAAGAAGGGAATAGCTGAACGAATGAAAAGTGGCCGCTTTGATCCTGGTGACATATCCGGCTTCTGCAGACAGCCTTTCCCTGATTTCGTTGGCGGCTTTTCTGGAAAAAGTCAGCAGTAGCAGCTCATAGTCCTTTATTGTACTTTCAGTAAGAATGTTAACAGTTTTCTGAACTAGGGTTTTGGTTTTTCCCGTACCGGCTCCGGCAATCACCAGTGAAGGACCTGTTGAAAATTCTGCTGCCCTTGACTGTTCTTTATTCAATTTCATTTTTTGCTCCCACATATATATAACGAAATTGAACCTGATAAAGTTAAAGGAATTTTTAAAAAGACATGAAAATCTTCAGTTTTTAATGTGTTTCCGTAATATTGAAATCTAATCCGGCAGGAAAATTAAAGAACCGGAAACGGAATTCCGTTTCCGGTTCTGAAGTTTATTTTTTAGAACTGAGTTTTTCTACAAATGAACTGATCAGGTCAATAGGAAGAGGGAAAATAATAGTCGAATTGTGCTCACTGGAAATATCACGTAAAGTATGAAGATATCTCAATTGAAGGGAAATCGGATGTTTTTCGATTAATTTAGCCGCTTCAACCATTTTCTCAGCCGCCTGGAATTCACCTTCAGCCGCAATAATCTTAGCCCTTCTTTCACGTTCGGCTTCCGCCTGTTTGGCCATCGCCCTCTGCATTTCCTGCGGAAGATCGACATGCTTAATTTCAACTGCAGACACCTTAATTCCCCATGGATCCGTCTGTGCGTCAAGAACGTTCTGAAGTTCGGAATTTATCTGACTTCTTTCAGAAAGCAGCTGATCCATCTCAAAACTGCCGAGAATACTCCTTAAAGTTGTCTGCGAAAGCTGTGAAGTCGCATAAATGTAATCTTCAACTTCAGATACAGCCTTGTTTGGTTCGAGAACGCGGAAATAAACGACAGCGTTAACCTTCACTGAGACATTATCCCTTGTAATTACATCCTGCGGAGGTACATCCATGGTAATTGTACGTAATCCGACTTTTATCAGTTTATCAATCATCGGTATTACGAAAATAAGACCTGGACCTTTCGGACCACGTGGTTCCTGAAGAAGACGGCCAAGACGGAAAATAACAGCACGTTCATACTCTTTAACAACCTTGATACATGAGGCAAGAAAAAATATTCCGAAAAATGCAATCAGCCCGATATTAACGACACTCATAAAAATTCTCCTGTATTTTAATTATTTTTTAACTTTCAACTGCATGCCTGCTACCTCTGAAACAATGACATCATCGTCTTTTAAGAGCGGTTCATCCGAAAGGGCGTTCCAGAACTCACCATGAACATAAACCTTACCGGTTCCATTACTGAAATCGGAAACAGCTTTCCCTTTCTGACCGATAAGCCCCTCCTTGCCTGTAGCAACGGCATTTTTCATGGCAAGAATAATAAGACGTAAAACAATAAAAACAAAACCGGTTATTAATAAAAGTGCGGTAATTATAGTAAAATAGGAAATACCGAATCCTTTTAACGGTGAATCAAACAATATAAGCGCCCCCAATGTAAAAGATACCAGACCTCCTATCGTAAGAAGTCCGTAACTGGTAATACTTAATTCAAGTATAAACAGAACAACTGATAAAAGCAACAAAATTAAACCGATTACATTGATAGGAACAATCTTGATCGCTAATAAAAAGAAAATAAGTGAAATTCCGCCAGCAATACCCGGAACAAACATACCGGGATTTTTAATTTCAAGAGCAATGCCGGCGATGGCAATAATCAGAAGGAGAAAAACAATATTAGGATTTGCAAGATAATTCAGAAACAGTTCATTTTTCTTCATTTCGAAATATCTCGGCTGAAGGTTCTGCGCATCGATTTGCACAGCTTTACCGTTTACGTCAATTGTTAATCCATGAATCTGATTCAGAAGATCAGGAATATCCTCGGCGATGATATCAATTACATTCAGATCCTTTGCTTCAGTATAGGAGGATGAATGGGCCATTTTTATGGCATTTTCCGTCCATTCAATATTTTTTCCGCGTTTCTGGGCAATACTTCTTCCAAAAGCCAGAATGTCATTAAGTACCTTCATTTCCATGATACCGTCAGATTTTTTCTCATCCTTATTAAAATTCAGCATGGGACTTACAGGATGCATTGCCCCGATTTCCGTTCCCGGAGCCATCGCGCTGAGATGCCCGGAAAGCATTATAAAACCTCCGGCTGAAGCTGCCTGTGCCCCTTTCGGGTATGTATATGTGATGACCGGAATTCCTGAATTAAACACTGCTTTGATGATTTCTCTCATTGAATCAACCAGTCCGCCCGGAGTATCTATTGTAAGAAGTATAAAATTACTTTTTTCAGTATTTGCAGTTTCAATTGAACGGACTATAAAGTCAGCCACAACCGGATTAATTGATCCTTTCAGTTCAATAACGGAATATGTTTTCTGCTGTGCATTAACATTCATTCCTGAGGCAATTAGAAATACACTCATGAAAATTAAAATTAGATGTTTTTTATCTTTCTTCATAGAATCCTCGATGATTTAAGCATAAATGAATGCATGGTAATTTCAATCAAAATTCCGAAATTTAACTAAATATTATAAAAAAATAATAGCGCATAAACCGGGACTTTTATCAGATTATTTATTATTATAAGGTATGGAAGTATGTTTTTTTTCCGATAATTTAATAAGGGAACATCTAAAAACCAGGGTTTTGATTTTCCCTTGCCGGTACAAATACGGATATAACCAGTATTTTCTTTACTTACAACATTGTTAATGCAGGTTTTTGGAAGTGTCCATAAGATATTTAAGGAAATTAATATGAAGAATAACGGAATTTACCTGATTATGCTGTTTTTTTTAATTCTGACAGTACCTGTATCAGCACAGACAGATACATCAAAAAATGCGGCATCAAAAACTACACAGAAAACAGATGCAGAGAAAAAAAAAGAAGAAGAAAAAAAGAAACTTGAAGAAAAACAGAAAGAAGCTGATAAAAAAAGAGCCGATTTCATTGAAAAAACAATGAAATATGGAAATCAGAAGGAAAGAAAAGAAGCCATCAATTTTATTCCGATAATCCGTGATGAAGCCAGAAAGAAAGATCTTACAAGCCAGCTTATTGTCATGCTGGACGGTGAAAGAGACTCAACGGTTATCATGAAAAGCATCTACGTTCTGCAGGATCTGAAATCCGGAGAAGCTATTCCGACAGTCGTCAAATTTCTGAATAACAATTCCGAAGATGTTAAAATAGCGGCAGTATATTTTCTTAAAAACATGGATGCAAAAGAAACTGCAGCTTCCGTTCAGGAGATTTTTAAAAAACTGGATTTTACAAAAGATTCCAACTTTACTACAGCAGTTATCCAGACACTCGCGGTATTCAAAGTGAATACCGAATATGAATTTGCAATTGAAAAAATAAAGGATAATAAGACAACAAACATCAACCGTCTTGAACTGCTGCTTTTCCTCGGAAACAGCGGAAGTAAAGGAGCCGAATCTTTTCTGCTGGAAACATTTAATGATGAAGACGAGGATATCTCTGTCCGTGCATACAGCGCAAATGCACTGGCAAAAATAAATGCCACTTCCGCGATTAAGGATCTTAACAATTTTCTAGTTGCCTTTGATGATTATTCATATAACAAGAAAAAAGACTATTACACTCTGAATATTTACGTTATTACGGCTCTGGTCAAATTAGGTGATTCAGGTTCATATTCCAGGTTGTATGAATCTCTGAGAAGCGATAATACTACAGTTCGGCTGAAATCAATCGAATTGTTAAAGGATTTGAAAGATAAAAGATCGATTGACATTTTAAAATACAAAGCCGAATATGATCCTAATTTAAAAGTTCAGAAAGCAGCCAAAGAAGCATTGAAGGAAATGGGTGTGGATTTTGAGCCGGAGAATAAGGATGATAAGGATATAAAAAATATCGTTAACACAAAAAATGCTGATGCAAATGAAACAGAGGTGCCTTTAAATGACTAATTCCGATTACGAGCAAAAAAGATTTTTTCAGAAATTCAAGGAGTATCTGTCACTTTTTCTATATATCATATTTATTCTGCTGTTTTCCATAATAATCATGGATTTAGTCATTTTTCCTGCAACGGTTTTCGCCGTTAACAACAAGGTCCGATTTTCAGAAATATTCATTATTGCTGCAGGAATAATCCTGGTTTTGTATGTAATTCTAAAATTAACATTTACTCTTCACAGATATATTAAAGACAGACTTAAATTCAGTGAAATTCTGACTATTTTTGTTAAAAACAGAATATCAGCCTTTTTTTCTTTTTTTATCATCATGCTGCTTTTTATATTTGTCATCGGTATTGCAAAATGGCTTCTTGAACAGAATTATTATCTGATTTACAAAACTTTAAAATAGGAAATAATTAATGGCTACACTTCTTCAGTTTGATAAATATATTAACTATTTTCCTCCGCTTACAAAGGAACCTGATTTTGATCACTTCTGGTCAATCATGACAAATGAAGTCAAAAAGGTTTCCATGCAGGGCGAATATGTACTTAATAAAAAAAGATCAAATTCGCGTTTTAACATATATGATGTTACGTTCCGCAGCTATATGAAGACCATAATTCATGCTGATCTCTATATTCCTGTTAATGCAAAAAATAAAATCAAACCTAAACCAGTAATAATATGTCATGATTACAATTCAATAAATCAGTACAAAGGATACGGCGTACTTGAAAATTATGCTTATCTTTACATTAAAATGCGCGGACATCATTCAATAATTGAGCCGTTGCCTAATACACCTGAAGCAAAGGAAAAGACCACTCCGGGATTTATGACTGAACAGATATATGAACCGAAAAATTATTATCTCACGGGAGTTTTTCTGGATCTTTACAGATCAATTGATTTCCTGAGGCTTGTTAAGGAAATTGACTGCAGTGAAATTGCAATTATAGCGAAAGGAATCTCCGCATCTGCAGCCTTATTCACACAGTGCTACAATAAAAGAGTAACTAAACTTGTTCTTGATTCACCGCTCTTTGTTGATCTGGAAACCAGCCAGAATCTCTCAAAATCCGATTCATCATCGGAAATCAACAGTTTCATTTCCACATTAAAAAGGGATAAAATTAAAATCAAGAAAAACCTGAGCTACTTTGACGGATTGAATTTCACTCAGAAAGTTGATTCCGATATTCTGATGTCGATAGGACTGAGGGATGATATCAGTCCGGCTAAATGCGCATTATCTCTTTTTCACTATCTGAACTGTGATAAAACAGTTGAAGTGTACCCTGAAGACAATAATGAATGCGGGGGCATGGAACAGTTTCAAAAATCTCTGAAGTGGATAAAAAGCCGGATGTCATAAAGTTCCGGGTTAAGGAACAAAATATCCGCCCCATTCAATTCCTTTTTTATTCTGATAGGATGCATTAATCTGTATGTCAGCCCACCATTTGGAGAACTCCCTGGTTTTATATGTCCTGTAGATTATTGAATATCTGTATTCTTCGCGGTTTCTGATTTCATCATAGAACATGGATGTTTTTTCAGCATCAGAAAGATGCACAATTCTGCCGCCGGTTCTTTCCGCAATGTCGCGGAGATCGGGATTCATTTCCTCAGTGTAAATGAAATAAACCGGTATGAAATGAGTCCGGGCAAAGTTTATCAGAATGTCCTTATCATAATCAGAAAATGAATTATCATCAAGTATTCCGCTTGTATAAACGACAAGGCCTCTTTTACTGTTCAAGGCAACAAGACTGTTAAGGGAGTTGTAGATAACTTTGCTGATGTTGTTCCCGTGAGTATAATCATCTTCAGCCGCAGCTTTCTTGGTTCTGCGTATGCTCCAGTCAAATTCAGCTGCAGTCCAGTAATCAATGTTAAAATTATTTACCATGATCTTGTCTGTTTTTACAACTTTTGCCAGCAGATTATCCATTGACCATAAGGTTTCATTAATAACAGTTTTCATCTGCGGAGTTTTTTCCACAGCAACGACCATATTTACAGATGTATCAACCTCTTTGAAATAACCGGTATATAGAGAAGGAACCCTGGCGCCGTCTTCAATAATTGCAAAATTATTCTGATTAAGATTATATACAGGATTTCCGTAAATATCATTTACATTCAGATAAACGGCAACTATCGGAAAACTATGAGTGTCTATTGAAGTAATGCTGACATCAAGATTATTATAAACCCTGTTAACAGGAGTAAAAATTCTTATTTCTTCACGGTCATGATCAACCGCAACTATATTATCATATCTGTCTCTTACAGCATTAATCAGGCGCGAAAATTTAATGACCCCTCCTTTCGGGTCAAGCAATGAATCAAACGAATTCTCTTCGAGATTATAGAAAATAAGTCCTTTTTTCATGTCGGAAATTATCAGCCGGGAATGAGACAACGTAATACCGCGCGGGTCACTGAAAAGGGAACTTTCTATGTAGCGTTTAAAATTGCCGTATAAATCAAATTCACAGATTCGTGAATTACCCGTATCGGTGATAAAAAGCCTGTCGTTATAAACAGCTGCATCCGTAGGATTGTCAAAATCACCTTTATATTTTCCTTTGCGGCCGAATTCAAGTACGAATTTGCCGTTTTTATTAAATTTCTGTATTCGATTATTTCCCGTATCAACTACAAATATGTTGCCGCTGTTATCAAATGCCAGGCCCTGCGGTCCGTTAAGCTGTCCCTCTTTAAAACCTCTGGTTCCGAACTCACCGGTTTTTTTCAGATTCCTGTCCACGAAATAGATTTTGTTCTGGTTAAAATCAGAGACAGCAACAACTCCGTCCCGATAATCCAGTCCGTACAATACGGAATCCGATGCGAATTTAACGGATTTTTCAGCATTTCCGTTATTATCAATTTTTACAAGATTTCCGTTGGAAAATGAAGTAATATACATGCTGTTTTCGTTATCCATTACTATATCCGCAGGATAACTGAATTTATAGTTTTTTAAAAATTTTGAAGATATCTGAAATGAATCGACATACTTATCCGAAATCTCATTGCTGAAATAATTTCCCTGCATGTTATTCAATACATCAATTTTATGCTTAACTGATGCCGATGCGGTATCATCATAGAGGAAACGCCATTCAGTTGATGCCGAATCACAGTACCCGGCAAGTTTATATGATCTGGCCAGATATTCTCTTGCGACATGGTATTCATTGTATATTGATAATGCCTGTCTGAAATATTCAACTGCAGCAAGATAATTCATCTGATTGTAGAAAACCAGACCTTTATCAAAACGTGTTTTAGCCATTTCATATTTTACAAATCTCTCGTTTTCCTGTGAATATACAACACCGTTGAGACATAATACAGATAAAACGGAAATAAAAAAAAGAGCTGCTCTCTTTATCATTTTTATTATTCCTGCTGTTTATAACAATTATCGGCAGTAACCCGGGAAAACGTTACTTCAAAAGTCGGCTCTCATGACTTCTTCAGGGTGTTTTTAAGAAACTGGCCGGTAAATGAATTTTTTACCCTGGAAATCTGTTCCGGCGTACCTTCAGCAACTATTGTTCCTCCGTTATCACCGCCTTCCGGACCAAGATCGATTATATGATCGGCAAACTTTATTACATCCAGGTTATGTTCAATTACAATTACTGTATTACCTTTATCAACAAGAGACGTCAACACTTTTAAAAGTTTATCAATATCAGAAAAATGAAGTCCCGTAGTCGGTTCATCAAGAATATAAACGGCACTTCCTGTTGACCGTTTTGACAATTCTGTGGCAAGTTTTATACGCTGAGCTTCTCCGCCTGACAATGTTGTCGCAGGCTGCCCGAGTTTAATATACCCCAGACCTACTTCAAATAACGTATCAAGTTTTCTTTTAACAGAAGGGATATTCTCAAAAAATTCCCTTGCCTCAGAAACGCTCATTTCAAGAACTTCAAAAATATTTTTGCCTTTCAGTCTCACTTCAAGTGTTTCATGATTGTACCGTTTGCCTTTACAGACCTCACATGTGACGTAAACATCCGGAAGAAAATGCATCTCTATTTTCTTGATTCCGTCACCCTGGCATGCCTCACAACGGCCTCCCGGAACATTAAATGAAAATCTTCCGGCTTTATATCCGCGGATACGGCTTTCGGAAGTACTTGTAAAAAGCTCCCTGACTACTGTAAAAATACCTGTATACGTAGCCGAGTTGGAACGGGGTGTTCTTCCTATCGGAGACTGATCTATGTCAATAACCTTGTCAATCTGTTCGATACCGGTAATTTTATCATATTTCCCGGGATAATCTTTTGAACGCATGACTATATTCGCAAGAGACTTATAAAGTATTTCCATGACAAGAGTTGACTTCCCGGAACCTGACACTCCTGTTACCGCAGTAAATACAGAAAGGGGAAATTTCACATTAAGATTTTTGAGGTTATTTTCAGATGCACCGGAAATTTCAATAAACCTGTCGCTCTTTCTGCGTTCGGATGGTATTTCAATTTTTTTAACTCCGGACATGTACTGGCCTGTTTCCGATCTTTTTGAAGCAAGAATGTCCTGCAGGGTACCTGATGCAACAATCTCGCCACCCTCAATTCCGGCACCCGGTCCGAGATCTACAATAAAATCAGCTTCCGCTATTGTTTCTTCATCA
The DNA here is from genome assembly GCA_016928815.1 of Spirochaetota bacterium. Classification (GTDB taxonomy): domain Bacteria; phylum Spirochaetota; class UBA4802; order UBA4802; family JAFGJZ01; genus JAFGJZ01. The sequence continues at coordinate 25,641 of JAFGJZ010000062.1, forward strand.
TGTTCAACAACAATAACAGTATTGCCGATATCACGCAGATGCCTCAATGTTTTAAGTAGTTTCTGATTATCGCGCTGATGCAGTCCGATAGACGGCTCATCAAGCACATACAGAACTCCGGTAAGACTTGAACCAATCTGTGTAGCGAGACGTATTCTCTGGGCTTCTCCGCCTGAGAGAGTACCGGCAGCACGGTCAAGAGTAAGATATTCAAGACCAACATCCTTAAGAAATCTCAAACGCTGTCTGATTTCCTTAAGCACCTGATATGCAATCTGTGCATCTGTTTTACCTAATTCAATTTCGTCAAAGAAAATTACCGAATTTTTAACTGACATTGAAGTTACATCATCTATGTGTTTGTCACCGATTCTAACTGAAAGGCTTTCAGGTTTCAGTCTTCTGCCGCCGCATGAAGGACATGTCTTATTTATCATGAAACCCTCCATCCAGTGACGGATATCCTCGGAAGAAGTTTCCTTGTATCTCCTTTCCATGTTCGGAATTATTCCTTCAAAATTTTTACTGTAAGGATACATTTTGGACTGGCGCGTTCCGTTACCCATCCATAAAAATTCCTTTGTATCCTCATCGAAATCTTTCCACGGCTTTTCAGTATCAATTTTAAAATTATGTTTCAGATAAACAGCCTGCTCTTCAGTCCATGTTTTTCCCCAGACTTCCACTGCACCGCCGCTTATGGATTTAGATTCATCAGGGACTATAAAATCACGGTTAAACATCATGTGAAAACCAAGTCCGCTGCAGTCCTCGCATGCACCGTAAGGAGTATTGAATGAAAACATTCTTGGAGAAATTTCCTGTATTGCATAACCGCATTTCCGGCATGCATGTTTTGAAGAATAGAATTTTTCATCTTTATCGGTAAGAACAGTCATCATGCCTTCAGAAATATCAAGTGCCGTTTCAACAGAATCTGCAAGTCTTGACCTGATTCCCTCTTTCATTACAATACGGTCTATAATGATTTCAATGGTGTGCTTTCTGTTTTTTTCAAGTTTAGGAATATCTTCAAGAGTATATGTCTCACCGTCAATACGGAAACGGATAAATCCGTTTTTTTCAGCTCTGCTGAAAACCTCCACATGTTCTCCCTTCTGTCCGCGTATCACCGGTGAAAGAATCTGGAATTTTGTTTTAAGCGGCATAGTCATGAGATTTTCAACAATCTGATCAACAGACATTGATTCAATTTTTTCTCCGCATGACGGACAGTAAGGAACACCTATCCTGGCGAACAAAAGCCTGAAATAGTCATAAATTTCGGTTACTGTTCCAACCGTGGATCTGGGATTTCTATGTGAGGTTTTCTGTTCGATGGAAATTGCCGGAGATAGACCGTCTATGAAATCAACATCGGGTTTTTCCATAAGACCGAGAAATTGTCTTGCATAGGCCGAAAGTGATTCGACATAACGCCTTTGTCCTTCCGCATATATCGTATCAAAAGCTAAAGAAGATTTACCGGACCCTGAAAGTCCGGTAATTACAATAAACTGGTTCCTGGGCAGATCAATGGAAATATTTTTTAAATTATGTTCCCGCGCCCCTTTAATGATAATTTTCTGATCAGATCTGAGTGACATTCATTGATCCGCACATAGGGCAGATTATACCTTCAGAATCATCATCATAATCATCTTTACGTCTGACAATTACATCATCCCATCTGTAGTCACAATCATCGCAGGCAAAACTTAAATCAACTCTGACAGTCTGAATTTCGTCATCCATATCATCTTTTTCAGCAGTATCATCTTCGTCGTCTTCAAGTTCCTCTTCATCAGCATAGAAACTATCTTCATAAACTTCATCATCGAATTCTTTCTCAAATTCGTTATTCATAATCGCACCCACTTATTAATAAAAGTTTCTCAGATAAATTTATCCTTATCTCTACAAAAATTATAGCATATTATTTGTCAAATATATTTATCTGTTTATTTTTATAAAAATTAACTAAATTTGAAGGAAAATCAATTATTTTTGCAGGATTTTCAAATTTTTTATGATATTATTCTGCAGACGGTTCTACAGGTCCATCCGGAACTTTAATCTTAAAATCCTTATTCTCTTTCGATTCCGGGGAAATTTTCTTTATCTTTTCAGTTTTTTCACTGACATATTTTTTTATCAGAGGTGAAAAATCATAATCTTTTTTCTCTTTTGCCTTTGGAGGTGTACCGTCAGTAAGAGCAACATCCCAGATTCCCCAGAAACCGCCTACAGTATCAATTTCCCTGAACTCAACCCTGATGATGCCGTCAAAATAATATTCTCTAGGGATTTCTTTACTATAATATGAAATCTGCTGCAGCTCATTCCAGGTCAGTTCGTCAAAAAAATTTCCGTCGACATAAATTTTGAGACGTGAATTAATACCGATTGACCTGCCTTTGTAGGTTACAAAATCAATAAAAATGTAATATGGTCCGTATCTTTTTAAATCTTTAAATTCAATTGCAGAACCGTTTTTATGGACATAGACAGCATAGTTGTCCACAATCGGACTGCTGTCCCGGTTAATATAGATGGAATTCGACAAACCCCATCGGTAAATGCTGTCAAAACTTAAAACTTTGCCCCAGCCCGGAATTTCATTGGTCTTAGGAAAAGTCACGACTCCTCCAGCTGAATCCGGAATTTTATCTGTTGCAGCGGAAAGAATAGTCTGGCAGATGAAAATCAATAGAAATATGTTTTTAATTTTTGACATTCTCATAGAAAAATAATAAAAAAGCTGCCAAAAGCAGCTTTTTCAGAATTATTTAGTAAGACGCATTACAATATCAGCATTCAATGTAGATAATCTGTTCATTGTATTTATGTTTCCTGAAACAAAATAAGTTTCAACAGTTTTAATCATATTTTCAGCTTTTTCCGGCTGCCCGAGATTGGAAGCGAAAATATTTTCCGTTTCAATCTGAAGTCTTTTTAAATTCGAAATATCCGAATTTATCTGTGTTTCCACTTCATTATTCTTTGCTGCAATTGTTTCCCTGGTAATACTGCCGGAACCCATGAAGCCGGAAAGTATGCCGTTTCCATTTTTATTATAAGACTCAATAATTGAGTTATAATCCGGAACAGGCTTGAGACTTTCAGAACTTAAATCAGTTAGTGCGCTTTTCAGCATCTGATTTTCAGTTAATGATGTCTGTATCAATTTTAAATCCTTTCCGATACTGTCAAGTTTCAAATCAACTTTTTTGGAAATAGTAACAGTATCCTGTGATTTATCAACAGAATCCTGTTTATCCTGTTTTACTGAATTTCTCTGTTTATTAATCCGCTGAGCAGAACCAATAATAGTTTCGATAGAAATCATATCACCCTCCTTTGTATGATGAAAAACAAATCCTTTAACTTATCATATTACTTTATCGGACTTTTCCTGTCAAGGATGAATTTTTTTTTATAATATGTCACATTAAGATTTTACTTTTTTTCAAGACGCACAGATGCAACCTTGGAAACACCAGGTTCCTCCATTGTAATTCCGTATATGGAAGATGCAATGCTCATTGTTTTCTTATTATGAGTAATCATAATAAACTGCGTTTTAAGTGCAAACTGCTTCAGCATTCTTAAAAAACGCCCTACATTTTCTTCGTCCAGCGCCGCATCAATCTCATCAAGGAAACAGAACGGTGACGGCTTCACCATGTAGGTGGAAAAAAGCAATGCAAGTGCGGTCATTGAACGCTCACCGCCGGAAAGAAGATTTATGGATTTAGGCTTTTTCCCCGGAGGCCGGACTGTAATCTCAATACCGCTTTCAAGTATGTTTTCAGTATCAACAAGTACAATTTCAGCATTTCCCCCTTCAAAAAGCTGTTTGAATATTTCGGAGAAGTTTTTTTGAATCTGCGTAAATGTCTCTAAAAACATATCAACAGATGTTTTATTGATATCTTCAATTACCGAAAGAATATCCTCTCTGGCTTTTTCAATATCAGATTTTTGAGTAGAATAATATTCATATCTCTTTTTCAGATCATTGAATTCTTCGATAGCCAGGTTATTAATCGGACCAAGATCCTGAATGCTCTTTTTAAGCTGCTGAAACTGCTGATTCAGATCATTAAATTCCATCTGATCAGCTTTTATTTTATTGATATCAGCAATCCTTTTTTCATATTCAGTCCATAAGTACTCTTCAATATTTGTAATCCGGAAATTCAGCTCAACAAGATTTTTCTCCTGTTCAGCAAGCCTCACGTTGATTTTTTCAAGATTTTCACTGTCTTTATGTCCTGACTCTTTACGGTTTTTAATTTTTTTATCTATTTCTTCTTTTTTAATATTATTTGCCTGAATTTTTTCTGTAAGTCCTGCACTTCTGTCATTAAATTCAACCAGCTTGTTCTGCCAGTCCTCTATTTCCTTTTTAAGACTGTCGGAAATTTGAACAGACCTGTCAATTTCACTGTTAAGATTATTTATCTGCTTTTCAAAATCCTCTATTTGTCTGTCAAGTGACTGAATGTTTTTCTCAATCCAGTTTTTTTCATTATCATTTCTTGACAGGTCTTTTTCAATTCTTGTTATCATGTCATTAGTACTGTCAAGTTCGCTTTGCAGCATGGTGATTCGGTTTTCAAGATTAGCATTATCAGTTCTTAAATTTTCAATAAGGGTCATCTTGGCGCGTATCTGTGAATCAATATTCTCTTTTTTCGCATGAATCCCGGTCTTATCAAAAAGAATTGATCTGAAACCGTCTTCGAAAGATTCAAATTCCGATATTTTCCCGTTAAGGTAATTAAGGTCTATTTTTGTTAAAAGGGATAAAGCATCTTCCGGAAGTCCTGTACCCAGAAGTCTTTTGGATTCTTCCAGCATGTTATTTACATCTTTAATGAGTGAATTTATTTCCGTACGGACCTTCTGTCTTTCATCTTCAGAATCAAGCAGTTCGGCTTTTCTTTTATCTATCGCATCAATAAGCTGACGGATTACGATTTCAAGTTCCTCTCTTAATTCAACAAGCTGTTTTTCCTTGTCTGAAATTTCCTCTCTGTTTTTATCTATCTGATCACGGCTGGAATGGATTTCTTCAATTTTACGCCTTCTTGTTTCAAACAGCTCTTTCAGCTTTGTTCTGTCTTCCTCAATTTTTTCAGCAATCACTTTACCGTTTTCAATATTTTTTTCTTTTTCACCGATTAAACGGATTCTGACGTTTTTTCTTTCGGCAATCTCAGTTTCAAGTTTTTTCCTTCGGTTTTCCTGTTCATTAATAAGTTCATTATTTTTTGCAGTTTTAGAGTCAATATCTTCGACTTTTAAACGGAAAGTATGCAGTTTTTTATCAAGCTCAAACAGTTGAAGCTGAATATCATTTCGACGCTGTTCATCCTTTTCGTTTTCCTCAGAAACATCAGAAATACGGTCACTTATTTCCTGGCGTTCAGCTTTTAATTTTTCGATCTGCTGAACAAACTTGTCTTTTCTCTGTGAAATATCCCTGTATTTAAGAACATTGATTTTAATATCATTTTTTTTAAGTTCATCCCGCATGGAAATGTAAACTTTTGTTTTTTCAGCCTGTTTTGCCTTTAGATCCTTTTCACGCTCAATTTCATGTATGATGTCGTTAATACGGTCAAGATTTTCTCTGGTTTCTTCAAGCTTTCGCAGAGAATCTTTTTTCTGCATTTTGAAACGTGAAATACCTGCAGCTTCCTCAAAAATATATCTTCTGTCTTCAGCTTTGGATGAGAGGATCATATCAATCCGTCCCTGTTCCATTACCGAATAGCTGGTTTTACCAATACCGGTGTCCATAAAAAGTTTATCAATATCCTTTAACCGCACCGGTGATTTGTTTATTAAATATTCGGATTCCCCGTCACGGAATACACGCCTCGTAACAGTAACTGAGTCAGAATCAAATTCAAGCATCCTGTTCTGATTATCAACAATTATGGAAACTTCCGCAAGTGATAGAGGCTTTCTGGATTCAGTACCTATGAAAATTACATCCTCCATTTTCTGACCGCGTATATTTTTAGCCTGTTTTTCACCTAAAACCCATTTTGCCGAATCTACAATATTAGATTTACCGCATCCGTTCGGGCCGACAATAACAGTTATTCCCTGCTCAAAATCGATTTTAGTTCTGTCTGCAAACGATTTAAAGCCGAAAACTTCCATGGATTTTAAAAACATATTAACCTCTGAAATAAAACTTTACAAATTGGAATAAAAATATATAAAAAAAGAATGATTACTGATTTCAACAACAATTTTAAATTTTAAGGCATTATATGAAAACAAATTATTTTTTATCACTGTTTTTAACAACACTTATTTTATTTTCATGCGCAGATACCCAAAAAAAGGATGCATACAGCAGCAGTAATACTGTAAAAATAGAAAACAATGATCTTCTCAAATCACAAAACGGCAGTATTCTTCAGAATTCATATGAATTTTATATTTACATAAATGACAATAATGCTGAATTTATTCTGGACATTGAATGCAGAGTGCATAATACAGACAGTCTGAGAAGTCCTGAAACATACTTTTTAATTGAAAAATACATTAATACAGCTTCATTCAAAGACAGACAAAACAGCTACATATTCAGCGAAATTTACAGAAACTTCATGCCTGACTGGAGTTTAAAAAGCAATAACGGCATAAATTCTGAAGAGAAATTTTTTACGAATGAAATTACAAAAGGAATTTACAGAGTGATTTTTACGTGTTTCACAAAAAACAATTTTACCGCTGAAATATCATTAAAATCCAATACTAAAATAGACATTTTCTATTCACTTGAGAAGGCGGAGGAAAAACTAAAACAGTCAGCTCCCTGACAAGGGAACTGACTGAAATATTTATCAGAATGAAAGACCGAAAGCCGCTTTTAATGCAAATTCTCTGTTCGCATCAAGTGCATCAACTACTATTGCATCAATATTTAATTTATATCTTTTATCTCTTAGAACGGCAATTCTCATTCCTGTATTAAAAATACCTCTCCATAATCCCATTCCTGTTGGATCATTGCTGTATGAGTAGTTTGCAAAATCATTTATCCAGTGAACATAACCTTTAAAAACTGATGGGAACATTTCAAGGTCAAAACCCATTGAAAAATCAATGTTTTCATCATCATCAACATCATCCGAATCAGCATCTCCATCACGATCCCAGAAAGTTTTACCGATTAAAATTGTTGTTTCAGCCGGCATTTTAAAGAAACTTCCTGAATATGTAGCAACAAGATAAATCTGATATGAATTAAATTCATCTTCTTCAATGTCATCATTCGGATCAATCACCTGATAGTTACCGCCGATAGCTACAGTACTGTTGCCTGAATCAAGACGGACTTTAGTATTCAGCATGTAATCATCCCCGCGCTCATCCTGCATATCATACATTCCGCCGATTTCCCAGATGTTGAATAATTGCACTGTAAAAGTTCCGATTGTGGAATCTTCAGCTGAACCATTTGCATTAACATCCTCATTCCCGTCGATCCATCCTAATCCGATGTCAACGCCGAATTTGGCATCTTCCCAGCCTGTTTTTGCGGTTGGGGTTGATATAAGTCCTGTTGAACCGTTCAAAGAAGGGCTCATGAACGCTGCAGCAAACGCGTTAGTTGAAAGAAACAAAACTACTGACGTAAGAAAAAATATCTTTTTCATCTTAACTCCTTAAATTATTAATTTTTTTTAAATATAGCACGGAATGAAATAACCCTCATATATGCCATTTGGTATATAAATTTAAAATTTTCAAGGAAAAATTATTATAAAATACTAAATTTGCATATTTAATACTAAAACTTAAGGCTTACGCAGTAAATGAATTCAGATATTACTCTTTCCCCGCTCATATTTTTCAGTACCCCATAGATTTTCCAGCCTTTCCTTTATTGCCTTTTCCTGGCCGTTTTCTCCGGGATAATAAAAAACAAAATCCCTGATATCATCCGGAAGATACTGCTCTTTTACAAAATTATTTCTGAAGTCATGGGGATACTTGTATCCTTTACCGTATCCGAATTCACTCATCATTCTGGTTGGGGCATTTCTGATATGAAGAGGGATATTTTCTCCTGAATGTTTTGCCGTTTCCAGTGCTTTGTCAATTGCTGTGTAGCTTGCATTGCTTTTAGGTGCACTCGCAAGAAAAATCGCACATTGGGAAAGAATTATCCTGCATTCAGGCATCCCTATATTCTGAACGGCTGTAAGTGCCGAAACGGCTAGAGTTAAAGCCTGATGTGCCGCGTTACCGATATCTTCTGATGCGAATATTACCATCCTTCTTGCAATAAAAACAGGGTCTTCCCCGCCGTTAAGCATTCTTGCCAGATAAAAAACTGCGGCATCAGGATCTGAACCCCGCATGGATTTTATAAACGCGGATATTGTATCATAATGCATGTCTCCGGACTTATCAAAATAACTAGGCAGTGAGCTAATCGCTTCCTGTACGATATTGTCTGTAATTTTACCGTCTGAAGCGCAGCTTATTGATGATTCAATAATATTATACATTCTGCGGGCGTCACCGCCTGAATATTCAATTATTTTCTGAAGAACAGCATCGCTAATGCTTAAATCCCCGGGAATATGGTTGTCACGTTTTGAATTATTAAACATAATCTTTAACTCATCTTCTGAAAAAGGATTCAGTTTAATGACTCGCGTTCTGGAAAGAAGCGGAGATATTATTGAAAATGAGGGATTTTCTGTCGTTGCTCCTATCAGAACGATATCGCCGTTTTCCACCGCACCGAGCACCGAATCCTGCTGTGCCTTATTAAAACGATGTATCTCATCAAGAAAAAGAAGAGTCTTGATTACCAAAACACGGTTTTCTTTGCCTTTTAAAATAATTTTTTTAACATCCGCAACTCCGGCAGAAATAGCGCTCAGAAAATAGCTGTCCATATGAAATGCTTCTGCAAGCAGATGAGCAAGCGTGGTTTTACCGGTTCCCGGAGGACCCCAAAGAATTAATGAGAGCGGTTTTTGAGACTCAATCATTGAGGAAATAATTTTCCCACTGTCAAGAAGATGTCTCTGCCCGATGTATTCATCAAGAGAACGGGGTCTGCATTTTTCAGCAAGAGGAGTTATAAAATTTTTATTAAATAATGTTTCCATATGGTGTAAAAAATCCGGCTAATGCCGGATTTATCTGCTTTTTGATGTTGGTTTTGCGCTGAATTTTCTTGTTCGGTTCTGAGCGGCAAGCCTGCGAAGTTTTTTAAGTCTTCTTCTTTCAGCTTCTTCGCGTTTACGTTTCTTTTCCTGCGAAGGTTTTTCGAAGTATCTTCTTCTTTTTAATTCTTTGAAGATTCCTTCCAATGCCATTTTCTTTTTCAGGTTTTTGAAGGCTTTTTCAATGTCGCCGTCATAAACATTAACTTCCAATGGATTTGGCATCAAATCACATCCTTTCTTTTTATAATAATTCAATTTTGAATTTATGTTGTAATTTGTCAAATGATTTTTAAAATAAAATCCCGGTGATAACCGGGATTTTATGTAATAATTGCAGGATTAATTAAAATCCTTTTTCAGCCTGTTCTTTTGTTGCACGCTGCCAGACCTGGGTTCTTCCAATAGGTCCGATTGAGCCTCTAACCTGAAGTTTTCCGCCGTCAACCCATACTTTTGCACCGTATTTTTTTCCTTTACCGGAATCAATTATATAACCGTTTGACCATACGCCTTTGGAATCTCTTTTCTGAAGCTTTACCCATGCAGTACCGACGGTCGGTTTATCCTTCCATTCTCCGGAACATTCTTCACATGTATCAGAAGGTTTCATATCGGGATATGATACTATATATCCGTATAGAGTACTGCCTTTAACTTCAAATTTCCAGAATGCCGTAGCCTTACCGTCTTCATCAACACTTTTCCAGTAACCTTCAACTGCATCAGCTGCAGAAACGGAACTTATTGCTGAAAATACAAATAATACAGCCAGAATTATAAAAACCCTTTTCATTGCATCCTCCACTTTCTTAGTCCTGCGATAGTACATAATAATTTTTAGAGTGTCAATAAAATTTTATTGAATAATGCCGTCATATATTTATAATATCTTAGAATTAAACGAGGAAAAAATGGATAAAAACCGTACAGAAAATATAACTGAAGAGAAAGAAAATAAAGATGGAAAAAATTCAACAGGGATATGGCATAAATATTTCAGGAAAATAAAGAAGACTGTTGATAATGAATATGAATTAACTGAAAAGAGATACAATTATGCTACAACAAAACTCAAGCATCTGCTGAGAATTTTCACCGTGTCCGGGAAAAAATTTTTCGAGGATGACTGTCCGACCAAGTCATCTGCAATTGCCTATACAACTCTAATATCCTTAATTCCGACTCTAACAGTAGGATTGACAGCATTCTCAATACTTAATAAAGCAAGTGAACAGAAAACCGAAATTTTTGAAATTATTCAGAAATTTCTGGCTGAATACAATCTTCAGCGTTTGTATAACCAGCAGATGTTCGAGGTCATTTCCAGCCTCATTGATAATGCCGGAAAAATAGGAGTTATCGGATTTGTTGTTCTGATTTTTTCCGCAACAGCAATACTGAGATCTCTTGAAAACAGTCTGAACAACATCTGGAAAATAAAGAAACAAAGACCAATATATCTGAAATTCATCATCTACTGGGCAACGCTTACGCTCGGCCCAATACTGCTCATAGCCGGTACCGCTCTTACAAACAAAGTGTCAGAGGCCATCAATAAACCTAATTATTATGTTTTCAATACTGAAAATACGGATAATATTTACATTACCGGAAGCAAATCAAGCATTCTCTCCTGCAAAAAAACTGATGTCAGCGGAGACAGCATTGTTTTAAATGAAATTTTGAATCCAGTGACAGAAGATGAAATTGATTTTAATAATCAGCTGATATATGATTTTTCATCGGAACTGAAAGTATTTATGCCTGTCGATGAACCGGTTGAAAAACTGAAGTTTAAAACAAACAGGTATACTGATGTGAAATTCGTTAATTCCTCCGGATGGATTACCGCCGGTAAGGGTATCTTATTGAAAACGGATAACAGCGGAAAATCGTGGAAAATAATCAGGCTCGGAAAATTTGACCTTAAAAGCATAGAAATGATTGATGAGAATACAGGGTTTATTGCCGCATCAAGCGGTGAACTGTTTAAAACATCAGATGGAGGTATTACCTGGAATCTGATTCAGTCATGGTCTGATAAAACGCGGCTTACGGATATGCAGATTATCGGCAGCAGTATATTCATTACCGGTGAAAACGGTTATTTCATCAAATCCGAAAATCTGGCAGAATCCTGGAAGATAACACAGCTGGATGAATCAAGACAGAAAAAATCAAATTCAAATATCAACACCATTCATATGTATGATGAAAATTTCGGACTTGCTGCCGGGAATGACGGTCTCATACTCATAACTTCAAATTCCGGAAGGACATGGTCACAGCTCAGTTACAAAAATTATAACTACTACTCCATTTCAACAGGAGACAGAAACAAAATTTATGTCGGAGGAGAAAAAGGAACAATAATCAGGTTGAATCAGAAAACCGGCACATGGGAATATTTCAATATGAAAACCCAGACCATAAATGCACTTGTTTCTTTCAACAGAAAACAATGGCTTCTGGGCGATTCCGGTATGATAATGTATCATACCGACAGCTCTGATTTATGGCTCGGAACAAAAGGAACTAGCTTCATTATGTATGTTCTGAATTTCATGGCGCCGTTTATGGTTATAGGCTTTTGTTTCCTTTTAATGTACTTTGCATTACCGAACATAAAAGTTCCGTTAAGCGCGGCGGCACTTGGAGCATCTGTTACAGGATCTGTATGGGTTGCGTTTACGATGCTTTTCAATTATTACATAAAAATACTTGCAGATACAACATTTGCAATTTACGGCGCTCTCGCAGCAGTACCTATATTCCTGTTAACTGTCTATGCCTCAGCCATGATAATACTTTTCGGAGCTGAAATAACATATACCCTGATGTATCCTGATACATACAGGAAATCAAACAAATCAAAGAAAACCACCGGTGATATCAGAATTATCAACGGAATCAGGATACTTTTTGCGATTTATAAAAATTTCGAATCGGGGAAAGGCAGTACGGGTTTTACGGAAATTACCAAAATCTGCAATGACAAAATAACTGAAGCCGATTATTTTCTTGATATTTTCAGGATTTCCAATTTCATCAGTCAGTCTGAAAACAATACATACATTCCGTCAACTAGCTCACGAAATGTGAAGATTAAAGATGTAATAGATTCAATTCATGATCCGAATCTTGATCTATACTCAACAACTTCGGATATTGTCAGAAAAAAACTTTCTGAAAAATTCAGACTGATGAATGAATCAAGAGCGGAAATTCTTGGAGATGAAACTCTTGATGATCTCATAAATGCGAAATAGTTAATCGACGATATATCCGTACCAGAACTGTATATATATTTCGTCTCCCGGAATTTCATCGGGAACAGGACCGAAAGTACACGATTTAGTTATTGATTCAATACAGGAATCATCCAGCGGTTTATATCCTTTTGATTCAAAAATATGGACAGATTTGACATTTCCGCCCCGGTCCATGACAAAGTATAATTTTACATATTGAGTCGGTATCAGGTTGAATTTTGTCCGTCCGGGAGTGTATCCCGCACCAAGAGACGTTACCGCCCTCGGAAGAACTGAATTGGATAAAACTGGAGGGTACCAGTTTGAGACAATTTTGTTTTTCATATCATTAAAATACTTAAAATTCTTAAACTTCCTGGTGTTGATGGAAAAATAACCATGGTTGGAATAATAAAGTGCATTTTCTCTTTTAAAATCATTTACATCAGGTATTCTGTTCCATTCGGAATTTCCATTTTTTGCAGCGTCAGAATCTTTATTTTTTCCATTTTTATTATTTACCGTATCTGAAACATAATTTAAAAAACTAATTTTATAGATAACATCCTTCACTGCAGTTATCAGGTTCCTGTTACTTTCCGGATTTTTATTCAGCTTCAGTTTTTTAATTAGAAATTCAGTTGAATTATTCAGCCAGTTTCTTCCCTTTTTTTCGGTTATTTTACCTGTACCTTCAGAGTCTCTATCCGAAATGAAAGTTTTTTCATTATAATCCTTAATATCATTCTGATTCACATTGACTACAATATCATTATCCGGCATTCCCTGCTGAGAGGCATCTTTACCGGTTAAAAGCAAATACTTAACATTTCCGCTGTTAGTAAGATAAAGTAAAAACATCATGAAAAACATAACGTGCAAAAAAACGGAAACAGATACTATTAATGGAAAACTGACTGTTTTTTTGTTATTTTCCAAAATTTCTTCCTGCAGATTTAATCATAGTAATAAAAAGTATGACTGTATTTTTGTCAATAAGTTACGTAATATATTATTCGGAGATATTGAAATTTAACCTGAATTGAAGGGATATGAAAACATTGTTAAATATAGAACATCCTGTTTACACAGGATGTTCTATTAAGTTATTATATTTATTCTTCCTCTGCCAGCATTTTCATTCTTTCTTCAATCACTTTTTCGGCAATTTTACCGGTAATCGGATCATAATGAGAGAACTTCATTTCGAATACGGCATTATTAGAAGTAAGAGCTTTTAAATCAATACTGTAGCGAAGCATTTCCGCTTTAGGAACAAGCGCTTTGATAACGGTTATTCCTTCACTGCTTGATTCATCTTTTGTATCCATACCTAAAACACGGCCCCTTCTTGCGGTGATGTCACCCATGATGTCACCCATGTATTTTTTATCTACAAAGATGCCGACCTCCATTATCGGTTCAAGAAGCAGCGGATTCCCGTTCTCCATTGCTATTTTAAAAGCATGCAGCGCTGCTATTTTAAAGGCCATTTCCGAGGAATCTACAGGATGATAGGATCCGTCAAAAAGATTGGCCTTAACGTCAACCACGGGGTATTTTGCAATGATACCCTCCTCTAATGCTTCTCTGACACCTTTTTCAATTCCGGGAATATAATTTTTCGGAACTACACCGCCGACAATACTTTCGGAAAATTCAAAACCGCCACCTCTAGGCATCGGATCAATTTTAAGGTAAACTTCTCCGTATTGACCATGGCCTCCGGACTGTTTCTTGTGTTTATACTGGGCCTGGGCTGATTTTGTTATTGTTTCCCTATATGCGATTCTCGGAATATCTATGATAAAATCAATTTTGTATTTTTCCTTAATTTCATCCAGAAGAATGTCAAGATGAAGCTGCCCCATTCCAGAAAAAACCGACTGTCTCGTTTCAGCATTATATTCATATGTAACTGTCGGATCCTGATCAGCATATTTGTTAAGAATCTGTCCAAGTTTATCATTATCTTTTTTAGCTGCGGCATGTATTGCATATCCGAAAACCGGATGCGGAAGATTAATAATAGGTATTTTTAAAGGTGCATTTGAGTCGGTAAGAGTGTGACTTGTTGATGTTTTCTCAAGTTTTACAAAAACACCGATATCTCCGGCATTCAGTTTCTGCACTTCTTTCAGATCTTTTCCGATCATTGAATATATCTTCGTGATTTTTTCATATTCATTAAGGTCGGTATTTAATATTTCGGTATCCGGTCCAATGGATCCGCTTATGATACGGACATAGTTAGATCTCCCGGCATACTGATCCCAGTATGTTTTCCAGCAAACAGCCGCGAATTTTGCATCAGATTTGCAGGCAACAAGAACGGTATCGCCGTTACGGTTAAGATCATTTGCCATCGTTTCGGCTTTTTCATCAGGTCCGGGTATGTATTTCACTATAATGTCAATAAGAGTTTTTATTCCGATATGCTTCATTGCAGACCCGCAAATTACAGGTTGAAGCTTGTTTTCAATTATCTGTTCTTTAATACCGCGGCGAATCTGTGTTTCATCAAGTTCCTTTCCTTCCAGAAACATTTCAATAAGCTCATCATCACCTTCTGCTGCAAGTTCCGCACCTTTCTGTCTTTCCTGTTTAACAATTTCAGCAAGATCCGCCGGAATGTCACTGTAAACCACATCCTTGGAATCCTGGGATTTAGGCCGCATCGCTTTCTGTGAAAGAATATCGACTACACCTTCAAAAGCCGATGCATCACCTATAGGAATGCAAAGCGAAACAAGATTTGCATGAAGACTGTTTTCAATATTTCCAATAGCCGTTTTATATGAAGCTCTTTCCTGATCCATTTTATTTACAAAAATTATGCATGGTATTTTATTTTCAGAAAGATAACGCCAGGCTTTTTCCGTCTGCACCTGTACGCCATCAACCGAGTCAACTACAAGAATCGCCGCATCAGTCGCCTGAACTGCCGCTCTTCTCTCACCAATAAAGTCAGCATGCCCGGGACAGTCAATAATATTGATTTTATAATCATCTACTTCGATAAAACCCATTGCTGTATGGACTGACATTTTTTTCTTTTTTTCTTCAATATCAAAATCAGATACGAGAGTTCCGTCAGCTGCATTTCCCATTTTTGGGATCTGCCCGCCCATGAAAAGCAGTGCCTCCAGCAGAGTTGATTTTCCAGTATTGGAATGGCCCAAAATTGCTATGTTACGAATTTTGTCAGTAGAATATTCCTTAAGCATCTATCCCTCCAAAAATATAAGTAATATCATTACTAAGCATAATATAAAATTTATGTAAAGAATTATTTGATTTTAATGAAAATATTACTTGCGGAAGGTAATTTCACTTCCAATTCTTGAATAAGAGCCGGAAAATCCGGATCTGGACATAATTAAAGACTTTTCAGGATCGAATTTAATTCATATTGTTTAAAATAGAATCATAAACAGGAATATGCAAGTGGATAATGAAATATATGCAAAATCTCTGCTCATAAAACACAAACATCCGGATTCATGGTTCATTACATCATATGGAATGAACCTTTACCGGGGATGCAGTCATGACTGCATCTATTGTGACGGAAGAAGTGAAAAATACCGCATTGAAGGCGATTTTTGTGACGCTAAAATTAAAATCAATGCCGCAGAGGTTTTGAAGAAGGAACTTGATCCCGCCCGGAAACGCAAACCATTTATTAAAGGATTCATTCTGCCTGGCGGAGGTGTCGGTGACGTTTACCAGAAAGCTGAAGAAAAATATCAGCTTACCAGGGAAATACTGAAAGTCATTCTGGATTACGGACTGCCGGTACATATTCTTACAAAATCCGTTCTGGTGGAGCGTGATATCGATATTATCAGTGAAATCAACAGACGTTCACGCGCCATTGTCAGTTTTTCACTGAGTTCAAGCAATGACAATATAAGTTCCTATTTTGAACCGGGTGCATCACCCGCTTCTGAAAGACTCAAGGCGGTAAATTTTTTCAGACAGAAAGGCATACATAGCGGAATATTTCTGATGCCGCTTATTCCGTATATTACTGATACGGAAGATATTCTGTCCCGTACAATTCATGATGTCAAACAGGCAGGCGCCGATTACATGGTAACAGGAGGGATGACTCTCAAAAGCGGACGGCAGAAGGATCTTTTTTATGAACATCTGAAAAAATCTAAAAGAAATCTAATTGAGAAATATGACCGTATATATCCCCCTGATAAATACGGCTCCCCCTCGTCAAATTATATTAATGCAAAAACAGCCGCATTCAACAGACTCACAGAAAACCTGAACATTCCCAAAAGAATTCCTGTTTCCATTTTCAGAGATATTTTAGCTCCTAAAGAGATGTGTGCGGTTGTACTCGAACAACTTTACTTTTTTTACAAAAACCGCAATATCAGCAGCAGCTTCGGACAGGCTGCATGGAAGCTGCGCAAAATCAATCCTGATTCAGTAAACATACCGGAACTGTCTTCCTTAAACGGAATCGACAATCTTTCAATATCAGTCATAAAGGAAATAGCCGAAACTGGTACTTCAGAATTATATGAGGAAATGCTTATCAAATAAAATATTTATAAATTATCATAAGAAACAGCTGCAGAATAAACTACACCCATCTTGATTTGGCATAATTAATGCCGGATTCAGAAATCTGTATTCCATATTCAGATTCAAAAACATATATCTTTTCCTTAAGATCTTCAATACAGTTACGTAATGCTGACGGTGATATGCCGAACTGTGTTTCAAGTTCACCGGTCTGAACAAATTTTTTACTGTCAGTGTGATCAAACAGGTATTGAAGTACTTCCTCATTCTGTTTATTCAATATTTAACACCTTTTCCACATGATTATATTGGATGCAAAATCAATATTTAATTTTATTTTTGTTGATAAAATTCCAATATACGACTAATTTTACATCAATAAACTTGAAATATAAGTCAATAATTATTCCGTAAAAGTATAATTAATAGAAGGTGCCTAATGCCGAAATGCAGCATTATATATAATGATTCCAAGATCCATATAGTAAAATTTCATGCATCATTGACCGAATATCTGGAAAAATCAGGTTTTTCAATTATTCCTGATGACAGAATAAATGAAGCCGCATTTGTATTTGTTCTAGGCGGTGACGGTACGCTGCTGAGGGCGGCACGAACACTCTGCGGGCTGGAGACACCTGTTATTGCCGTAAATATGGGTAATCTCGGATTTCTTACCGAAATCAAGGAAGAGGAAATATTTTCAGTGATTGATGATCTCGAATCGGGAAATTATGAAATCGACAAAAGATATTTTCTTGAATATGAATTAAACGGCGAGAACAACTACGCCCTTAATGATGTGGTCCTTGCAAAGAGCGGTATAATTTCAAGAATGATTTCCGTTGACGTTTTTATAAACAGCGATTATGTAAACACATACCGTGCCGACGGAGTCATCGTATCGACGCCTACAGGATCAACAGGATATTCCCTTTCCGCGGGAGGTCCCATTGTTAATCCAAAATTAAAGGCAATGGTAATTACACCAATCGCACCGCATACCTTAAATGCCCGACCTATTGTTATTTCAGGCAATGATAAGCTTACATTTAAAATTCCTGATAAGAACGCGGATGTATGCTTCATGATTGACGGCCAGAGCAATGCTGAAATATGTTCCGCTGACAGCATAACTGTTTCAATGTCGGAAAGACATATAAATCTCGTCAAACCTAAAAATCGGAGCTATTACGCAGTCCTCCGGGAAAAACTGAAATGGAGTACGAATTTGTGCTGAACTGGTAAAACGCCTGTCGATAGCCTGCTACAACGCCTGTCGATAGTCTGTAAAAACGCCTGACTATAGTCAGGCGTTAAATGTTGACTTAACAATTACAAGTAAAATTGAGTCTACTTCTTCGGAAGAGTCAGATTTTCCACAATTCTGCTTCGTACTTTATCCGATATTTCATCATATGACATTTTTTTATCAGGATAAACAGGAACAAGAAATTTAACATCAATATGTCTGAACGGTTTTATAAAACGGCTGCCGGCCTTCCATGCCTTATATGATCCGTCAATGGCAACAGGAACTATCGGAACATTCATCTCCCTGCTCAGAATTGCAAAAGTCTTCTTAAAATTACCCGGAATACCGTCATTGCTTCTTGTTCCTTCAGGAAAAATTATAAGATTGCTGCCGCTTTTCAGAACTTGAGCCATTTTCTGAATCGAATCAAAAATATCTTTCTGTACATCCATTATGATAACATTGCCGCGATTTGCGTAGAATTTTCTCCACCAGCTTTTAAAATGTTTTTCTTTCGCAAAAACATAGGTTTTTCTTAAAATCCGGTTTTTCAGCACGGCATAAATCAGTAGTGCATCAAGATGTGACTGGTGATTTGCCGAAATGATGTAAGGAGAAGCCGGAATATTTTCCTCTCCGGCTGCTTTTATTCTGAAGCCGGAATACAGGTAAATGACAAACTGAAGAATATTCTTCACAGCAAGATGCGGGAATCTGCTTCTCGGCAGTTTCACATCTGCAATATTTTTTAACAGTGCCGACCAGTTCGTCTTTTTAGGCGATATTTTTTTACCTTCGTAGTCATTTATAAAGCTGCAGATAAGGCGCGGAGTTGATGCAGATGAAAAATCACTTTCCGCCATTTCAATTCCGAACTCCGATTTAATGAATACAAGAAGGCTGATTTTATCAAGTGAATCAAGCCCAAGGTCAACCTCAAGATGATCATCGGCGAAAATTTTCTTTCCTGTTTCTTTCTCCAGATATTTCTTAAGAATTCTGTATTCATTCGATAAAGGATCAGTTGCCTTTTCAAATTTTTTGTTTTTATCATCAATTAGTTCTTCCAGTTTAAACCTTTGTACCTTGCCTAATCTTGTCCGCGGGATGTCCTGGGTGGTAAGATGCATTTTCATTATTTTTTTATAAGGAGCAACTTCATTGTTATATTTTTTAATAAGGTCATTTTTAAAAAATTCTTCAATGTTCACTACTTCATCCGATTCCATTTTATTTATTTCCGGTTTAATTATTGCCTGAAGAATATTGTCCTTCATTAAAACCGCAACATCAGCAACTTTATCCGTATATGATTGAAGCTTCATTTCAACTTCATTCGGATTAATCTTCTTCCCGTTAGGAAGCACGATAATCTCTTTTTTTCGGCCGGTTATTTTAAGGTAACCGTCCTTATCAAACTCACCAAGATCACCTGTATGAAACCATCCGTCAATAAGTACCTCATCAGTTTCCTTTTTCTTTTTATAATAACCTTTCATGACATTACGGCCTTTCGCCAGAATCTCACCGTCAACAATTTTTACCTCATTCCTGATAATAGGCAATCCGACCGTACCGATTTTAATCTGTCCAGGACGCGGAGCAGAAATCATCGGCGCTGTTTCAGTCAGACCAAATCCTTCCATAATATCAAAACCAAGAGTTGTAAAATCACGCCCTACACTTCTATCAAGAGCAGCCCCTCCAGCAACAAAGTATCTGATATGGCCGCCGAATTTTTCATGCACTTCATGAAATATCTTTTTGGAAAATGATTTTGAGTTTATCAGACCTGCAAGCCTGAAAACCGTTTTTTTGATGATACTTGCATTAATTTTCTCCCGGATTCCTTTCATAATCATCAGATATAAACGGGGTACACCAATAAACATAGTTACTTTATGTTTCTGAAGTGTCCCCATTATTTCATCTCCTGTAAAACCAGGACAGAAAGCCATTTCTGCTCCAAGATAGAGAGCAGCGATCATTGTGGAAACAAGCGGCAGTATATGATGTAATGGAAGAAGAATTATGAAAACATCATCCGGGATGAAAATCGGTACCTCACCGCTGACCGATTCAATATTAGCCAGTAAATTATCCCATGTAAGCATTACACCTTTCGGGCTTCCTGTAGTTCCCGAAGTATAGAGGATCGCGAATACGTCATGCGGAGCCGGTAAAGGTATCTCCTTGATTTTTTCTTTTGAGTAATCCTTTTTAAGAGAATCAAGATTTATTTTTTTTACTTTATGTTTAACTTTTTTGAGAGCCTTTTCCATTTCAGCTTTTGTATTATCAGAATAAAATATAACTTCAGGCTTATTGTCATTCATTATATAAGCAAGATCATCAGCTTTCGACATGAAATCTACAGGTACCGGAATTGCCTTGTTTAAAACCAGGGAATAGAATGAAAAACACCATTCCGGTCTGTTTTCAGCAAATATTACAGCAGTTGATTTCTTTTTAATTGTATAAATCTTAGAGAAAAAAGAAATGGCCTGAAGTAATTCGGAATACAAAATAGTCCTGTCACCGA
>JAFGJZ010000063.1 GCA_016928815.1 Spirochaetota bacterium
ACCGCCGTGTACCGGACGGTATGCACGGTGGTGTGAGAGGTCGACTGACAAACTAACTGTCAGTCTCCTACTCGATTCTAAACAGGAAAATATGGCTAAATTTACTGATAAAATCAGAATTAAAGTGAAAGCAGGACATGGCGGTGCAGGTGCTGTTTCATACCGGCGTGAAAAATACGTCGAATTCGGCGGTCCGGACGGAGGTGACGGCGGACGCGGCGGAAACGTCTATTTTACCGGCAGCAGACGTCATACTAATTTATCCTATTTCCTTCCGGAAAAATTATATGCGGCTCAAAGAGGCGGGACAGGTGCCGGAAGAAATAAAAACGGTGCGGATGGAAATGACCTTATTATAAAAGTACCTGTCGGTACGGAGATAATTGATTCCGAGACGGGCGATGTACTGGCTGATATAATTGACGATGAAACCATGCATCTTATATGTGAAGGCGGAATAGGAGGGAAGGGAAATACTTTTTTCAAAACATCCACCAATCAGACGCCTCGTTTTTCACAACCCGGAGAAGAAGGGCAGGGATATGAAATTACTCTTAATCTCAAACTTATAGCCGATGTAGGACTGGTCGGTCTGCCGAATGCCGGCAAATCAACACTGCTTGCTGCACTTACGGCGGCTCATCCTAAAATCGGTGATTATCCGTTTACTACATTGATACCTAATCTTGGAGTTATAAGCATTGACGGCCGGCAGGATATTAAAATTGCGGACATACCTGGAATTATTGAAGGTGCTCATATGGGACTCGGACTGGGGCTTTCTTTTCTCAGGCATATTGAAAGGGTAAAAACAATCATTTATCTCATTGCCATTGATTCCGAAGACATTCATCACACATACAAACTGCTGCAGGATGAACTCCGATGTTATGATGAAAAACTTCTTGCAAAACCGTCCATTGTTGTAATAAACAAAGCGGATGTCGTTGATTTTGATGAGCATTATATTGATCAGCTAAGCAGGACTTTCCCGGAAAGACCTTTATTCATTTCCGCGAAGTCAGGGTATAATCTGAAAGTCATAATTGATAAAATAAAAAATCTGGTATAGACATGCCCCGAAAACAGTATTTAAAAAATGTTAAAAGAATAGTGGTGAAGATCGGATCTTCCTCTTTAACAGAAAAAAATATTCTTTCTCCGGAGAAAATGAGCAGGCTTGCGGATGAAATTGCGGCAGTCTGGTCCAGAGGTTATGAGGTAATACTTGTATCATCAGGCGCCATAAGCGCAGGTGCAGGCATTCTTAACGTATCAAGGAACAATCTTTCAATCCCGCAGCGTCAGGCACTGGCGGCGGTAGGTCAGACGGCTTTGATGCATGAATATCAGAAAGTTTTCAGCCGGCATAAAATAAATATTGCCCAGGTATTAATGACCGAAGATGACGTGAAAAACAGAAAAAGATATCTGAACATAAGAAATACCTTTAACCAGCTTCTGTCGATGAAAATAATCCCGATAGTAAATGAAAACGATACCGTGGTTGTAACTGAAATCAAATTCGGTGATAATGATACTCTATCCGCGCATGTTTCGAATATAGCGGAATCCGAACTTCTGATACTGCTTTCCGATATTGACGGTTTTTATAATGATCTGGATGATGCGGAACCTGTTGATATTATTGAAAAAATAGACAGTGAACTTGTGAAAAAAGCAGGTGGAACCGGCTCAG
This sequence comes from Spirochaetota bacterium, assembly GCA_016928815.1. GTDB lineage: Bacteria > Spirochaetota > UBA4802 > UBA4802 > JAFGJZ01 > JAFGJZ01. The sequence goes on from JAFGJZ010000063.1 coordinate 1,700, forward strand.
CTCACGGTACCGGCGGTATGGTTACAAAAATTGCAGCAGCAAACATGATTATGAACTGCGGTCAGCAGATGATAATAGCATCTGCAAATGAACCGGACATTCTTGTTAAAATACTGAACGGTGAGAAAAAGGGGACAATTTTTCTTAAAACAAAAGAGAAAGTCTCCGCAAGAAAGCGCTGGATTCTGTATAATGTCAAGACAAGCGGAAAGATATTTGTCGATTCCGGAGCCATTAAAGCCTTAATAAGCGGAAAAAAATCACTTCTTGCAATAGGGATTACCGGGACAGAAGGAAAATTTACTGCTGGAGATGCTGTTGAAATCTGCGGTCCGGACAATGTTACGGCCGCCAAGGGAATTACAAATTATTCTTCCAAAGAGCTGATGCTGATAAAGGGAAAGAAAAGCAATGAGATTGACTTGCTGTTCGGTGAACACTATTATGATGAAGTAATACACAGGGATAATCTGTCTATATACTCATGATATGTTCATGCATTTACCGGTTGGGAATGCAAAAATATATTGCAGATTGACGGACTGCAGAATTTTGTAACTTCCTGCAGGGTTTATCGACATAATCTGAACATCTAAATTTAAAATGTAAAATTTAATTGAAATATATTCAAGCTGGAATATGTTTGTCCGGTAATAATTGATAACATCCAAAGAGGTTTGAAATGATAGATAAAATTTTCAGTATTTTTTTCGGTACAAAACACGACAGGGATGTTAAAAGACTCCGTCCTCATGTAGAAAAAATAAACGGCCTTGAACCCGAATTTAAAGCTCTTGATAATGAACAGTTAAAAAGTAAAAGCTTTGAACTGAGGGAAAGGGTGCAAAAGGGCGAGACACTGGATGATGTACTTCCGGAGGCATTTGCTCTTGTCCGTGAATCAAGCTACCGTGTTCTTGGTATGCGGCATTTTGATGTGCAGCTGATGGGTGGGATCGTTCTTCATCAGGGGAAAATCGCGGAAATGAAAACCGGAGAGGGTAAAACTCTCGTCGCTACGCTGGCGGTTTACCTAAATGCTCTTTCCGGAAAAGGCGTTCATGTAGTTACTGTAAATGATTACCTTGCTAGACGGGATGCGGAGTGGATGGGTGCCGTATATAAATTTCTCGGTTTCACTGTGGGAATAATCCAGGCAAACATGGATCACGGTGAAAGGCAGCATGCATACGGATGTGATATTACATATGGAACAAATAATGAGTTCGGATTCGATTATTTACGTGATAATATGGTTCCTCACCGAAGTCTTAAAGTGCAGAGAGAAATGAATTTTGCCATTGTCGATGAAGTAGACTCAATTTTAATAGACGAAGCGCGTACACCGTTGATTATTTCCGGATCTGTTGAAGATTCCACTAAAAGATATTTTCTGATTGATAAAATCGTTCCAAGTCTGATCCGCGATACGGATTATGAAGTTAATGAAAAAGAACGGACTGTTCTTCTTACCGAAGAGGGAGTTCATCATATTGAAAAACTTCTTAAAATCGATAATCTTTATGATAATACAAATATTGAAATTGTGCACTTTGTAAACCAGGCTCTTAAAGCGCACATGCTTTTTGAACGTGATGTTGATTACATTGTAAAGGACGGTCAGGTCATCATAGTTGATGAGTTTACCGGACGTCTTATGCCGGGCAGAAGGTTTTCAGACGGTCTTCATCAGGCACTCGAAGCGAAGGAAAGGGTGCAGATTGCCCGTGAGAGCCAGACTCTTGCAAGCATTACATTTCAGAATTTTTTCCGGATGTATGAAAAACTGTCGGGTATGACCGGAACCGCGGATACAGAAGCGTTGGAATTCAACTCGATATATAAGCTTGATGTAGTTGTTGTACCGACGAATCAGCCTGTTTTAAGGAAGGATTTCCCGGATAAAATTTATAAAACCGAAAGAGAAAAATTTAATGCCATCGCTGATGACATTGCGGAAAGAATCCGGAACGGTCAGCCTTCACTGGTAGGTACGATTTCAATAGAAAAATCAGAGACACTTTCTCAGATGCTGAAATCACGCGGCATATCACATAATGTACTGAATGCCAAATATCATGAGCGGGAAGCCGAGATTGTTGCTGAAGCAGGTAGACCCGGAATGGTAACCATTGCTACAAACATGGCAGGAAGGGGAACGGATATTGTTCTCGGAGGCAAGAGAACCTATACAGATGATCTGGATCATTATACTGTTATTCATGATCAGCATAAATGGGATCTGTTCAAGGTGGCAATTCTTAACAATAATTTCATGGAAGCTGAAAAACTTTCTTCTGAAATGCAGGGGCAGGACCAGCATAAATCTGCCGAAATTCTTAAAGCCGCAAGCGTATGGCATGAACGCCACGTTGTTGTTAAAGAGGCAGGCGGTCTCTATATTCTCGGTACTGAACGTCATGAAGCAAGACGTATAGACAATCAGCTGCGCGGAAGGTCAGGGCGGCAGGGAGATCCGGGTGCTTCAAGGTTTTATCTTTCGCTTGAAGATAATCTCATGCGTATTTTCGGATCTGAAAGAATACATGCGATTATGGATCGACTCGGCATGGAAGAAGGTCAGGAAATTGAAAGTAAAATGGTTTCAAAAGCGATTGCAGGAGCTCAAAAACGCGTTGAAGGCAGAAACTATGAAATCCGTAAACATCTACTTGAATATGATGATGTAATGAACAGTCAGAGAGAGTACATTTACGGAAGAAGAAATGAAATCCTCGAAGGTGATGATATCTCTGATACAATTAATGATTATTTTGACGAAATTATCCATTCCGCAATCGACCTGTATTCAAATGATAAGAAAAATGCATCTGACTGGGATATGGAAGGACTTGTTCATTTCTGCAGAAGCAGATATCACTATATTCTTGATATTCCGACGTCCGATCTTGCAAAAATGGCCCATGATGACATGGCTGAACACATACTTAACGGATTAATGAAGAAATACAGGGAAAAAGCTGCTGAAGTCGGAGAGGACAACATTCGAGAACTTGAACGTATGATATCTCTGCAGGTCATAGATTCAAAATGGCGTGATCACCTTTATCAGATGGATGAACTACGTGACGGTATCTGGACATCAAGCTATGCGGAAAGGAACCCGCTGGTCGAATATAAAATCAAGGGATTTGACATGTTTCAGAATTTAATGGAAAATCTTAAATCTGAAATCATTGAGTTTCTAATGAAAGTTGAAATAAAGACTGTGGAAAAAGCTGCGCCGGCTGATTATGTGCCTGCCGGTCAGGAACAGCATCATGAATTAAATCAGTTCCAGTCGGGCGGAGGAGTAGCTGCTGCCTCTTCGGTTTCCGGACCGGGTAAAAAGAAAAAAGAACAAAAGCCTGTAGTAGGCGGTGTTCAGAGAAAGAAAAGCAAACACAGAAGGTAGATATATGGGCAAGTTGATGAAAAGTATTTCAGGAATCAGGGGTGTTGTCGGCGATACCATGACTCCTGAACTTATTCTGCAGACGGCATACGGATTCGCAAGATATGTTAAATCCGGAAAAGTTGTAATAGGCAGGGACGGACGTCCTACCGGCGAGACCATTTCGGAACTCATGGAAGCATCCCTGCAGATGCTGGGGTGTGATGTAATAGATCTTGGTACTGTACCTACACCTACCGTGCAGATCATGGTTGAAGAACTTGGTGCTGCGGGCGGCATTGTTATATCAGCTTCGCATAATCCGATTGAATGGAATGCATTTAAATTAATTAATAGTGACGGTACTTTTCTGAATTCAGTTCAGATTAAAAAATTTTTTTCCTTCTGTGAAATGCCACCTCTTCTGAAAAAATATGACAGAATGGGAAAAAAGTATTTTGAAGACAGAGCTTTCAGTGTTCATATAAATAAGGTACTCGATATAATTGACGTTAAAAATATAAGAAAAAACAAATTTAAGGTTGTACTTGATTCAGTTAACGGTTCAGGTTCGTATATTACGCGTGAGCTTTTTGAAAAACTGAATTGTGAAGTCATTCCGTTATACTGTGAGACAAACGGTACGTTTCCTCGGATAGCCGAACCTCTTCCGGAGAATCTTGGAGATCTTTCGAAAGCGGTGATCCGTCATAAAGCTGATATCGGATTCGCCCAGGATCCCGATGCAGACAGGCTGGCAATAGTTGATGAAAACGGAATTCCCATCGGTGAGGAAAAAACCATATCTCTTGTGGCAGAGCATCTGCTCTCGCGTGAAGTCGGAAGGGTTGTTGTAAATCTTTCCACTACAAAAATTGTTGAGAAAGTTGCTGAAAAGTACAATGCTCCTTTTACACGATCCAAGGTTGGCGAGATTAATGTTGTGGATGAAATGCGGAAAAAAGGCGCCCGTATCGGCGGAGAAGGAAACGGCGGTGTAATTTCACCTGAAGTTCATCTCGGCAGGGACAGTCTTGTCGGCATAGGTTATGTTCTTGATATGATGAGTATCAGAAAAAAAACAGTATCTCAGCTGGTTTCTGACCTTCCCTCATATTTTATGAAAAAGGGCAAGGTTTCTTTTAATCCGTCACGTATTGAAAAGATTTATTCCGGCGTTAAAAAAACCTATTTAAAAGAGAAAATTTCAGAGCTTGACGGGATAAGAATCGATTTTGAAAAAGATTCACACTTTGCCGGAGGCTGGGTTCATCTCAGACCTTCAAACACGGAACCTGTTTTCAGAATTATCTGCGAAGGCGTTACAGAAAAACAGATGAAGGAAATTTATGTTTTTTTTGACAAACTCATAAAAACATTTAAATAGTCTTTCACCTTAATCAGGCGCATCAAATCTTTTTGAACTGATTTTTAATCTGACTGCGCCTGATAATCTACACTTATAAATTTCATTCCATCCGCAATCATTCTTTCAAATCCACTGAATTTATCTGAAACCGGAATCTCGTCGGTAATTATTTTGAAATTAGGCTTAAGCCCGGATATTCTGAATGTTGATTTTGTTTCCAGCTTGTTGCTGTCAGCGAGTATGAATATTTCCTGTCCGGTATCTATCAGCTTTCTGTTGAAGTCAATTTCCTCGTCAAGCGGCGTAGAGAGTCCCCACTGTGATGAAATGGAGCATGCTCCGAGGAATACCTTGTCAACACTGATGTCATCAAGCTGACGGACAGCAGAAGGGCCGGCGATACCTTTTGTTGTGTTGCTTACCGCGCCGCCTATAATATTAACTGAAATTGTTTTTGAATAGGAAAGTATCTGAGCGGCTATGATGACTGAATTTGTGAAAATTGCAAGATGCCGAAACAGCTTCAGTTTTGAAGCGAGCAGGGCAACTGTAGTTGATGACTGAAGAAATATTGTGTCATTCTCATTGATGAATTCAAGGGCTTTTTCAGCAATTTTCTCCTTAATACAGTGATTTGTATTTGCCCTGATTTCATAATCAGCAAAAAAACCCGTTTTGGAGAGCAGCATCGCACCTCCATGAGTACGTTTCAGTATCCCTGATTTTTCCATAGCTTTCAAATCTCTTCTGATTGTATCTGCGGAAATATTAAGCATTTCAGTCAGCTGAGTAACTTCAATTCTTTGATGTTTTTTCAGGATGTCATATATATGATTCTGCCGTTCTTCTATAAACATATTATCCTCATTATTGTGCGTTTTTTTACGTTTTTATGCTTGTTTGTACGTTATTTTGCATAAATATAATTGACATGTCAAGTAATTTTGCAATATTAAGTCCAATAGAGAGGTAGGTATGTTAACATTATCCAGAAAAATAATAACTTTTTCAGCGCTTTATCTTGCGTTCGTAACAATCGGTCTGATTTCAAATATGGCAGGCCCCATGATGCCCCATCTGAAAAATATCCTTGAGCTTAACAGTATGCAGACCGGTATGCTTATTTCATCGAATTTTGCAGGCATGATAATTGCAGTTATATTCGGCGGCGTTATCGCTGATATTACAGGGAAAAAAAGATTTCTAACTGCAGCATCTGTAATTGTGTTTCTGGCCATGATAATGGCCGTACTGTCTTCAGGTTATTTAATGCTGCTTTCGGCACTAATAATCAACGGCATAGGATTCGGCATGTTTGAAGTCGGAATCAACAGTTACGCAGTGGATTTCTGCAGGGAAAACAGACTGTCTGCAGAGAAAAATCTTAATATAATTCATTTCTTTTTCGGAATCGGTGCAATTGTTTCACCGCTGGTCGTAAAATTCTCCCTTGGTACAATGGATTATACACTGATATTCAAATTAATAATGATTTCAGCTTTCAGCACAGCCGTCATTCTGTTCTTTTCCTCTGAGACAGTCTATGGTTCTGACAGGAGAAATCTTTCCGATACTTTTAAATTTCTGGTAAGCCAGAAACTTTTATGGATTGCAGGTGTACTTGTTTTTCTTTATGTCGGTATTGAGGTTACTTCCTACGGCTGGCTTCCCGAATTCTGGAACAAAACGGTTAACGCGGAATATATTTCAGCTCCGGTTACCGCCTCCGTATTCTGGGGTGCACTGACCTTTGGAAGACTGATCAGTGCTTTTGTTACGGAAAAGCTTGGAAACAGGCTGTATATGCTTCTGTCAGCAGGACTGCTTGTTTTGACTGCAGGATTATGGAATATTCTTTATAATGAGATTTCTCTGATATTTCTTGTCATCGTAATTGGTCTGCTGCTGTCCGGTCTCTTCCCTGCAATAATAAATCTGTCACAGAAAAACAATGAAGGAAATTCTGCAGTTATCACATCATTTGTTCTTATCTTTGCATCAATCGGAGGGAGCGTTGTACCGGTAATTGCCGGTGGAATGGTTGATATAAAAGGTATCATGGCTGTGCCTGCTGTAATAACAGTAACAAGCCTCATGTTTTTACTTGCTGCATTTTATTACAGCCGTTTTTCGAAGGAAAATGATTAAAACTGTTAATTATTTTGCAGTAATTAATGTTTTTATGAAAATACCATTATTTCCTTTTTCAGTAATTCTATATATGTAAAAAATGACATAAATAATCACCTTACAGATTAAATCATTTTTTACATATCACATCGTATCAGATTATTTAATATTTGACATATAATTTATTTATAACTAAACTAAATTTTAAATCTGTTAATAAAATTTGAAGTGAATGATGAAAAAAATATCTATTTTATTTCTGACATTATTTTTTCCATGCCTGATATTTCCCCAGGTTGAATCCGACGATTCTGTTCAGAATGATTATTTTATCAGCAGTTTGATTGATTTCAGCGGAACTGCTGAAAGTATGCAGGTCGGCAATTACTGTTATTTCCTTGAAGATGCAGAGAATCATTTGACTGCCGAGAATGTAACGGATGATATTTTCGGTAAAAGAGAATATGACTGGAGAAAATCCGATCATAAAAATCTGAATTTCGGTTTTACAAAGTCGGCTTACTGGATATATTTCCAGGTCAGGCCGGGGCAAAATTTTATCAATCAGATGGCAATTGAAGTAGGATACCCTTTACTCGATTACACTGAATTTTATTTAATTAAACACGGCAGCATTATCAAAGAAATGTTGTCAGGTGATATGCGTCCATTCAGCAGCAGAAAACTATTCTATAGGAACTTTGTATTTAAAATTGAAAGTACCGATCATGTCATACACTGCCTCATGAAATTCCGGTCAAACGGTTCAATGACACTCCCTGTGGTTCTTTGGAATGCGGATTCTCTTCACAGCAAAGTAACAAAAGAATATTTCTGGCTGGGAATGTATTACGGACTGCTGCTGATAATATTCGTTTTCAACCTGTTATTGTATATATCTATCAAGGATATCAACTACATATATTATATATTATGGGTAAGCAGTTACGGTTTATACCAGTTTTCAATTAATGGTCTGGGAACGCAGTTTATCTGGACTGATAACAGGGTATTGACGGGTATTGTCATTCCTTTCAGTATCTTTTTCGGTATCACATGGGCATATCAGTTCGGGAGATCATTTTTAAATACAAAAGCAACCTTTCCGCTGATTGATAAAATTCTTAAAATTTTAACAGCAGTTATGACTGCAGGTGCTGTCCTGTCCTTGTTTGTCCCCTACAGAATAATTATCAGGGCAGCCGTATTTTCAGTCGTCATTTTTTCTCTAAACATGTTTTTTATAAGTCTGATGTCTCTGCTGAAGGGTAACCGTATTGCCAGATTTTACTTTTTAGCGTGGGTTTTTCTGCTTTTCGGCGTTTCAGTTTATGCATTAAAGGCATCCGGCTTTCTTCCTGAAAATATTTTTACAAGCTGGGCGCAGCAGATAGGATCGGCAATTGAAATGACCATGCTTTCATTTGCATTAACCGACCGCATCAATCAGATGAACAGAGAAAAAAAAGAAATAATCGAAGCGGGAAATATTGAATTAAAACGTCATAATGAAGAGCTGAACAGTGCTTATGAAAAAATTTCATTTTCGGAAGAAAGATACCGCATGCTGATTGAAGGCACTGATGATGTTATTTTCACTTTAAATGAAAAATATGAAATTACCTCGATTAACAGTGCAGTTAACAAACTTTTTCGTGTAAAACCTGAAGATATTCTTAACAAATCAATTATTGATTATGTTTATGACGAAGTTGATGAAAATCTTCCATTGACAAAGGATTATGTAAGAGAAAAAATAAACCAATTAATAGAAAACAGGGAAAGTGTAACTTTCAAATCAAACTTCATATCACCTATTAAAAGTGAACCGCAGGAACTGAATATTACATTGGAGTATGTGAATATTTCCGGAAAAAATGAAATTTTAGGCCGCGCAGTTTCAGTAAAGGGCGATTCTCTGCTGAAGTATCTTGTTTCAGAATCGCAGGTTTTAACCATAGACAATTATCTGATGGCAGTAGAAGATATCAGTTACAGGATTACACGTAATCTCCTGAAATATGTGGATTTCCGGCAGCTGAATATGATAAGAACGGCAATTAAGGAAATTCTTATTAATGCGATCGAACACGGCAATCTTAATATATCATTTGAGGAAAAAACAACTGCACTTGAAAATGACAAATACTTTGACCTGCTTTCTGAAAGAAGGCAGATTGAAAATTTAAGCGGAAGAAAGGTATATGTTAAATATGTGATTTCTTCTAAAAAAATAGTATATATAATTAAAGATGAAGGTGACGGTTTTGATCATGAGAAAATGTATTCTGAAGCCAATGTAATTGCCAATGAACAGTTTCTTTCTCATGGAAGAGGTCTTATATTGACCCAACATGCATTTGATAAAATTAAATTCAATAAAAAAGGTAATATTGTTAAACTGGTCAAATATCTATAGAAATTCCAGTGAATTATAAAAAAACCGGATTTTTAAATCCGGTTTTTTTATAATTAGAACTATGCCGTGAGAGGGACTCGAACCCTCACAGAGAAACCCCTACCAGACCCTGAACCTGGCGCGTCTACCAGTTCCGCCATCACGGCTTGATTTAAATACGGTCTGATAATGCATGGAAAATTTCAACATTTTTTTTAAAAAAGGATTGAACAGTTGCAATAAAAGTGTATTTTTTTCAAAAAAACCTGGAGAAAAATATGCTAAAAAAAGCGGTCTTATTAGTACTTTTTGTACTGTTCAGCGTATTTCTTTCATGTGGAAATAAACCGGAAAAATCCGATTTATCCCAGGAAGAAGTCAAAGGCTCGGGGAAATATCCTGAAGCAGTCAGTGCAATGAAAAAAATGATAAATGCACAGGAAAAATATATCAAGGAACTGCAGTCCGTAAAAAGTGCTGATGATATAGTTAAAGCGGTTAATAATTATGTTGATGAATTTACATCGCTTGCTACCGAAATGGAAAATATAAGCGCTAAATATCCTGAACTTGCAGATGAGTCAGTATCTGACCCGGAGATAGAAGCGTTGACAAAAAGACTGGAAGAGTTAAGTATCAAGACTGCAACCGAGTCCGGAACAAAACTTATGAAATATATGAACGATCCAAAGGTACAGGAAGCAATAGGTGACCTTACTGAAAAAATGGGGTCACTTGACATGTGATGCTTTTTTCTCCGCAATAATAGTAAAATGAATTAAACTGTTATGAAAAAAAAAGGATGCCCTAAAATAGGCATCCTTTTTATATGTATGCTTTAAACTGATATTAGCTTAAAAACAGCATTTCCCAGTATTTAGAGAAAGGCCAGATGTCGTCGGCCATTTTAGTTTCAAGAGAATCCAGTAAATCTCTTAAATCAGTCATAGCAGGTTTGACATTGTTTAACAGATAGTCAGCTTCCGCCTGCTCAGGACTTACGCCATGAGCTCCGTGAATTGCTTTTTTAAGAACAGCTGATTTTTCAATTATTGCTGAAATGTTTTCGCTTAACTCAGAAAGCAGTTTTTTCTGAGGTGCAAGTACCGAATCAGAACCTAAAGCATCCGCTGTACTGAGCAGTGATGTAGCCATTACGTCCTGATACTCAACAGCAGATGGAATGACTTTGCCGGTTGCGATATTATAAAGCGAATTAGCTTCAATAAGAATCTGTTTTGAATATCTTTCAAGTTTAATGTTGTATCTGGAAAGAAGTTCAATTTTTGACAATACTTTGTATTTCTCAAAAATCTTGATCGCTTTATCCTGTGCAAGCGCTTTCAGAGCTTCAGGAGTGGACGGTGTATTTGGAAGACCTCTTTTTGCAGCTTCTTTATGCCATTCTTCAGAGTAACCGTCGCCTACAAAAAGAACCGGCAGGCATTCTGCAAAAATTTCTTTTAGTATGCCGAATGCTGCAGTATTGAAATCTTTGCCGGCAGACTCAAGTTTACCTGTAATATAATCAACACTTTCAGCAAAAATTGTATTTAATGTTGTTGCAGAAAAAGATGTGGACTGGCTTGAACCGACAGCACGGAATTCAAATTTATTTCCTGTAAAAGCAAATGGAGATGTTCTGTTTCTATCAGTATTATCCTTGCTCAGTTTTGGAAGTGAAGATACTCCCAGATCAATAAATGCTTTATCTGATGTGCTTGTGATTTTTCCATCTTTAATGCTTTCAACAATCGCCTGAAGCTGTTCGCCGAGGAAAATTGAAATAATTGCAGGGGGAGCTTCATTTGCACCAAGACGGTGATCATTACCGGCAGAAGCAACAGTAGCGCGTAATATATCGGAATTTTTATAAACACCTCTGATTACAGCTGCAAGTATAAGAAGAAACTGAATGTTGTCATGAGGAGTATCACCTGGATTTAGAAGGTTAAATCCTGTATCAGTTCCGATTGACCAGTTTAAATGTTTTCCGCTTCCGTTTACGTTTGCAAAAGGTTTTTCATGAAGCAGGGCTGCAAGATTGTTTCTTGCCGCAACCTTTTTAATAGTTTCCATTACAAGATGATTGTGGTCAACTGCAAGATTTGCTTCTTCAAAAATCGGAGCAATTTCAAACTGACTTGGTGCTACTTCATTATGTCTTGTTGTTGCAGGAATACCAAGACGGTAAAGTTCATCTTCAACTTCAACCATACATGTAAGTATTCTTTCTTTAATGCTTCCGAAATAATGATCTTCAAGCTGCTGGCCTCTAGAAGGGGCATTCCCAAGAAGAGTTCTGCCGGTCATGACAAGATCTTCACGGGCATCAAAAAATTTCTTGTCGATCAGAAAATATTCCTGTTCTGCACCGATTGTTGTGAAAACACGTGAAGTATTCTCATCACCGAGCATTTTAAGAAGTTTTTTAACGCTTGATTCCATTGCTCTGATTGATCTTAAAAGAGGAGTCTTTTTGTCAAGAGCTTCACCTGTATAGCTTATAAATGCTGTAGGTATGCACAGCGTAACTCCTTTTCCGCTTCGCATGATAAATGCCGGACTTGTAATATCCCATGCAGTATAACCGCGGGCTTCGAAAGTTGACCGGATTCCTCCGCTTGGAAAACTTGATGCGTCAGGCTCTCCCTGAACAAGCTGTTTTCCTGAAAATCTTTCAAGATATTCGCCTTCGCCTGCAGGATCAAGGAATGAGTCGTGTTTTTCAGCAGTAGCACCTGTCATCGGCTGAAACCAGTGGCAGAAATGGGTTGCGCCTTTAGCAAGTGCCCATTCTTTCATAGCATGAGCTACGATATTTGCTGTTTCAAGATCAAGATTATCACCTTCGTGAATGATTTTCAGCAGTTTTTTGTAAACGTCTTTCGGAAGTTTAACTTTCATTGTTTTGTAGCTGAAAGTATCCTCTCCGAAATATTCTGAAACAGTTGGTCTTTTTTCGTTCATTTTTATCTCCAGTTAAAACTAAATTTACTACAAATTTGTTTTAACATAGAAAATACAATAAAATGGTCAATGGATTTAATTAGCGGAATCACCAATTTCAGCTTAATTTAACATTAATGTAATAAAATTTAAGTGTATTTGCTACAGATATGTAACAAATACAAAATTATGGATAAAAATTGTTAAAAAAACCGATTTTTGGAGCAATGTTACATTTTGTTACAAACTGAAATACACCTATTACAATTAAATCTGATATTCAATGTATCAATTAGGATAAATGAGGTATAAAATGAAAGAAAACACTAAAAAAATCGTATTTTTATCAGCTGCGGGAACCGGAATACTCGTATTGGGCCTGTTAATCGGTCATTTTACATTTGGAGGATTAGGAAGAATTTACAGGGATGACTCCAGATTTAATCAGAGAGGCCCGGGGAATTTTGATATGCCGATGAGACGGAACGACAGGGGAAAGGGCTTTGGAATGAACAGGGACAGTTTTGGAGGCGGTTTCAGATCACCCGGCAGAGGTTCAATATTGGGCGGCGGTTCCGGAAACGGAATGTTTTTCGGAGGTCAGATGCTGGAAGATGTTTTTGATGAACTGGATCTTTCAAACGATCAGCAGAAGAAAATCGAAAGTATAATCGATGAAATTCACGATAAACGTTTTGAACATATTAAGCTGTTTCAGGATATGTCTGAAGATGCGTTGAAGCTGCTTGATAAGAAAACAGTAACAAAAGAAGACGTTAAATCGATTATGGACAGACATGATGCTGAAAAAGAACAGTTTGCAGTCTATTATTCTGAAAAAACAGCTGAAATACTGAATATTCTTGATGAAAAGCAGAAAAAAGAGGTAAAGGATTTTCTTTCGCATTTTAACCGGAGGTTTAAGCGTTTTTAGTCCATAATACTTGAAACAATATTGAAATTTATTTTTAATATTGTTTCAATTCCAAAACATTTTTTAAAAGAAAATTAAACATAAAATTGAATCAGTTTATGTAATTTTTATAACTTCCATGTTTTTTTATTGCCAATTTCTGCCCTTAATAAATATTCAATTAAGGATAACGATGAATAAAACTGAAATTTTAAAATATCTTCATGAAAACGGTCTTTCTCCAAATAAAAAACTCGGTCAGAATTTTCTGGTAAATGAAGCTGTATCCGGAAAAATTGTTGATTCGGCCGGTATCATCCGCAAAACAGTTATTGAAATCGGTCCGGGACTCGGAAGTCTAACTGAAATTTTAATTCAGCAGGCCGCTTCGGTTACTGCGGTTGAAATAGATGCAGGTATTTCCGGTTTTCTTTCTGAAAAGTTTAAAAACTCGTCAAACATTAAAATTATACATTCTGATTTTCTAAAATACATTGATTCGGAAAAATATGATGCCGCTGTAGGTAATTTACCATATTACTGTTCGTCCGAAATTATTTTTCATGTTATTGACGCTTTTTTCCCTGAAACGGCTGTTTTCATGCTGCAGAAGGAAATGACCGAAAGACTGATATCGAAAGCAGGCGATGCCGCATATGGAGCACTTTCAGCGTCAGTATCCTTGTATTATCATTATGATTCATCGTTTAACGTTGACAGGCATTCTTTTTTCCCGGTTCCGGAAGTAACTTCCACTGTTGTAAAACTTGTTAAAAATAAAAATATTCCGGAAAAACAGGTAAGGGATATGTTTCATTTAACTGTAAAATCAGCATTCTGGGGAAAGAGAAAAACGGTTTTGAAATCATTATCCGACTCTCCCTTCATGAATTTCAGCAGAACAGCAGTGTCAGAGGCATTGGAAAAATCTGAAATTGACGAAAAACTCAGAGCGGAAAACATCAGTACTGAAAAATTTTTAAAACTTGCAGAAAATCTGCAGAAAGATAGAGATTATGAAATTTGATAAAAAAATAAAAGAACTGCTGCTTTCGGTTGAGAAACCCGGAAGATATGCAGGTAATGAAATTAATGCTGTCGTTAAAGAAAACCATGATGTCCGTTTTATAGTCTGTTATCCTGATTTATATGAAATCGGAATGTCGAATAACGGAATTCAGATTCTTTACAGTCAGATTAACTCAGTAGAGGGAGTCTGGGGTGAAAGGGTGTTTGCCGCAGCTCCTGATTTTTATAAATTGCTTAAGGAAAATGATATTCCGCTTTTTTCACTAGAAAGCAGACTGCCGGTGAAAGATGCCGATCTACTGGGATTTAATCTGTCCCATGAGATGCTTTACACTACGATGCTTCAGATCCTGGATCTTTCCGGAATACCGCTGAAATCATGCGAAAGGTCGGAAGATGATCCTGTTATTATAGCCGGAGGCGAATCGGTGTCAAATCCTGCTCCCGTATTTCAGTTTGTTGATCTGATTTTTACAGGTGAAGGTGAACAGGCAGTCGTCGAAATGTCACTAAAAACCAGACAGCTTAAATCGGAAGGTGCTTCAAGAAAGGAAATTATTGAACAGCTTGCTCAGATAGATGGTGTTCTTGATACGTCCAAAATCATCCCGGTACTCAATTCTGACGGGATAATGACTTTTTCAGGTGATAAAATAAAACGCCGAATTTTCCGCTGCGAAAAACCGGTCATTCCGCTCAATCCGGTTGTTTCAAACCTTCGAATAACTCAGGACAGGGCGATCGTGGAGGTAATGAAGGGATGTTTTAACCTGTGTAAATTCTGTCATGCAGGATACTATAATCTTCCTTGCAGAATGTATGATCCGCATGAGGCAGCAGAAACCGCAAAGATTCTGCTGCAGAATACCGGTCTTGACGGTATCTCTTTCAATTCGCTATCCATAAGCGATTATAAATATCTTTCGGAGCTTCTTAATGAAATAGTACCTTTTCTAAATGAAAAGGGAGCTTCAATTTCACTTCCTTCAATGAAAGTTGACAGGGCGACGCTGCCGATTATAAAGATTATTTCAGATGTAAGGATGACATCAGTTACATTTGCCGTCGAATCCGCTAGTGAAGAAATACGGAAGATAATTCATAAGAGGGTGGTTACGGATGAACTTCTGGAAATTATTACGGATCTTTTTAAAAACGGATGGAAGACAATTAAATTATATTTCATGATAGGTCTGCCGGGATATGGGGAATATGATGAAATAGAACCGATGATCAGACTGCTTGATAAAATAAATAATCTCGGTCATAAACGGAAGAATATAAATGTGACTGTATCACCGTTTGTTCCCAAACCCCACACACCGTTTGAAAATAATGAAATGGCATCAAGGGATTATTTTGAAACATGCGTTTCCCGTCTTAAAAAGTCGCTTCCGAGAAACATAAGCATTAAGAACCACAACCTTGAAATGTCCGAACTGGAAGGGATTATAGCGCGCGGTGATAAAGTCATCGGAGACCTTGTTCTGGAAGCCTATAAACAGGGAGCTTTTCTTGATTCGTGGGATGAGTTCATGGATTTTAATATCTGGCGGGATGTTATAGATAGATCAGGAATTGATAAAAATGCTTATTTAGGATCCAGATCTGATGAAAATCAGCCCTGGAAAATCATAGACTGCGCTAATGAGAAAATCATAGCTAACAGAAACAGAAAAATTCTGACCGATGAAGAGCTCTACTCCAACAGGGCGAAATTCATAACTCCGATTGATGAAGAAAAAATCAGAATTTCACAGGAAAATTTTGAAAAAGAAAAATCTGTTTTTTATAATAAACTGAGATTCCGTTTTGAAAAAACCGGACTTATGATTTATTACTCCCATCTTGATATTATGGAAATTTTCAAGCGGGCTTTCAGACGTGCGGAAATTCCCTTGTCCTTTTCACAGGGATTTAATAAAAGAGAAATTTTCCATTCAGGATATCCCATTCCGCTTGGAGTCGAAAGTCTCTGTGAATATCTGGATGTTGACATTTACATGGACTGCGATGCTGATAAACTTTCCGATGAAGTTAATAAGTACATGCCTGAAGGACTCAGGGTTGTAAATGTCATTAAGGGACCACTCCGGAACGGGGCTTCTGATACTGTTTTCAGATACAGGATCAGCAGGGGGAATTATAACTTTTTAGGTTTAAGAGAGAACTTTGAAAAAGGACTGCATGTTGATAAAAAAACAAAGAAAGGGATTCAGTCAATTGACGTCAGAAAATCTGTCCATGATTATGAGCTTACAGAACATGATGCACGTTTCGATGTTTTTATTGGAAAGACCGAATCGGTCCGTATTGATACTTTAATCGGTGTTTTATCCGGCGAAAGCCCGTTTAAATTTGAAATTTGCAAAACGGGGCATTTTCAGTTTGAAAACGGTATTTTATCTGAATTTTAAAAAAAATGCGGCTGCAGGTTAATTCTGCTTGATATTATAATCATACGCTATATATTATAATAAAGATTGTTGATAATTTAATGGGACTTTACCAGGGAGGACGCCATGGAAGTTCAAAATATTACAGGATCCGATATTGTTTCTTCTACAATGTCAGTAAACAGCAATACCGGTTCAAATGAAACGGCTAACAGAACGGAGGAAGTCAGTAAAACTGAAAATGTTGCCGATAATAGTAAAGGAAAAACCATCGATAGTTATGCTTGAAAAGGAAGGATATGACTGCTACTAAAGCCGATAAAGCCGCTTATAATGACGCAATTAAGGTACCTAAGGAAAATATTGCGGTATTGATAAAGGAAACAAAGGATATTGCCCTAAAAAAGAAAAAAATGGCTAATATCCAGGGTTATCTGAATCTTGAACTGGCAATGAAACATATTCATCTTATTACTCTTTATCTTAATATGAGCGATGCTTCCATAGAAATTTTAAAAGTTAGAAACAGTATGTTTCTGGAAAATGCACGTAAAGAATTCTATAAGGTTGTACAGTATATTGAGGAAGTAGTCGGAAGCGACATCGACCGTTCTCTTTCCGAGAACAAAGATTATCTTGTGAAAATAAACCGGATAACGATAAGACAGACACTTGAAATATGCAAAAAACTTCTGTTTGTAAATGAAACTCTTGTTGAGAAAATGGGAGAAAACTCAAAGTGGAAATGGTCTTTTGTCGATCTTCACGTGAGAGTTGCAAACGTAATCAAGAATATGATCAACTTTTCAGAAATTGAACAGTACCGCAATTTTAATTCTGAATTTTTTCAGGACAGGGAAGACCTGCTTAAGTTATGTAAAAAAACACTTGAAGATGCCGCAAAACAGGCAAGAAATAAATATGAACTGTCCACACAGGCGCCTGAAGACATTAAAAAAGCTGCAGACCTGCTGACCGGTTTGAGGTCGCTGCAGGTTCTCTATGGAGAAACGGAAGAGGCAGCTAAAACAAAAAATGTAATAGACGCTTTGAAAGCCCGCGTAGAAGAAGAAGAGAAAAAAAACAAAAATAAGAAAAAAAATTAATTTCGTAAAAAAATCAGTAATATACTTGACGAATTTAATAATATTCCGTATTTTATTAGCACTCAGCCAAATTGAGTGCTAATTTTTTAAAAAGGTACTTATGAAAATATCTGATAAAAGATTATTAAACGAAAGAGAGTCGGCAGTACTTAGGGCTCTAGTTTATGAATATATTTCATCCGGAAAACCGGTTGGTTCAAGATCTTTTGTACAGAAATATTCCTTTAATCTGTCTCCTGCGACCATGAGAAATATTATGTTTGATCTTGAGGCAATGGGTTATCTGATGCAGCCTCATACTTCCGCCGGCAGAATTCCGACTGATGTAGGTTACAGATTCTATGTTGATTCACTGCTGGATACATATGAACTGACTATTGATGAGGCGCAGATAATACGGGAAGATGTGATCAGAAAAGAAGTGCAGCTTGAAAAGATGTTTGTCTCCATTGCTAAAATGCTTTCAAATGTTTCATCATATGCAGGGATTGTACTTACTCCCCGCGCTGATTTTACAGTTGTCAAATATATTGAACTTGTCCAGCTTGATTTATATGAAATACTTACAGTTTTCGTAAGCAGAACCGGCATGATTCTAAATAAACGGGTTACAATTTCAGAAGTGGTTACACAGGACGATCTGCACCGTTTCTCGAAATTTCTTTCCTCGGAACTTGGCGGATATTCATTCCAGACTATCAGGGGAAAGATATTATCTGATTTAAGGGAAAAACTGGGAAGAACTATGCAGTATCAGCTGGCTGTTGATATCGCAGAACTTGCACTTAAGGACTGTGATGAGCAGGCTATTTTTATTGAAGGAATTGAGAACGTTCTTCATCTGCCTGAAATGCTGGAGGAGAAAAGACTTAAAAGTTTTCTGTATCTGATTGAAAATAAAACAAAATTATCTGAAATAATAAATAAATATGTAAATGACAGTTCTGTTAATACGCTGATTGGAGTGGAAATCGATGATGAAAACGTTTTTGACTGCAGTTTGATAACTTCGAACTACAGTATAGGAAATAAAAATGTTGGAGCTCTCGGAGTTTTCGGTCCGACAAGAATGGATTATGAAAAGGCGGTACCGTTAGTGGATTATACAAGCAAGGCTGTATCCAGCCTTCTTAACAGAATGTCAAGATAAACGGAGTATAAAATGCATAAAAAGGAAAAAGAAACAGAAAAAACAATACCGGAGGACAGGTTGGAAGGAACTATGGATTTAAATGTGTCTGAACAGAACACTGAGAATGTTCAGGAACATGAGCATTCTGAAAAAACAAAACATGACAAGAAAGAATCCAAAGCTCATGCAGCTGCTGAATTGAAAGAAATTGAATTCAAGGCTGAACTTGAAAAGCGGGAAAAAGAAATAGCTGAAATTAAGGATCTTATGATCAGGCGTCAGGCTGATTTTGAAAATTTTAAGAAAAGAATGCTTAAAAACGCTGAGCAGGATAAGAAATTATCAATAAAGGACATCGCTGTTGATATTATTGAAATTAATGATAATCTTCTGCGCGCAAGTGATGCTGCAGAAACAATAAAGGAGGGTGTTTCAATAGAAGAGGCACATAAACTTTATGTCGAAGGAGTTCGGATGATTTCCAGAAGCATTGAGACGATGCTTGAAAAATACGGTATTGAGGAAATAGAATCTGAAAATGTTGCGTTTGATCCCAACATTCACGAGGCTATTGAAATTACTACTGCTGATGAGGTAAATGATGATACGGTTACACACGTGTATCAGAAAGGATTTAAATTTGAGGAATTTGTAATCAGATGTGCTAAAGTACGTGTTACTAAACCGGCTGCTGCAGGAACTGCAAATGCGGTAAATGAATCATCTGAAAATAGTGCGGAATAAAGATAATAATAATTACAGATAAAAAGATTTTAAGGAGAAAAATATGAGCAAAATAATTGGAATTGACCTTGGGACAACTAATTCATGCGTAGCGGTAATGACCGGCGGAGAACCTCTGGTAATTCAGAATTCTGAGGGACAGAGAACTACTCCTTCAATAGTTGCATACACGGATAAAGGTGAGCGGCTTGTCGGACAGGTTGCAAAAAACCAGATTATTACAAACCCTGAAAATACAATCAGATCGGTAAAAAGATTTATGGGACGGGCTTTCGGTGAAACTTCGGACGAAAGAAAATACGTACCGTATAATATCATGGATGATGGAAAAGGCGGAGTTACCGTGAAAACGGTAGGCGGTAATTTTACACCTCCTGAAATTTCAGCAAGAATTCTGCAGAAAATGAAAGAAACAGCTGAAGATTACCTTGGTGAAAAAGTAACAAAAGCGGTAATAACCGTGCCTGCCTATTTTAATGATTCACAGCGTCAGGCTACTAAAGATGCAGGTAGAATTGCCGGTCTTGAAGTGGAAAGGATAATCAACGAACCTACTGCTGCTGCGCTGGCATATGGTCTGGACAAGGGGAATAAGAATCAGAAGATAGCCGTATATGACCTTGGCGGCGGTACTTTTGATATTTCCATTCTTGAGCTTGGAGACGGAGTTTTTGAAGTTAAATCAACAAACGGAAATACGCATCTCGGAGGAGATGATTTTGATACAGCTATCATGAAATGGCTGATTGATGAATTTAAAAAACAGACCGGAATTGACATTTCAAATGATAAAATGGCTATGCAGCGTCTTAAAGAATCCGCTGAAAAGGCAAAGATTGAACTTTCTACAAAAATGTCTGCTGAAATAAATATTCCGTTCCTGACAGCGGACCAGAACGGTCCCAAGCACCTTGTAATATCTCTTGCGAGAAGTAAATTTGATCAGATGACATATGATCTTGTTCAGGCGACAAAAGAGCCGTGTATAAAAGCAATGCAGGATGCAGGCATGTCTGCGGCAGACATCGACGAAGTCATTCTTGTTGGAGGATCAACCCGTATACCGGCCGTTCAGGAACTTGTTAAGGAACTTTTCAATAAGGAACCTCACAGGGGAGTTAATCCTGATGAAGTTGTAGCTGTTGGGGCTGCTATACAGGGAGGAGTTCTTTCAGGTGATGTAAATGATGTTCTTCTGCTTGATGTAACTCCGCTTTCGCTTGGAATTGAAACTCTGGGCGGTGTAATGACAAAGCTTATTGAAAGAAATACAACAATTCCGACAAAGAAAGGCCAGGTGTTTTCTACAGCTGCTGACAATCAGCCGGCTGTTACGATACATGTTCTTCAGGGTGAAAGGGAACTTGCTTCGCAGAACAGAACTCTTGGACGATTTGAACTTACAAGCATTCCGCCTGCACCTCGCGGCGTACCTCAGATAGAAGTAACTTTTGATATTGATGCAAACGGTATTGTCCACGTTTCTGCCAAAGATTTAGGTACAGGCAAAGAGCAGAAAATAAGAATTGAATCATCAAGCGGTCTTTCAGAAGATGAAATCAAAAAAATGGTTAGGGATGCTGAAGCACATGCTGATGAGGATAAAAAAGCGCGTGAACTGATTGAAGTGAAGAATGAAAGTGATACATTAATCTATTCACTTGAGAAACTTCTTAAGGAAAATGCCGATAAGGTGGATGCATCTGAAAAAGAATCTATTGAAAAAGAAGTTGCAAATTTAAGGGCTGCGATTGAAACAAATGATATTGATAGAATTAAAAACGCAAAACAGAATGTAGAGAAAGCGTCGCACGGTTTTGCACAGAAGATGTACAGCCAGGCTTCGGCACAGGCTGGTCCGGATGCCGGAGCGGGTGCCGGTGCAGGTACAGGTTCCGGAGCGAAGGATAATGATTCTTCCAAATCCGGTTCAGCGGACAATGTTTATGATGCAGAATATGAAGTTGAAGATGAAGATAAAAAATAAATTTACGGGTTTTCTGAACCGTAATATTCTATTGTGAGGATATTTTGGCAGCAAAAAGGGATTATTATGAAATACTGGGTGTTCAAAAAAATGCCGGTGAAGCTGAAATAAAAAGCGCTTACCGTAAACTTGCTCTGCAGTTTCATCCGGACAGAAACAAGAACAATCCGGAAGCGGAAGAAAAGTTTAAGGAAGCTACTGAGGCCTATGAAGTTCTGCGTGATCCTAAAAAGAGAGCTCAGTATGATAAGTTCGGTCATGAAGGAATAGGCAACTTTGAAGGATTCGGCCGCGGAGCATATACTGATTTCTCGGATATTTTCGGCGACTTTGATATCGGCGATATCTTTGAAGGATTTTTCGGAGGCGGATTCGGCGGATCGCAGAAAAGAAGCGGTAAGCGTACTTCCCGCGGGTCCGACATTCAATATGATTTGAAAATTGATCTCGAGGATGCTGCCGTAGGCAAGGAAGTTCAGATTGAAATTCCAAGACGCGAGTCATGTACAACCTGTTCGGGTTCAGGAGCAGCGCCGGGGTCAAAGGCGCAGGTATGCCCTGTATGTTCAGGAACCGGTCAGACAAGACAGTCTCAGGGATTTTTTACAATAACCCAGACATGCTACAAATGTAACGGTGAAGGGAAAATAATTTCCAATCCATGCAAGAAATGTAATGGTTCAGGATTAACAGTAAACAAAAGAAAAATTACCGTTAAAATCCCTGCAGGAGTAGAATCCGGTTCAAGACTGAAGATCACCGGAGAGGGCGAGCAGGGAGCCAACAACGGAATAAGCGGAGACTTATATGTTCTGATTCATGTAAGCAAACATGAGTATTTTGAAAGGCACGGGAATGACATCATCTCCACTGTGGATATAAGTTTCCCGCTAGCCAGTCTTGGCGGTGAAATCAAGGTTCCGACGATTTACGGACAGAAGATTAAAATGAAAATACCGGCAGGTACCCAGAACAACCATATTTTCAGGCTGAAAGGCAACGGTCTGCCGTTTCTCGGTTCATACGGAAAGGGTGATCAGCTTGTCAGGGTAAACGTTGCGGTTCCAAAAAAATTAACTTCAAGACAGAAAGAGCTTCTAAAGGAATTTGCCCAGCTAAGCGGTGATGAGGACGTTCTTGATGACGGAAGGTCATTTTATACATGATAAAAAAAGCGGAGTTACACTCCGCTTTTTTTATCATGTATTTTCAAGCATTTTTGTAAGTTTTACAAGATGTGTTCTTTCAGCATAAATAAGAGTATCCAGAATTTTAAGAGTATCCGCATCTGCAGAATAAAGTGTTTTCATTTCCGAATAAAAAAGAATTGAGTCTTTTTCAGCCTGAATTGCTGCATGAAAAGCGTCAGTCACATCATCTATTTCGTTTATGAATGCGGAAACGTCATCCGCGCTTCTGAAGATACGTCCTGAAATTACAGCTGATAGATATTCAAAGTATTCATCCGTAAAATTTCCGGTTAAACCGCCGATTCCTGACAGCATTTCCGAAAATATTTTTTTGTGTTCAAGTTCCTCTTCCGCCAGAAAAATGAAAAGCGCTTTCAATTCTTCCGATTTTTTAAATTTTTCAGCGCACTCATTGTAGAAAAAGTTTCCGGTTTTTTCAAGCTCCACAGCCATATCAATAATTTCTTTAGGTGAATATTCCATTTTACACTCCTTAAAGTAAGTTAATATATTCAAAGTCAATCTGCATGCTGACATAGTCGCTGCGGATTACCTTTATCATTATTTTATCTCCCAGAATGAAACGTCTTCCGTGCCGTCGGCCGATTACGGTATAGTCATCCTCTTTTACCAGATAAAAATCATCCGTGAGCAGTTTCAGGGGGATCATTCCTTCCACGGGAATTTTTTCAAGAGTAACGTAAATTCCGAAACTTGCAATGCTGCTGATGATTCCCTCAAACAGTTCCCCAATATGATTTTCCATTATTCTGCAGCTTTTGATTTTATAAAGATCACGCTCGGCTTTCTGTGCAAACCTTTCTGTCTTGGAGGTTTTCTCGCCGATGATTGCAAGTTCCTCTTTAGAGTAGGCCGGTTTGTCTTTGTCAATCATGGTTTTAAGACAGCGGTGAACTATGAGATCAGGATATCTTCTTATTGGAGAAGTGAAATGCGTATAATCATCAAAGCCAAGGCCGAAATGTCCGATAGGCTCAACGTCATAATATGCCTGCATCATTGATTTAAGAATTATGAAATTCACTACCTGTTCATATTCTCTTGATTTTACTGAACTTATTATATCCTGAAGTGTTTTCCCTATGTCTTTCTGTTTTTTAACATGAATGCCCAGCGAGTTCAGAAATTTCTTGATTTTAAGAATATTTTCCGCACTCATATCCTCATGGATTCTGTAAAGGGACGCAGTTCCTGAATCCTTAATTGCTTTGGAAACGACTTCATTCGCGCTGAGCATGCATTCCTCAATAATTGAATGACTTTTGAGCCTTTTTGCCGGCTTAATGCCTGTGAACCTGTTATCTTCATAAACCAGTACGTTGTCCGACAGGTTAAGATCTATACGTCCGTTTTCAATGCGTCTTTCTTTCAGAATTTTAGTGAATTCATAAAGTTCAGAAAGAAGACTGTATGATTCATCTGAAGTTGAATTTTCATCGAGTATTTTATCGGCAAGGTTGTAAGTAAGCCGGCGGTCACTGTATATTTTTCCACGTGTGAAATAGGATTTTTTTATTCTGCCGGCAGAGTCATAATTCATTACCGCTGTCAGGGTAAGTCTTTCCTTGTGAGGTACCAGACTGCAGAGATTGTTTGAAAGAACCTCAGGCAGCATTGGAATTACCCTGTTTCCGAGGTAATATGAATTACCTCTGTTTAAGGCCTCCCTGTCAAGAGGAGAATTTTTTGAGATGTATGCTGAAACGTCGGCGATATGCACGTAAAGAATGTAACCGTCTGAATTTTTTTCAAGTGAAACTGCATCGTCAAAATCCTTGGCCGTTTCACCGTCGATAGTGACTGTGTAGATGCCGGTGAAATCCTTCCTGTCGGAAATTTCACGGCCGCCTAACTGAGAGATGAAATCTTCCTCACGGTATGTGTTTTCGTA
The DNA here is from genome assembly GCA_016928815.1 of Spirochaetota bacterium. GTDB lineage: Bacteria > Spirochaetota > UBA4802 > UBA4802 > JAFGJZ01 > JAFGJZ01. The sequence goes on from JAFGJZ010000063.1 coordinate 26,349, forward strand.
CATGTCGGGAAGCCGGTGTCTCAGCACGACACGTTCAAAATCAAATTTATCCGGGTCTTCGGAAGCTGTGGAAACTATTTCACATTCCGGAAGTGAGGCAATTGTTTTCCCTGTGAGTTCAATTTTTAGAATTGATTTGCTGTTGACCTGTCCTCTGCAGATCACATTCGGA
>JAFGJZ010000064.1 GCA_016928815.1 Spirochaetota bacterium
CAAATTTACGCCGATTTTTCATTTTAATTTTCTCCTTGTTATTTTAATCGGCTTAACTTACTGTCTACATTATCGGGGTAAGGTCACTCTGTATCTTTTCCTAAATCCCAAATTTCTTGATAAAGTAGAGGTTTGGTTGCATTCTTAAGAACATCTTCAGCAAAATCCGATGATGAATATTTTTGAGCCATCATTTACCTCTTTTTTGTCAAATATTGATGTTTTGTAGAATTCAATAATTGTTAAACTGCATTACATATTCACTTCACAAAATACTATACTAATTTAAAGCTTTCAAAAATACAAGTAAATTTAGCGAATATAAAATTCAATCTTTTCGACACCACTCACAATTGTCTCTACTCTTCTGCCACATCAGGAAAATTCGTGCTTTTTCCCTCTTAAAGTAAAATACAATATGTAACCGGCAATTAAACCGCTTAAAAGACCAGAAACATGAGCCGCATTATCAATTCCTCCGGCAAGTCCCATTATCAGATTATAACCTGTAAAAATTCCCGCATTAATCATGAAGAACAATTTAATGCCCTTGTTGTAATAGTTTGTTGTCAGTAGTGCTAAAAAAACACCGAAAATACCGAAAATTGCTCCTGATGCACCGACACTTATAATAGATTCTTTGTGCCACATGATACTGCCTGTACTGGCAATTATTCCGGTTATTAAATATGAAACAAGAAATCTCCATTTCCCGATTGCCGGTTCAAGAAACACTCCTGCAAAAAACAATCCATAACAGTTCATTAATACATGCATTAAACCGCCATGAATGAAAATGTTTGTAAGTAACCGCCAATATTGCCCTTGAAGTACAAGAGGTTTGTAATCAGCTCCCCAATCCAGTAATGATTGAGCCTCAAATGATATAAATCCCAGACCGGAGAATACCATAATTAAAAATATCAGTAAATTAATTATTATTAATATGGGAGTGAAAAAATAATCCTGCCGGGGTATCATAAATGTAAGAAACTTGTTTAATTCATCATTTCGATCAGGCTTTCCCTGAATAAATCTATTGTATCTTTCCTGATGAAATGGAATCCATACAGATATAAAAAACACAATGAAAGCAAATATAAGAAAAGATCCTAAAATAGAAGATAATCCAGGAATCTTTCGTGACTCAAATGATTCAAATACAGGGGTGAGTACAATTATCTCTTTAATAGATTTGTTAAATTCGTATTCATGAATTGCTTTTTCAAAAAAGTCAAATTCCTTACTGTATGAAATTCTTTTTAGATATTTAACCTCATTAGGATTTTTATTTTCGAAATCATCAAAACAATCATCAATAAATTTGTCCCATTTAATGTCTTTTTCTGATTCACTTAAATCATTGTCAATACGCTCACTGTATTCAATCCCGTACCATACAGAAAAAATTAAATTTTCGGATTCTTTTTCTGGATTAAGAATCGGGCAGCAAATATAACAACGGAAATTCAGATTATCTTTTCCATCTCCAGCAACAAAATAATCTGATTCAGAGCAGAGTTTTGATTTATCCAGTAATAAATTTTCTATAGTATAATATCCGGTTTCAGGTACAGTAATTATCTGATCAACATGTTCAACTTTTGTCATCTTTCCAAGTGCAGTTTCAAAGTAATCTTGTATCATTAATGTAGGAAACGTAAGTGCAAAGGCTGCAAATAAATAAACAAAACTGTATAACACATTCGTTTTTTTATTCTCAAAATTCAACAATCGCAGTCTGGGTCTGAAGAATAAAAGAAGAACAATAAAAGAAAAAACAAGAGGAAGATAAAATCTGAGATAATCATAATCGATTTTAAAATATTCATTTCTAATGACAAATACATAAGAAATCAGAGAATAGAATAATATAAAAAGAATTCCAACAATTATGAAACGCATATAAACAAATTTGAAAAATTTTGCAATATCTCTCATGCCATTATCCATTTTCAATTATTCAGTTTTTAAATGATAGTTAACTTATAAAACAAAAACCCCCCGTTTTCAACTCACTATCCTCTTATGACTGACTGCATCCCCACTGTAAGTATAATCCTTCACAATACTTTTCAGTATCTCCCGGACTTCCATGTCAGTTTTCATCTGAATTTCAGATGAAATCTTTCTGACCATTTCGGTATCTACATCAACAGGTTCGTGTTTCAGCAGAAAGATTGATTTGTTCGGAGTCGATTCCTTTTTCTCCGAACCGTAGCTCAGTTCCTCGAAAAGTTTTTCGCCGGGACGGAGGCCTGTAAACTCAATCATGATGTCTTCGTCCGGAACAAATCCGGAATTTTTGATCAGCTTTTTTGCCACATCAAGTATCTTATAAGGTTCACCCATGTCGAGAAGAAATACATCATTGCCGTGATTGAACATTGCAGCGTTGATTACGAGAAGTACTGCTTCGGGAATTGACATGAAAAAGCGCTGAATGTCGGGATGCGTAACAGTCACCGGTCCGCCGCATCGGATCTGATCCATAAACAGAGGAATAGCAGAACCACGGCTTCCGATTACATTTCCGAAACGCACGATTGATGTGTTGAGATATTTTTTTGCAGCATAGGTCAAAGTAAGCAGCTCGCCTGCACGTTTTGTTGCGCCCATTACATTCACCGGGTTAACTGCCTTGTCTGTTGAAATGAAAATGAATTTTTCAATTTTACTTTTTCTGCACGCCTCAAGAACATTTAACGTACCCTGAACATTGTTAAGAAAAGCCTCATGCGGATTCATTTCCATCGCAGGCACATGCTTGTGTGCGGCGGCGTGAAAAACTATCTGCGGTGAGTAATCTGCAAGAATTCTGTTCATCATTTCCGCATTTTTGGTATCAGCAATCCTGAAAACGATTTCACATTCCGCTTCATATTCCTTCAGCCGGCGTGCAAGTTTATAGATTGAATCCTCGCCGCGGCCGAGACATATCAGTTTTTTTATGCCGAAACGCAGAATCTGTTTTGAAAGTTCCGAGCCGATTGATCCGCCGGCACCTGTAATTAAAACAGTTTTATTTTTTAAAAACAGATTAATTCCCGAAATGTCGAGTTCAATCTCATCTCTGTCAAGAATCTCGGTAAGAGAAACAGTTTCAAGATCTGCAAGAAGGTGATAATCAAAGTATCTTGTAATGTTCGGGAGTATCTCGATTTCCATGTCAGGGAAAAGATTTATAATTTCTGCAGCAGTGCTGTTAATGATTTTCTTAACTTTTGACGGAAGTGCAAAAATGATTTTATTAATACGCTGTGATTTCAAAATAGCGATGAGATCATTTCTGCTTCCGAGAATCGGCCTGTTATCAATCGTCTTGTTTATCTTAGCGTCATCATCATCGATGAAACCTGCAATAAATGCGGTCTTGTTGCTTTTTAAAATCTCCTTTAAAATTACCCGTCCGGCAAAACCAGCCCCGTATATAAGTATTCGCTTTTTTTTCATCTGGCAGGACTGCCTATACGTAAATTCTGAGCAGCAATTTCAATCACATTTTCAATAACATAATCAACCTCTTCATCAGTCAGTGAAGGATAAATCGGCAGTGAGATTTCCCTTTCAAAAACCCATTCCGAGTTTGCGAAATCTGCAGCATCCCATCCCTGATTTTTGTACCATGTAAATCTGTAAAGAGGAATGAAATGCACCGAAGTGACAATGCCTTTCTGCTTAAGTTTAATCATGAATTCATCACGCGAAATTGAAAGCGCTTCAGGATTCAGTCTCAGCGGATACAGATGCCAGCATGTTTCACGGTCGGGTTTCACAACATAGGGAATAAAGGCATCATTATTACGGAATGCCTCAATGTAACGCTGCGTGATCTGAAGTCTTCTGTCATTCATTTCATCGCTTTTTGAAAGCTGAACAGATGCAATTGCTGAACTGATGTCAGTCGGATTATATTTAAAACCCGGCTCAATAACGTCATAGACATAGGTTCCTTCTGCACTGTATCTTTTCCAGGCGTCTTTTGAAATTCCATGAAGACGAAGCATTTTCATACGCTGAGCCCACTCCTCATTCTCCGTAGTAATCATGCCGCCTTCACCTGCAGTGATGGTTTTGGTCGCATAGAAACTGAAGGCTGTGATGTCGCCTATCGTTCCGACATTCCGGTTTTTATACCTTGCCGGAAATGCATGTGCAGCATCTTCAATTACTTTGAGTTTATGTTTTTCTGCAATAGACATGATTTCATCCATGTCACAGGGCTGCCCGGAAAAATGTACAGGTATGATTGCACGGGTTCTGGGTGTAATTTTTTCTTCAATTGATTTAATGCTGATGTTATGTGTATCTTTTTCGATATCTGCAATTACGGGTTTAGCCTTAAAATATGTTATGACCTCCCCTGTTGCCGTGAATGTGTCGGCCGGAATAATCACTTCATCATCTGCCTCAAGATTAATCGCACACAATGCAAGATGGAGTGCTGCAGTACATGAGTTTACAGCAACAGCATGCGAACTTCCGACTTTCTGTCTGAAGTCATTTTCAAATTTAAAGGAAATTTCACCCATGGTAAGCCATCCGTTAAGGATAGCTCTGGAAGCCGCCTGAACCTCATCGTCAGTCATATATGGTCTGTGAAATGGTATCTGCATGTTTACTTATTTAAAGAATATGCAAACTTTGCAAGCACAATTTATACCTGCTTGCAGGCAGGAGCAACTTTCTTCGCAGGCACGGTGCCTGCAAACTGCAGTTTCTGCATGGAAGCAGAACGAACTTTCACGCCAGAACTGGCGTGGGTTTGTCACTTTCTTTTTTATTTCAAAAAAGAAAGTAACCAAAGAAAAATTGCTCCGGCTCAATTGCCGCCGGGGCTGTCAAATTATATGGCCATCCATGTCCAATAATTTGACGGTGCTGAGCCTCCTGCTCAGCATACCAGATTATATCACTAGGTTTCAAGTCCTCCATTATAAGATAAATTTACCAGTTATAATTTTAAAATATTATGTATAGAGTTGTCAAAGTTAGTGTTTCATCCTTGATAGTTTTTAAGAAAATTTTTACCATGGGATATACTCCGGTATGCTGCTGTACGAGGCAGCAGCACGCACAATTCCGGATCAGGATGATCTTCGGATTGTGCAAGCCGTCCGGCGCCTGAGGACTAGCATTTTTTCTTTGCCAGGCATTTCTTTTTTTGCAATGAAAAAAGAAATGCCGAAAGCCCGCGTTTGTCCAAACGCAAAAATTGCTCCTGCTTACAAGCAGAACCCTCACCGCTGAAGGAATGCTAAATGCAGTAATTATTTGCTGCGTCAGCAGCAGATTTATCAGCAAGATATTGAAGACTGATTTTTTCCAGTTTCGATGCCATATCGTCTGAAAGCTGTTTCCATATTTCACGGGTCACGCATACACCCGCGCGGCTGCAGTCTGAATCAGGAATACATTCAACAAGTGATATTCCGCCTTCAAGAACTTCCACTACCTGACGGAGATTTATATCTGAAGGAGATTTTGAAAGGGAATATCCTCCGTTTTTACCCCGTCCCGACATGACCAGTCCTGCTCCTTTAAGCTGAATAACAATCTGTCCGAGATATTTCAGTGAAATGTCCTGTTTTTGAGAAATGGTACTTAACTGCATGAAACCGTTTTGATGGTTCAGTGCAAGTTCAATCATCAGTCTGACACCGTATCTCGAACGGGTCGATAGCTTCATATTTCAACCTTCCTTAAAATTTTATCAGACAGCCTTTTACGGAATCAGGAAGACGCTTAATTCCTGTAACTTTCAAACAGCCATGTTGAAAGATACCTTTCCCCGGTATCAGGAAGAATAGCCACAATCCTTTTATTCTTCATTTCAGGTCTTCCGGATACGGTTAGTGCAGCATTCAGAGCTGCTCCGCTTGAGATGCCTGCAAGAATACCTTCTTTTAATGCAAGCTGTCTTGCCGTTTCACCCGCATCATCACCCTTCACTGGAATAATTTCATCAAGAATTGAGGTATTAAGATTTTTCGGAATAAAGCCTGCACCGATTCCCTGTATCTTATGAGATCCTGAATTTCCGCCGGAGATAACCGGGGACTCAAACGGTTCAACCGCAATTATCTTTACATCAGGATTTCTTTTTTTCAGTACTTCGCCCACACCGGTGATGGTACCGCCTGTACCGACTCCTGCGATAAAAACATCAACCTTACCGTCTGTATCTTTCCAGATTTCCTCAGCGGTGGTTTTCCGGTGAACTTCAGGATTTGCAGGATTGTCAAACTGCTGCGGCATATAACTTCCAACCATCTCTCTGTTAAGCTCTTCAGCTTTCTCGATTGCGCCTTTCATCCCTTTTGAACCTTCAGTCAGGACAAGTTCTGCTCCAAAAATTTTTAATATCTGTCTTCTTTCAGCACTCATTGTTTCAGGCATGGTCAGAATCAGCCTGTACCCTTTTACTGCACAGACAAACGCAAGTCCTATTCCCGTATTGCCGCTTGTAGGTTCAATAATTACAGTATCAGACGTGATTTTTCCTTCCTTTTCGGCTGCTTCAATCATTTCCAGTGCAATACGTTCTTTCACACACGATACCGGATTAAATGATTCCAGTTTAACAAGAATTTCAGCATTTCCTTTATTAAGGTTATTGATTTTAACCAGCGGAGTATTACCAATTGTACCGGTAATATTTTCATAAATTTTTTTCATATAATTCCTCCTGATCAGATACAAACATACCGCAATATTAAATTTTGTCAAGATATAATACTATCATTACTATCAATTTAGTAGTATATCTATTTACTTACTTAAAATTTTAATTTTACCATACAGATAATTTATTGTTTACTATATAAGCCCCTATACTTATAATTAGAAAAATTAATTTTTACTTTCAAGGAGATAATATGTCATTCAAGGAATTTAAAGATTCTCTAAATGTATTTGCACAGAAATTCAGCGTAAAAACTGAAGAATACGCAAAAATAACGAAACTGAACATTGATATTAAAAAGATTGAATCCGATATTTCAAAACTGTACAAGGAACTCGGCAAAGAGGTTTTCATGATCAGAGACAGCGGTGTCACTGAGCTTCCGTTCAAGGGAACGAACGTTTCCGATCTATGCGACAGGGTTTCGGATTACCTGAAACAGATTGATGTCAAAAAGGATGAAATTGATGAAATCAGAAAAACCGCGCATTTAAAAGAATCTGAAATTTCAGCCCAGACTGATTCAGCTGACGATTCAGATGACGGTGACGAATAATTAAAATTAAAATATTTTCAAAGGAGACTGCGTGTCACTTTCATCAAAAAAGATAATTGAATTCATAAATGCAAAAGATTTTTCTTTTACATCCGATCAGCTTATAGATATTTTTATTTCCGGAAAAGCCGCAAAAATTAAAAAAGGCAGAAACCGAAAAGGCAAAAAGGAACGCAAACCCGCCTCTTCAGACCAGAAAGATATAAGGCGTATACATGAAACATTAAACGTTCTTGAATTAATTGGATACATATCCAGAAAAAACAACAGTTTTTCAAGAAACAAAAATTTTGAAAACACAGCAGTCTTCAGAAGCGGCAAAAAAGGAGACGGAATCGCCGAGCTTCCCATACATGAAATTTTCATTGATAAAAAAAATACCCTTAACGCCCACTCGGGAGACACCGTAAAAATTGCGATTACTGATTTCCGCAGGAATGAATTTTCCGGACGCGTGATAAAAATACTTCAGAGATCAAAAGAAAGTTATCTTGCAAGAAAGCTGAAAACGCAGGGGGAATTTTCCGTCCTTGAACTTCTTGACACACCCGGTTATCCGAATGTGATCTGCAGAG
>JAFGJZ010000065.1 GCA_016928815.1 Spirochaetota bacterium
TATGAAGAAAATCTGAATTTCTTATAAATATGAATTTTTTATAATTACATGAAATTCCGGCTGATGCCCAATCTTTGGAATATATTTATAAAATCTTCATAAAAAATTCATAAACTGCGGGTTAATTATCTTCAAGTGAATAAATACAGGATAAATTTAATGAAAAAAGAAACTAAAATTACTGTTGATAATCTTTCATTTTCCTATTCAGGGAAAAAAGCCGTGGAAGATATAAGTATTGAAGTCGAAACAAACAGTGTTCTGGCGCTGATCGGTCCTTCCGGATGCGGAAAATCAACCTTTTTAAGATGCATAAACAGAATGAACGATATCATTCCGGGAATTTCATATAACGGTGATATTAAAATCGATGATAAATCAATTTTCAGTAATGAGTATGATATAACTTCTCTGCGCAGAAAGGTCGGGATGGTTTTTCAGAAATCAAATCCTTTTCCGAAAACCATAGCGGATAACATTGCATACGGTATGCGTGTGAACGGAATAAAGGATAAATATGTAATCGAAAATAAAATTGAGGAAACATTGAAAGCGACCGCCCTTTGGGATGAGGTAAAAGACAGATTGAATGATTCTGCAATGACATTGTCCGGCGGGCAGCAGCAGAGACTGTGTATTGCAAGAACAATTGCCATTGAGCCTGAAATCATACTTATGGATGAGCCTGCTTCAGCACTGGACCCGGTTTCAACACTTAAAATTGAGGAACTTGTACAGGATTTAAAGAAAAAATACACAATAGTTATTGTCACGCATAACATGCAGCAGGCTGCCAGGGTCAGTGATATTACGGCTTTTTTCTATATTGGGAAACTGATTGAAATTGATTCCACAGAAAAGATTTTTACAAACCCGTCTAACGAGATGACGGAAAATTATATTACTGGAAAATTCGGCTGATATCCTGAAATTTTAAAAAAATAAAAATGATATGAGGTAGACAATGCATACACATCTTGAAAAAGATCTTGATAATTTGAAAGAAAGCATGTATAAAATGCTTGATTTGTCTGTAGATGCCCTGAAAGAATCAATAGAATCACTGAGAACTCAGGATATTGACAGAGCTAAACAGGTTATAAAAAACGATAAGAAAATTGATAAATTTGAAAATGCAATCGATGAAGAATGTATAAAAATACTTGTTACACGGCAGCCGGCCGCAACGGATGCCAGGCTTATTCATTCAATACTGAAAATTAACACTGATATTGAAAGAATTGCCGATTTGTCGGCCAAAATTGCCAAACAGACTGTGAAAATAGGCAAACAGAAGCTTCTTAAACCGCTTGTTGATATTCCGAGAATGTCTGAAATCTGTATTCAGATGCTCAAGGATGTTCTGGAATCGATTGTAACAATGAATGCCGAGCTTGCTGAGGAAGTTATTCTTAGAGATGACATTCTTGACGATATCAATACGCAGCTATACAGGGAATTAATTACGTTCATTAATGAAAATCCTTCGATTCTTTCACAGGCGCTGTGTCTGATAGAAGTATCAAAATCTCTTGAAAGAATCGGAGATCATATTAAAAATATTGCTGAACGTTCAATATATTATATCGAAGGAAAAAATATCAGGCATAAAGGAAGATGACGCACTGATGAAGAAAAAGATATTTGCAATAGATGATGAAGAGGAATTGCTGGAAATAATAAGAATTAATCTCGGTTCGGCAAATTTCGATGTTGAACTGTTCAGTTCAGCTGAAAAGGCGCTGGAGCAGCTGAAAAAAAATATCATACCTGATCTGATTCTTCTTGATATCATGATGGATGGAATGGATGGTTATGAATTCTGCAAGGCTTTAAGAGAGAACGCTGTTTATCAGAACATTCCGGTAATTTTTCTTTCCGCGAAATCCGAGGAGTTTGATAAAGTGCTGGGGCTTGAACTTGGAGGTGACGATTATCTTACAAAACCTTTCAGCATTAAGGAACTTATTTCCAGAATTAAGGCTGTACTAAGAAGATCTTCGTCTGCCGGTTCTTCAAATACTGAAAAATCATCCTCTACTCAGATTATAAAATACAAAGGACTGGAACTTAATCCTGAAAGTTACCGTCTTACTATTGATTCGAAAAATGTGAAATTGACAAAAACTGAATTTGAACTGCTTCATCTTTTTCTAAGGACTCCTGAAAAAGTTTTTTCAAGAGACAATATTATTGATTCAGTAAGGGGAAATAACGTATACGTCGTTGACAGAACAATTGATGTTCATATCATGAATTTAAGAAAAAAACTCGGACCATATAAAAATATTGTCACCACTTTCTCCGGAGTCGGATATGGGTTTAAAGAAACAGAGTAAATTAATAAATCCAGGATCAATAACTTACAGGATTTTTTTATCCTATTCTTTTCTTATCATCGTTATAATAAGCGGACTTCTGATATTTACCAATAAGATTATAGAAGAAACCTATATTAAATCCATAGAAAATAATTTAATAAATACCGCATATATACTTGAAGATGATATCAGTAAAACTTCTGAAACCGAACTTCAGAACACTATCCGCAAATTATCAGGTTCAATCGGAGACAGAATTACCCTGATAGACGCTGAAGGCAAAGTAAAGGCAGACTCATTTGTATCTGATCCCGAATCACTTGAAAATCATTATTACAGACCGGAACTTCAGGCAGCAAGGGAAAAAACCACAGGATCCAGTCTGCGTTTCAGCAGTACAATCAGCAGCAGAATGCTGTACGTTGCTAAAATTTCATCAAAAAAGGATTTCTACATCAGAATTTCACGTCCAATGACTGAAATTGATACGATTATGATGAAAATAAACAGGCTGATAATTCTTGTGGGATTGTCTGCATTTATTGTCTCCCTGTTTTTTAATATAATCATTTCAAAAAAAATTTCAAATCCGGTCAGAAAGACAATACTGTTTGCTGAAAATTTTGCAGCAGGTAACTTCTCACACAGGATAGTTGATTTCAGCAGTGATGAACTTGGAATACTGCAAAGATCATTAAACAGACTTGCTGATAATCTTGAAACGCATATTTATAAGCTTACGGTTGAAAGGGAAAAACTTTCCGTAACGCTGGAAACCATTTCAGACCCGATTGTTGTAATTGACAATGAAGGTTATATAATTCTTTCCAATAATGCATTCAGAATTCTGTATAACTTAAAGGATGATCCTTCAGGCAGGAAATATTATGAAATTATCAGAGGTACCAAACTTAACAGCAGAATCGCAAAAGCAATTAACAGACAGACTGATGAAATATTTGAGCATAAATTCTCACGCGAAAGGATATTTGATATTTTTTTAAGTACCATTTCCGGCAGCGATTCACTTGCGGGCATGCTCATTGTTTTTCATGACATAAGTGAAAAAAAGCAGATAGAGCAGATGAAAACCGATCTTGTCGGGAATCTTTCACATGAATTAAAAACTCCGATTGCGATTATAAAAGGTTATCTTGAAACTATTCAGATGCAGCAGGATAATGCAGAGTTAAGGAAAGATTTCATTTCACGATCAATATCAAATCTTGACAGACAGAATGCAATAATAAATGACATGCTTAAACTTAACCGTCTGGAAACCTCCGGTGAATTTGAATTCGAAGAAATCGATATTAATGAAATTGTCAGCAGCTGTCTTGCCTCCCTTACACCAAAAATAGTCCGTAAAAGCATATCAGTAAGGAACAGTATTGATATGAACTGCAGGTTTATTCATGCCAATAAATTTCTGACCGAGCAGCTCATTTTTAATGTAATAGATAATGCGATTAATTACAATAAAGAAGGCGGGGAAATTATTATCTCACTTGCTTCTGATGATGATAACAGAATAAGGCTTGTATTCGAAGATACCGGAATCGGCATACCCGATGAATCGATAGACAGAATATTTGAAAGATTTTACAGAGTCGATAAGGGACGTTCAAGATCTACAGGAGGAACAGGACTGGGACTTGCGATTGTAAAACATGCAGCAGAAATTCAGAACTGGATTATTATGACCGAATCATTATCTGCAAAGATAAACGGAACAAGATTTACTTTTCTGATTCCGGTAAATGATTCATTCAAGCATTGAAGCTTTTTTAACCTTATTTCCGTATTTATTTTTCAGCAGATCGTAAATGCTGTCGCTTTTTGCCTCAATTTTATCTGCCGAACAGTTTGTAAACAGGTCCAGCTGTGATTCTTCAAAATTCTCGTTAAGTATGAGATTTGATACCCCTGCCCCGATAAGTCTTATTTTGAGGTCAATATCTTTTTGGGATTCCATAAGCTGCAGAAGCATTTTCAGACATTCACTGTAGATGACGGTGTTGCTGTCTGTATGAAAATTAAAACTGTAACTTCGCGTAAAGGTGGAAAAATCGGAACGCCTGAGTTTTATGAAAACTGTTTTTGCAGACATGTCTGATTTTCTCAGATTATGACTTACATTGTCAATTATTTCAAAAAGTGATTTTTTTAAAGTTTCAAAACTGTCGGTATCTCTGTTAAATGTTACTTCTCTGCTGATTGATTTCTGGTAATCAAAATCGGAATTAACCTTACGGCTGTCAATTCCATTTGCAAGCTGCCATAAATGGATGCCTGTTTTACCGAAAAGTTTTTCCAGATCTTTTACACTCATTGAAGCAATATCTTTAACTTTGTTTATACCCAGATTATGAAAAATCTTCTGGCTGTTTTTGCCTATTCCCCATATTACTCCGATTGGAAGCATGGAAATGAAATTTTTTTCCTCACCCGGAGGACATAGGACGAGACCGTCAGGTTTCTGAAGTTCACTTGCAATTTTTGATATGGATTTATTGCCTGAAATTCCGATTGATGCAGTAAGACCTGTTGATTCGTAAATATCACTTTTAATTTTTTTTGCAATTTCCGGTGGTGTGCCGAAAAGCGCACAGCTTCCGGTACAGTCAAGAAAAGCTTCGTCTACACTGATTTGTTCCACAAGAGGCGTATACTTCCTGAATATTTCCATTATTCGTGAGGATATCCCGCCGTATCTATGCATTCTCGGTCTGATGAAAATTCCATTTGGACATAATTTATAGGCCTTTGATATCGGCATTGCTGATTTTATGCCGTATTTTCGGGCTTCATAACTTGCAGCACTCACAACACCTCTTCCATTTCCGTTGTCCGGGTCTGAACCGACAATTACCGGTTTGCCTTTCAGCTGCGGATTATCGGCCTGTTCAACAGAAGTGAAAAAAGCATCCATGTCAATATGCATAATAATTTTGTCCATAATTACAGCATAACAGATGTTTAGTATGTTTGTCAAGTAAAACCGCTTGACAATTAATCAGTTTTTTTTAAATTTAGAACCATATGAAGATAATAATTGTAGGTGCCGGAGCTGTTGGTTATCAGATAGCAAATCATCTTATTCTTGAAAATAAAGATGTAGTTGTAATTGAAAAAGATCCCGCCAGAGCCAAATTTGTAAATAATAATCTTGACTGTTTTGTTGTCTGCGGTTCGAGTACCTGCGTTGATGATCTTATTGATGCAGGAATTAAAGATGCAGAGTTTTTCATCTGTGTTACCGAATCAGATGAAGTAAACATGATTTCATGCGGAATAGTATCGAGTGAGTTCAATGTTCCCAATAAAATTGCCAGAATCAGAAATCTTAATTATATTGATTCAAAAATAATTTCAGAAAAATTTCTGGGTATAGATTATATCGTAAATCCCGAAACAGAAGCTGCAGAGCAGATAATAAAAACAATTGAATCGGGTGCTCTCAGTGATCTGGTTTCTTTTCAGAACATTGATGTGCAGATAAGAAATATAAATATGGCCGGTTATCCGGGATTTGCAGGAAAAACAATCAAAGATCTTAAAACTGAAATAGATAATGATTTTCTTGTCGCGGCTATCCGTAGAAAGAATGAGCTTATAATTCCTTTCGGGAACACGGTTATTAATCCGGAAGATATTGTATATATTGTCGCAGAACATCTCACCTTTGAAAAAATATTTGTTAAAATCGGAAACGCCAAGGAAAATCTCCGGAAAATAATAATTGTAGGCGGCGGAAAAATAGGAACAGCGGTTCTTGATAAGCTTGTTGAATCAGGAAACCGGCAGCTGGCAATTATTGAATCCGATTATGATATCTGCAAAAAAATATCTGAAAAATATCCTGATGTACTCGTACTGAATGCCGATATCCGTGATGAACAGATCTTTGATATTGAGAATATTGCCGGATATGATCTGATCGTAATGATTACAAACAATGAGGAACTTAATATTCTTTCTGCGATATATGCTAAAAAACTCGGTACACACCGTGCAATCTCACTTGTAATTAATAATAATTACCTGCATCTTTCAACACAGCTTGGAATAGATTCTGCAATCAGTCCAAAGGTAAGTTCAGTGAATACAATTCTGAAACATATCCGGAAAGGAAATGTCCGAACAGTTTTTAGTATATTTGACGGTAAAGCGGAAATTTCAGAATTTTTCATATCAGATCAGGAAAATCTGATAAATAAACCGATTAAATCCATACAGATGCCTCCGAACTCTCTCATTATCGGTATCTCAAGAAACGGGAAAAACATCATACCTGATGGTAATTTTTCAATTCAGCCGGGCGATGTAATTCTGACAATTACATCAAAAGAATCTATAAATAAAATCGAAAAGATTTTTAACAGCTGACTATGAGTATTAGAAACATAATAAAAGTATTATCCATTGTTCTTCTTATTATTGCAGGTTTCATGCTGATCCCTTTAATAATGGCCTACTATCTTCACGAAACAGCACCGTTTAAAGGTTTTATAATTACAATTGCATTAATTATTATAATAAGTTCAATTGTTCTGATTATTGAAAGAAATAATAAGATTAATGATTTAACTGCAAGGGATGGTTTTATATTTGTAACTTTTGCATGGATATCTGCTTCATTATTTTCATGTTTGCCGTTCATCATTTCTAAATCAATTCCTTCGATAACTGATGCCTATTTTGAAGCAATGTCCGGCTATTCAACAACTGGGGCATCAATTTTGATAGATATAGAAATTCTTCCGCGTTCAATACTTTTCTGGAGATCACTCACACATTGGCTGGGGGGAATGGGCATTGTTGTTTTGACAGTTGCAATATTGCCGATGTTAGGTATCGGTGGAATTCAATTAATAAAAGCGGAAGCGCCAGGACCGTCAATGGATAAAATTTCACCAAGGATTTCCGGTACCGCAAAAAAATTGTGGTATATATACATAGGCTTAACTATAATACAGACAATTCTTTTAGTTGCCGGTAAGATGAGTCTTTTTGACGCTTTGACACACACCTTTGGTTCACTTTCCGGCGGAGGTTTTTCGATTAAAAATAAAAGTGTGGGTCATTACGATTCTGCTTACATCCAGGGAGTGATTACGTTTTTTATGCTTTTAGGAGGAATGAATTTTTCACTGCATTATAAATTTATTACTGGGAAGATATCGCAGTTTTTACGTGATCAGGAATTGAGAGTTTATATTCTGATTTTTATTATTTCTTCTTTATTGATTACTTTTAACTTAATGAAACATGAAGTAGTTTCATTTAACAAGGGTTTGCAGTATTCTACATTTCAGGTTGCATCTATACTTACTACAACCGGTTTTGCAACTGCCGACTATGAACTTTGGCCTTATTTCTCACAGACAATTCTTTTTTTGATAATGTTTATCGGAGGATGCTCAGGTTCAACAAGTGGAAACATAAAAGTAATTCGTTTTATGACTCTTTTTAAAAAAGGATTTAATGAAATGAAATATCTTCTGCACCCGTCAGGTGTATTTACACTGAAGGTAAACGGTCATACCGTAAGAAAAGACATTGCCTATGCAATTTCCGGATTTTTCTTTCTTTACATACTTATTCTGCTTATTACAACTCTTGTTGTATCAACCGCCGATGTCGATATTGTTACATCACTTACAACCTCACTCGCCGCTCTCGGAAACATCGGCCCGGGTTTCGGACTTATAGGCCCGACAGAAAACTATCATTTTTTTCCCGCATATGTTAAATGGTTTCTTTCACTGGCAATGATGATCGGAAGACTTGAGCTTTATACTGTACTTGTTCTGTTTACCAGAACATTCTGGGCAAACAGATAAAATAAAGGAGAAAAAAATGAATTTCAAAACAAAAGCAGGAATTTTTCTAATCATAATGCTGATCCTTTCCGCTGCAGGTTTATTTATTTATTTGAAATATTTTTTTACTTATGAACAGCGGAATAAGGTAAAACGCCAGATTGAGACAATAACAGGACAGAATCTTACAATAACGGTGTTTGATGTTAACGGTAAAATTATAAAAAGATGGACCGGCGTACAAAAGCTGACTTCCGGAGAAGAATACCGGAATTATATATTCTTTTATGATAAAGACGGTAAATATGTTCAGATTCCGAATTCAGTATGGTACATTGCCGAAGAGGAATAACTTTTGAAACTCTCTGATATTTCAATCAAGAATATTCCCGGTATTGGAGATAAAAAATTTTCTGTCTTTGCCGGGGAACTTGATATCAGAACTGTCGAGGACCTGCTTTTTTTCAGACCAAGAAGGTATATCGACAGATCAGCTCTTCTTAAAATAAAGGATATCAGGCCGTCACAGAATGAAATTTCCGTTATCGGTGAAATTACCGGAATAACCAGCATAAAAACTCCAAGAAATATTCTTAAAATTGAAATTTCAGACGGTACAGGTATACTCGAGGGCATATTCTTCGGCGGAATCAAATATTTCGCAAAAATTTTCGAATCAGGCGATACTGTCATTTTCTCCGGAAAACCTGAATTAAATTACGGTCGTATTAAAATTGTACATCCGGAGTTTGATTTTATTTATGATAAAAACGACGCCGTTAACACTGCAAGGATCGTACCTGTTTATCCGCTAACTGAAACACTCCGTAATAATTTTATCAATTCCCGTTTTCTAAGAAAAATAATGAAATATGCTGCAGACAATTTTATCAAGTATGCGGACTGCAGAATTCCCGATAAGCTGATCGTCAAATATAACCTGATTGAGTATAAAAAAGCTCTTTTCTATACTCATTTCCCTGAGAATGAGCAGCAGATTGAATCTTCACGGAAACGTCTGGCTTTTAACGAGCTTTTTTATTATGTTTTTTTCATAAATATAAGTAAAGAGTTGAACAGAAAAAAAGTTTTCAAAGCTCAAATTCAATTTAATGAAGAAAAATTCAACGCTGTTCAGGAAAATCTGCCTTTTAAATTAATATCAGATCAGGAGAATGCTCTTCAGGAAATTAAAAAAGATATATTGTCACCTGATCCCATGAACAGACTTTTACAGGGTGATGTCGGTTCAGGTAAAACCGTGGTTGCTGTTCTTGCAATTGCGATACATGTATTAGGCGGCGGACAGGCTGCCTTTATGGCGCCTACTGAAGTTCTTGCCAGACAGCACTTTTATTTCTGTGAAAAATATCTGGGACCGTTTTTTAAAGTTGATTATCTTTCCGGTTCAAATACGGCTTCTGAAAGGGAGAATATCTACCTTAATCTTGAAAATGGCACAACAGGACTAATAATCGGTACGCATGCCCTTTTCCAGGAGAATGTAAAATTTAAAAATCTTAAATTCATAGTAATTGATGAGCAGCACAGGTTTGGCGTTGAACAGAGACTCAGACTTTATGAGAAAGGAAGGACGCCGGATCTGCTGGTTATGACTGCAACTCCCATTCCCAGAAGTCTTGCACTGACGGTTTTCGGAGATCTGGATGTTTCGGTAATCAGGGAAAAACCTGCCGGACGGCAGCCTGTAAAAACACTTCTTTTTTCCGAGAACCGCATGAAGGGTGTATATAATTCCATCAATAAATATCTGTCCACCGGACGGCAATGCTACTATGTCCTTCCGCTCATTGAGGAAAGTGAAAAATCTGATTTGAAATCAGCAAAAGAAATGTATAATAAACTTACCGGTATGTTCAAGGAGCACAGAGTTGCAATTCTGCATGGAAAGATGAATTCAGAAGAAAAAATTTCAATTATGAATGAGTTTAAACTGAATGAAATTCAGATACTCGTAAGTACAACCGTAATTGAAGTCGGTATTGATGTACCGAACGCAAACATAATCGTCGTTCACCATGCTGAAAGGTTCGGTTTGTCCCAGCTGCATCAGCTGCGGGGACGTGTAGGAAGAGGTGAACATGAATCTTTCTGCGTTCTCATTTATCCTGAATCATGTGATCCGGAAACAGTTGAACGTCTCTCTTTTCTTGAAAACTGCAGCGACGGTTTTCTGATAAGTGAAAAGGATTTACAGACAAGAGGTTCCGGACAGCTTACTGGTTTGATACAGCATGGTTTCAAATCCGAATTTGATTTTTTAAATCCTGTGGATGATACTGAAATGATTATAAACGCACGTAACGATATTTCTGCAATTATCAGTACGATGAACATAGATGTTGAGAGTGATAATATTAAAAGAATTATCAGTGAAAAAAATATTTTAAAAAATTCAGGTGAGAAAATATATTCGATATTGAGCTGAACAGCTAAAAAATTGTCCTTTCCAGAAATCTTTTAAAAAGAAATATCATGGGCAGTGAAAAAAGTTCCCTGGACTTTCTGCGGAGCAATGTATTTTTATCAATTACCTTTCCGCTCTGTTTTAGATAGAGTTCGGCTGCATGATCAATTTTTGTCATACTCAAATTAAGCATATCTTTATATTTTTCCTCAACAAGTGATTTGAGATCGTTAAAGTCCTGAATACTGTTGAATGGAAGGTCTTTGGTATTGATGGTTTCTTCAAACCAGTTCAAAATATGCACTTTTATAACTTCATCCGGAGTGAACCGTGACAGTTTATTCGGACCGATTTCCTTGAAACATAATCCTATCTGATCACTGTCGAAAATATTTTTTATTATCTTGAAAATATTTTCAGGACCCATATGGTAAACAATCAGGTCTATTAAGGAATCCTTAACTTCAAGCTTATCTGAAAAAACCGAGTAAATATCCCGGATCGTATTATTTATGAACTGATAGTAATCGTCTGTAATTTCTTTCTGTGATCCTGAAACATTACGCAGCATTGCCCTTTTTACATTGGCATTCATCAGTTTTACATCATCAGTGCTTGCGGTAAAATATATTGATTTATGCAGGTCTTCAACATTGCGGAGATATGCCTCTCTGTTTATGAAAATCACATAAGGCTCTTTGGTATTCCACACGCTTTTCCCCGGAGGAGAGAACTTTATCATGTCTGCATCAATATTCTCAGGTATTTTGGATTTTATGGAAACGGGTTTTACTGAAGCTGCTGGAGGTTTTACCCTTTCCTGCTCTTTAATCCGGGGTTTGATATCCGGAATTATTTCATCTGTATTTTCCTCTTTCAGATTAAGCGGAGAATGATCAAATAGTGATGAATAATCATACTTAAGTGAATCTCGGTAAAAAATTCTGTTATAAATATCCTTTTCGAGTACATTTACGTCACTATCCGCTATTGATAGAACAAGTCCGATATAGGAAATGAATCTGTCAGTTTTACCGCAATATGACAGGGATCTTGAGATTATATCTGAAAGTTTGTTATAAAGATCTTTCCCGTCATTAAGTATACTCAGGCCGTCAATACTGTTTCTTAATTCGGAAAATTCTTTTCTAATAAAACTGTTATACTCACGCAATCGGAGAAAAATTTCTTTCAGGACAAGGAAATCTATTTTATTGTCACTATATTCCTGATCAGTAAAGAAAAAGTTATAATCAAGTTTGGCTTTTTTTTTAAGATTGGAATCACTCTGAGACGAAATGAAATCATTGTAATATTTAATGATATTTTCAATATTTCTAAGATAAGAATATTTATATTTTCTTAACGTATCAATTACTGTATCAGGGAGGTTAATGTCATTGATTGCCAGTTCAAGCTGTTTTGAGCTATCAAGATGAATATTGAAAATGTTGATATATCCGTTATTAAAAAGCAGAATATCCTTATCTGACTTGAGTTTAAATATGAGTTGATTATACTGCTGTAAGGATTGTCCCGCAAAATCCGTTCCTGTATTTTTGTCGGATTTGCGGGCAGTTGTTTTTTGATTTTGAAGTTTACTTTGGCGGGCTTCTGTAAAATCTGCATTTTCATCAATATCATTCAGAAGTCTGTTGAGTTCATCATCAATCATATTATAATTTCACCTTTCCGGTTTAATTAAGCTTATCCGTATCAATTGTTTCTGCAGTTTTTTCATCAACAGAAGGCAGTTCCTCATTGTTCATTATCATTTTAATTTCCTGGGCATTGAGTGTTTCTCTTTCAATCAGATAGGCTGCAATTTTATTAAACTTATCTATATTATTCTTAATAAGAACTGTCGCCTTTTCTTCGCATTTTCTTAAAATGGAATGGACCTCTTCGTCAATTTTCTGCGCAGTAGCTTCACTGTAGTCTTTTTCGTGAGCAAGTTCTTTGCCTAGAAAAGGCTGTGAACTGGTTTTACCCATTTTCATGGGACCGAAAACCTTACTCATTCCCCATTCACATATCATCGTTCGCGCGATTGCTGTAGCTCTTTCAATGTCGCTGGATGCTCCTGTATACGTTTCATTGAATGTTATTTTTTCAGCAATTATTCCTCCGAAAAGCATTACGATTTGATCAAGCCAGTAACCCTCAGAGCGGATATATTTTTCTTCTTTAGGAAGCGACATTGTTACACCAAGAGCCCTTCCTCTCGGAATTATTGTTACTTTATGCACATCTTCACCATGATCGGTCATCAATCCCAGAATTGCATGCCCGGCTTCATGGTAGGCGGTAATTTTTTTCTCTTCATCAGTAATAAGCATGGACCGCCTTTCAGGACCCATCATTACCTTATCTTTAGCTTCTTCAAGTTCAATCATGCTAACCCGTTTGAGATCTTTTCTTGCTGCAAGTAAAGCGCCTTCATTTACAAGATTTGCAAGATCAGCCCCTGTAAAACCCGGTGTTCCTCTTGCTATTACTTTCAGGTCAACTTCCTTGGAAAGAGGAATTTTCCGTGAATGAACAGCAAGTATTTTTTCACGTCCTTTAACATCTGGTGTAGGAACTACAACCTGACGGTCAAAACGACCCGGCCGCAGCAACGCCGGATCAAGAACATCCGGTCTGTTTGTAGCAGCGATTATAATAACGCCTTCGTTCATCTCAAAGCCGTCCATTTCAACAAGCAGCTGATTGAGTGTCTGCTCCCTTTCATCATGTCCGCCGCCGAGACCTGCCCCTCTTAATCGGCCGACAGCATCTATTTCATCAATAAAAATGATGCATGGCGCACTTTTTTTACCCTGTTCAAATAAATCTCTTACTCTTGAAGCACCTACGCCTACAAACATTTCAACAAAGTCTGATCCGCTTATGGAAAAGAATTTTACACCTGCTTCACCGGCAATTGCTCTCGCAAGAAGAGTTTTACCCGTACCCGGGGAGCCCATAAGCAGAACACCTTTGGGAATTTTTGCTCCGATTTTTACAAACTTGTCCGGATTTTTAAGGAATTCAACAATTTCATTTAACTCATCTTTTGCTTCTTCTATGCCTGCTACATCCTTGAATGAAACTTTGGTTTTTGTATCAGCATGAAGTTTTGCACGGCTTTTCCCGAATGACATAGCTTTATTTCCGGTAGAAGAAACCTGTCTCATCATGAAAAACCAAATCAAGCCTATGAAAATCAGCCACGGCAGAAAACTGCCGAGCATGGAAAGAAACATGTTGTCATCCGGTGACTGTACATCCACTACGATGCCTTTTTCTATCAGTTTCGGAACCAGTACGGGATCCTGTGCCGGCATAACTGTCTCGAAATTCCATTTATTCTCGCCTTTATTATATGTACCTTCTATTTTTCTATTGTCAAAAATTTTAACGCTGATTATTTTATTGTCTTCAACTTTGTTTACGAAATCACTGTAACTGAGTTTATCAACTTCCTTTTTTGCAGAAAAATTTCCTGAAAAGATAACATATCCCAATAATCCGATTATTATTATAAGAGCTATCTGTTTAACTGTTTTGTTCATTAAAATCTCCCGATAAGCATGTAAGCTGTTATTTTATTGTTTTGATGGTATTTTCTAATAATATTTACATTATTTTCCAATTGCAATAGATAGCAAGTATTTTTTTAGTATTTGAATCCACTTTGAAACTGTCACTTACCCGGTTGCAGGAACTGCTTACTGCTCTGAAAATAAGTCCTATAATAATACCACCAGATTCGACAACAGGCAATAATAATTTATCATTATTATCCAATTTATTGTTAATCATAATTTTTTTCAATCTGACTGATTTACCGTTCATCTCTATTTTATCGCCGTCCAGTTTCTGCCTGATTTTAATTTTATTAATATTATCTCCGTTTATGAATAAAACGGATGAGTTATTATTTGCCAAAAAAGATTTATAACCGGACCGTTTAACCGATAAGCTGAATTTTCCGGCAGCAGCTTCAAAAGGCAGTTTTTCCCCGGTTGTAATATCATACTCCCAGTAAGGTTGTTTCTCCGGAGGGTTATGTGTGATTATTATTACTTTTTTACTATTCCTGTGTTTTTTTGCAATAGTTAATTTCGGACCTGAATATAAAATAATGTTGTTCTTCCTTTCGGTAATGATTATATTGCGGTATGATTCATCAAGTATGCAGTTTGTTACATCTGTTTTAAAAAAATTACGGATTATTCCTGAAATAAAATAATAATAGAACGGTTTATCAGTCAGTTTATCAGAATATTCAATTTCCACCCTGTCATCGATAAACTTATAATCAATAGTATCGGTAACCGTCTGTATGAGATTCGATGCATTTACTGCGGAATTTTTCAGATTCTGAATTGAGGCATCTATCGAAAACCTTTTTTCCAGCTGGGGGATGATGATGTTTCTGATATAGTTCCTGTCATGATGATTTTCAGCATTTGTAGCATCTTCACGCCATTGTATTTTTTCAGATGAAAGAAAATTTAAAACTTCGTCCTTTCTCAGGCAGAGCATCGGTCTGATGAAATGGTCTCTTACCGGACGAATGCCCTGCAAACCGTGGATGGATGTTCCTCTGAATATTCTGTATAAAACGGTTTCTGTATCATCACTTTGTGTATGTGCGGTTGCAATTTTGTTCAATGAAAATTCCGACCTGTATTTATCAAGAAAAGTATACCGTTTCTGTCTCGCAGCATTTTCAAAATTTTCCTTTATACCGCCGAAATCAAATGATTCAACATGAAGATTTATTTCAAGCTTTTTGCAAAGGTCGGTAATAAAGTCCATGTCATCGTCAGATTCTTTTCCGCGTGTAAGATGATTTAAATGAAAAGCATGTAAATCAAGATTAAGATCTGCCTGAATATACTTCATGTAATTAAGCAGAAATACTGAATCTTTACCTGCCGAAACAGAAAGCAGAATGGAATCTCCCTCTTTTATCATTTCATGCAATCGGATAAAAGCGGTTATTTTTTCATAAATTTTGCACATGATACAAGCATATAATATGAGCTTAAATTCTCAAGTTAAAAATGTACAAATTGTTTTTACTGATTTTTAAATGCGCTTATTTTACAGAAATATCACTGCTCCGGTTTAACAGTCTGAAACTGTCTGCTTTAACTTCAGCGATAAACATGTGCGTTGCATCTGCTACGGATTTCCCCGACGGTGCAGAAAGTATTTTTCCGGTTAAATTCATTTCACAGTAGGCTGATCCTTCCGAGTAACCTATCAGGAATTCGGTTTCTATTTCACAGTTTTGCAGTTCTTCAAGAAGCTGCTGTGCCGATATGCTATTTTTCTGATTTCGTTTATAATGAACGGTAAATGATGACGGCGGAACAAGATCATAAAAATCGGGTTTGTATTTTTTGAAAAGATCCCTGAAAATATTGAAGTTAACTTCGGTCAGACCTGATTCAATTCTGATAAAGATATTTATCAGTTCAATTTCTTTCAATGCCATTTAAAACCTCTTAAACCAAACATTATTTCAAAAACATGGAAATCATTATTATATCAATAAATTTATTATTTTAAATAATTTTTTTGGAAATAAAATTTGTTGATCTCATAACCTCTAAGTAATAAAATAGCATATTATCAGATTTTTGGAGGACATATGGAAGCAGCAGTTAAAAATCATATAAATGAATGGAGCAATAGCCCTTTTGATGAAAAGACAATCAGCGAAATAAAAACTCTTGTTGAAAATAATGATGAAAAGGAACTTACAGACAGATTTTACAGGAGGCTTGAATTCGGTACAGGAGGACTGAGAGGTATTCTCGGAGCCGGTATTAACAGAATGAATATCCATACGGTTGGTATGGCTACACAGGGACTTGCCAACTATATTAATGATAAAAAACTCGGTGTAAAAGGAGTCGTCATTTCCTATGATTCCCGCAACATGTCTGACGTGTTTTCAAGGGACAGTGCCGCTATTCTGGCAGCGAATGGAATTAAAACCTATCTTTTTAATGAGCTGACACCTACTCCTCTCTGTTCGTTCGCAATCCGCGAACTGGGTGCGGTTTCGGGCATAATGATTACAGCAAGTCATAATCCTCCAAAATACAACGGATACAAGGTTTTCTGGGACGACGGCGGACAGGTTGTTCCTCCGCATGATGATGCAATTATTGATGAAGTTAATAAAATTGACAAAATTGATAAAATTAAACGTATGAGTTTTGATGATGCGGTATCCAAAGGTCTTGTTACGGTTATAAAGGATGAAATACTTGAAAAGTATGCATCGGCCCTGAGTGCTGTTAAAATGAATAATTCGGGTTCTGATATTAAAATTGCATATACCCCGCTTCATGGCTGCGGTTACAGGGTTATACCCGAAATACTTAAAAGATTCGGTTTCAAGAACGTATTTACAGAACCTGAACAGTCAAAACCGGACGGGAATTTTCCTACAGTCGTATCTCCGAATCCCGAAGAGAAAAGCGCTCTTGAACTTGTGATAAAACTTGGTAAAGATAAAGATGCAGACATACTTCTTGCTACTGATCCTGATGCTGACCGTGTCGGTGTAGGCTTTAAAACAAAGTCAGGCGAGTACCGGCTTATCAACGGAAATCAGATTGGTACAATGCTTGAGTATTATATGCTCAGCAGACTGAAAGAACAGAACAAGCTGCCTGCGAATGCAGCAATTGTTAAAACAATAGTGACGACTGAACTTCAGCGCGAAGTTGCGGAAACTTTCGGCTGTCATTGCGCAGATGTTCTTACCGGTTTCAAATGGATTGCAGGTGAAATGAAGAAGTATGATGAAAACAGGGATCATACTTTTATTTTCGGCGGAGAAGAAAGTTTCGGATATCTGCCTGTAAATTTTGTCCGTGACAAGGACAGCGTCAGTACATGTTATTTCTTTGCTGAAATGACTGACTGGCTGTATAAACAGAACAGGACTCTTGAAGACTTCCTGAATGAGATTTACATAAAGCATCATCTTTACGTTGAAGATCTCAAATCACTCACCTTCGAAGGAAAAGAAGGTATGGAGAAAATTCAGCAGATAATGCATGAATTCAGAAACAATCCTCCTGCGAAATTCAACGGAGTAAATGTCGATCATCTTGATGACATTCATCTTCTTAAAAGAACCTTTGTTCAGACTGGAAAAACTGAAAATATAAAGAATCTGCCTTCTTCGGATGTGCTCCAGTTCTTCCTTGAGGACGGAACTAAAATTACTCTAAGACCTTCAGGTACCGAACCGAAAATTAAATTCTATTTCAGTGCAAAAATGAAGGTATCCGGTGCCGGAGAAATAACGGCAAAACATTCGGAAATTCAGAAAGTGATAGACGGTTATAGAAACTGGCTGGTTGAAAAGGCAGGTTGATTATGAAGGGCTGCTGAAAAGCAGTCCTTTTTTTGGTGCGCCCGGCATGGGTGCACACTTGACGGTGAAAGTCCGTTATGGAGGCTGATAGCGCCAACCATTAGCTGAAGGCA
>JAFGJZ010000066.1 GCA_016928815.1 Spirochaetota bacterium
CCTTGAATTAGATGATCTGAATCTTTTCCGGGGGATAAATAAAACTACACTTCTAATGTAATCAAAATTTAATTTTATTGACAGATTATGATTTATGCAAAAGCAATATTATTAAATTAAGATGGATAAGGATTTTTTTAAAATATTAAAATTTGTTAAAAAATTACTATCCAAAACATCAGGAAAAGACTTATGAATTTTAAAATACTTATAGTAATATTTGCATTTTTGCTGTTTTTCAGTTCCACAATTTCAGCTGAGTTTGTTTTTCTAACCGATGGTGCGATCATAGAAGGAAAAATTATAAAAGAATCTAATGCTTCAATTACAGTCCGGAGCAATGGTAATAAGAATCTTGAAATAAACAGAAATACAGTTCAAAGGATTTTTTATGGAGATCTTAGGCTGGATAAGATTTATGTTCAAAAAAGAGATGGAAAGGGTTTCACTGCATATAAAGTTGATGAAAATAGGGATGTCTATACATTTAGATCAAATTTGATGGTAAATGAGGAATTTACAATTAAAAAAAGCGATGTTCTGTTTATGACTGAAAGAAATCCTTCCGGACTGCAGGTAGATGGTGAAGTATCTGCGGACAGTGTAAGTTTAAAATGGTATCCTCCATTTGATCCGGTTAAAACATATAACATTTATGTTAAGAAAAACAAACAGAAAAAATATGAGTTTCTGCAGGAAACAAAATTAAAAGAAATAACTATAAAGAATCTTACCAGTAAAACAGAATATATTTTCGCTGTAACAAGTGTCGATATGGCAAATGCAGAAAGCCAGTTAAGCAATGAACTAAAAGTACTGACAAAAAGCATAAACCCGAATCCCCCTGATGCTGTAAAAATTGAAAAACAATTTTCCCCAAAATACGAAAGCATAGTATTTAAGCTGTCTTGGAATAAAGCGATTGATCCGGATGGTGAGGTTGTAAAATACAGAATCTATGGAGTTAATAAAAATAGAAACGAAATGTTATCAGAATTAAAAACCTGTGACTATGTACTTGAAATTAAAAATGAATATGAAAGGATTGAACTTGTTGCCGTTGATAATGATTCAGATGAATCTTTGCCGGTAAAGATATATGCTCAGCCGTACAGGTCTCTTTCAATTTTGCCTTCTGTTTTATTGCCTTTTGGTATTTTTTCTGAAATGGCTGAAACCGGATATGGAAGCGAATTTATGTTCACATGGGATGATGTTTATTTTGAAAATTTTGAACCCGGGTTCGGTGCCGGGTTCTATTATTTAAAAGGTAAAGATCTCCTCGAAGAAAGAAATTTAGATTTCAACAGGTTTTTCTTTTTACCGTTATATTTGTCAGCCGGGTATAATTTTCAACTCAGTATAAATTTTAGTGTAAAGCCTGTATTTTCCATTGGTACAGCATTGATGAATGCTCAATATGAAGATGATTTATCAAGCGGAGATTATGACCGGAATATATTGATATTGGAAGGGATGTGTAAACTTGGAATATATTTTAATTATAAAATTTCATACCATTGGTTATTAACTCTCGGGTCAGAGTATTCAATGCTGATTGAAAAAAACGATTCCATGAATTGTGTATTACTTCATGCAGGAATGATTTATAAAATGTAGGAGGTATTTAATGAAAAAAATAATTTTAATTATACTTATTTTTTTTCCACTTTTGTCATGTGAAGATCAGTTAACCGATGTCTATAATGACGGCAAAGTTTATAATCTGGGAGATAAAGGTCCTGGTGGAGGATATGTTTTTTATATTAATCCTGATTTTAAAAAAGACGGATGGAAATATATGGAAGCAATTGAGGTTAATGCCTCCTTTTGTTGGTCTGATTCTTCCGCGTTATTGGGTGTTTACGGAGAAGCAATTGGTACCGGTAAAGCAAATACTAACCGCATAGTTCAATTAACCCTAACTGCTACAGATTGTGCAGCAAGACTGTGCCGGAATTTTAATGGAGGCAGTTATAGTGACTGGTTTTTGCCATCTATTGATGAATGTGAGCAAATATATTTGCATCTTGTTTTGCCTGGTCCTTTGCTTCCGAATAACTACTGGACTTCGACAGAAATTGATAATACAAATGCATATTTTTTTCAAACATCTGGCGCAGGAGCCGGAAGTCCTTCTCCGAATGCCAAAGCTAATCCTGCTGTTATTTATGGTGTTCGCTGTTTTTAGTAGATACTTAATATATTTATTTCAAAGAGAACCTTGCCGCCTTACAAAACCTTCATAATATGGGGGTCACAACAGCGTTCATGCGAGGGGTAAATATTAATCATTTAAATCTGCATTTTTCCATGAAAATAGTGTTTGTAATCCCTGTAATTTATTTTTATATTTGTATCTGAAATTAGAATCCCCCCATGCCCCCCTTAATAAGGGGGGTGTTGTGAAAGGGGAAAATTACTAAAAGTGAAGACAAACTTCTCAATAAATAAGGGGGTCGGCATTTATGCCGGGGGGATTAGGAGATAAAATGATCAGTGATATTTCTAAAATTATTTTAAGCAGTTTTTCCAAAAAAATGAATCCGGGTTCTGTCGGAACTGAAAGTGTCATAAATGATGTCAGCGCTGAATACGCTAAGTTCAGCGGATTTGCGGAAATAATTGGTGATAATTTCTATGATATTGACAGGGATAATCCCGTCATTCCGCCGTTTTTTATTGCCGCTGTCGCATATCCGGCGATAAAGGAACTCATGTTCAGTAAAATTCTGAAAGCAAATCTTCTGCGTCTGGTGCATGCCGAGCAGGATATTTCCGTTTTCAGAAATATAAATCCTGATGAAAGATTCAATATTAAGGCTGTTATAGATTCCATAAATACGGTCTCAGCCGGTGAAATCGTAAATATAATATCAAATGTTACCTCTTCCGGAAAAAACGAACCGCTAATGCAGTCACGGACTTCGTTTCTTATCCGCGGTCAAAAAAAACCGTCTTCAGGTAAAAAAAATGAAGATTCATTTGAGTCTGTATCGGAATTTAAGGTTGCGGTACCGTTTGATCAGGCAAAAAAATATGCGGAAGTTTCCGGTGATAAAAATCCCATTCATGTAAACCGGTTTGCTGCAAAAGCCGCAGGACTGCCCGGAACAATTCTTCACGGAATGTGTACTCTCGGGATGGTTAACTCGGTACTTGTCCGTGAATTATGCCGTTCAGATTATAATAGATATGCAGGAATATCAGGACGATTTTCAAAATATGTTCTTCCCGGAGATGTACTAAGTATAGAAACAGGCAGGCGGGTTAAGGATTTTTACATGTTCGAGGTAAAAAATGTTTCAGGAAAACCGGTAATTTCAAATGGAAAGTTTTTTGTAAGATAAACATATGGAAAAATATTCACGTAAATATCCTCAATTTTCTCTGTGCGGACTTAACTGCGGACTTTGCCCCCGTTATCAGACTGATGGAGTGTCTAAATGTCCGGGCTGCGGCGGAAAGGATTTTCATCTGAAACATCCTTCATGTGCTGTAATTTCCTGCAGTCTGAAAAATGATAATGTTGAATTCTGTTATGAATGTTCTCTATTTCCGTGCGTAAAATACAAACAGGTTAGTGATAAGGATTCTTTTATTTCGTACAGGAATGTTCTTTCTGATTTTAAAAAAGCGGAAAAATCCGGAATTGAAAAATACCGGAAGGAACTGGATGAGAAAGTGTTAATTCTGGAAAGACTGATTTCTGATTATAATGACGGACGGAAAAAAGGATTTTACTGTCTAGCGGTAAATCTGCTGAGCCGGAGGGATTAAGAAATGTTTGAAATGCTTTTTTTGTTAGGATTCACTCTGCATAACATTGAAGAGGCACTCTGGCTGCCGAAGTGGTCGATTAATGCCGGAAAATTTCATCCTCATGTTAAAGCAAATGAATTTCACTTTGCGGTAATCTGTGTTACAATAGCCGGATACCTGATTACTTTTCAGTTCATGGTTATCGGAGCGAACAGTAAAATTTCAGAGTATGTTTATTTCGGTTTTCTGCTGATGATGAGCATGAACTCGCTTTTTCCACATCTGATTTCCGCTGTTATTACGAAAAAATATGCACCCGGTCTATTGACCGGCCTGCTGCTGAATTTTCCTCTGGGATTATATATTGTTTTTTGCGAATATCAGCAGAGAATTACAGATGTGAAACTTATTATCAGTTTTGTAACCGTAACAGCAGTTGTACTGCTGTCGCTAAAACCGCTGTTTAGACTTGGCGGTAGAATCATTAAATACTGATGAAATATGCCGGAAATGGAGTTTGGTTATGTATGAAATTATTGATGCTGTAAAAGGCAATGAGCATGTAATTACTGAAAAGTTTACGTCCTGGCTTAATCAGATACGTAAAACTTTTCTGACAGGAGAAGGCGTAAAGGTTCCATGCGGAAACTGTACCGCCTGCTGTACTTCATCATACTATATCTGCATTGATCCGGATGAGAAAGAAACTCTTGCGGCAATTCCGGGAAATTTTTTATTTTCAGTGCCGGGTGAAACGGGGAAAAAAAAGGTTCTTGGTTTTGATGAAAACGGCGAGTGTTTCATGTTTATGAATAATAAATGCTCGATATATGACAGACGTCCGAGAGCATGCCGTAATTTTGACTGTAGAATTTTTACTGCCGCTGGAATTCCGGTAGATGATAACAGGGTGATGATTTCGCGGCAGGTCAGACGGTGGAAATTCAATTTTTCTGAAATTTGTGATCAGAGATACTATTCCGCAGTTCAGGCCTGTGCAAAGTTCATTGCCGAATTTGAGCTGAATTTTCCGCAGGGTTTGAATATAAATAATGCTCTTCAGCAGGCAGCCGCCGCGATCAAAGCATATCATGTTTTTCTTGATTTTTTTAATGCTGCCGGGAAGCTTGAATTCAACTGTTTAAAGCCTAAAGTTATTGATATGATTGTATCCGCCTGTGAGCAGTTTGATTCCGGTTTTCCGGTTTCTGATAATATCTGAAAACTATTCAGGTTTTGTTCGGAAAGTATTTTAAATGAAATGTATTCTATTATTTTTCGGTACAGGTTAAGATGTCTGAAATAAATGATAAAATAAATGCGGGAAATTTTTCCGAATGGCTTCGTGAGACAAGAATCTCATTGAAAACTTCTGATGGAATTAATGTTCCATGCGGTGACTGTACGGGATGCTGCAGTTCGTCCTATTTCATACATATCAAACCGAATGAAACTGAAACCAGAAATCATGTGCCTTCCGCACTTCTTTTTCCTGCACCAGGTCTGCCTGCAGGGAATTCGGTTCTCGGTTATGATGAACATGGAAACTGCCCGTTATTTAAAAATGGAAGGTGCTCAATATACAATTACCGTCCTGAAACCTGCAGACATTATGACTGCAGAATATTTACCGCAACGGGAGTGGAGATGGATGGAAACCGTGAAGTTATTTCCAAAAAAATCAAAAATTGGAGTTTCAGTTTTCCTGATGAATTGGACATTTCTGAATTCAATGCAGTGAAGACCTGTGCCGGCTTCATCATTGAAAACAGTAAAAAATTCAGCAAAGGTTTTATACCCCATAACTCCACTCAATTGGCCGTTCTTGCAATTAAAGTTTACAGAGTTTTTATGAACCTGAAACCGGATACGCTGTGTGATGAAAAAACCAGATTAAGGATTATATCCTCAATTGAAGATGAATCGGAAAAATTTGATAAGGAATAATCCGGATAATTAAAACAGGACCGGAAATTTAACCGGTCCTGAATCAAATTCCCTATGAAATTGTTTGCATACATGTAACATGCTTTCGTTGTTCTTCATTACAAAGATAGTAAAATTATTTTATTTCTCCAGCATGAGAGATATTGTATTTGAGATTAGTAATATAATATAACAATATAATAATATAATGTGTAAAGGCTTTATTCCAAAAAATACTTGCCGATAATTATTCTTTTTGTTATATTTATTTCATGAATTTTAAACTGAATGAAATAACTATTATTCAAAGTGGAGTTTCCCTGAAAACCCGTATACAGAATGATCCTGCAGGCGAATATCCTGTTATTCTAATGAAAGATTTGTCTTCTGAAAATATACTTAAAACAGACAGCTTGTTCAGAATATCTACAGATAAAATAAAACAGCATCATATATTAAAAAAAGGTGATATAGTTTTCCGTTCCCGTGGAGAAAATCTTCATCCGGCTATTATAAATGATGATATTGGCAATCTGGTACTTGCATCGCCTTTGATAAGTATTTCTATTAAGAAAGATAACAATGTGTCTGTACTTCCGGAATATATTCACTGGTATCTTCAGCAAAAACCTGCCCAGCAATATTTTCAAAAAGTCTCTGAAGGCAGTTTGCTTAGAATGATAAGTGTCCAGCAGCTGTCAAATATAGCTATTCCTGTTCCTTCTTTAGAAAAACAGGAATTGGTAGTTGAAATATCCCATTTGATTGATAAAGAGTTAAAAATTATTGAAACTTTATCTTTGAAAAGAAAATTATTAACTAATGCATTGTTGTTTAAGGTTATATGGTGAGCATATTGTGGTAGAATTATTGAATAAAATAAAATATTGTATTGATGAATTGTGTATAATTAATGAACTTATTTCATTTCTTCCTTTGTCGTTTTTTTTGAGATCATTATCAAGATTTGCTTTTATAAGGCTTCCAGATTTTATTACTTACTCACGTCAGTTAAATAATTTAATGAAAAGTAATATGGATAAATCGCTCTATAAATCTATAAAGGATGATTTGAATGCTTTAAATGATGTATACTTAGAATTTTTCGAAAATATCAGACATAAAGTAGGTGCTCATTTTAGCGATATAGATTTTGGCAATAGATTAGAGTTATGGAATAGCATTGATATTGTTAAAATTGATTTTGCAATTGAAAACCCGACAGAAATTTATAATAAATTTTCATTTTTACCTGATTTTATTTCTTTGCAAGATAATTTTATTGATAGCGGTTTAAAAAAGTCTCTAATTCAAACCGCTGATAAGTTAAATATTGAAAATTATCCTCACATTGGATTTGATTCTTTAGCTTTAAGTCGTCATAACTCTACAGCTATTTTAAATGGTTCAGAAATTCATCAAAAAGCTCAATTAATAAAGTCATTAGAAGTATTATTGGATTTTGAGTTTGGAATAATTAAAGAAGCAAAAAATAATGTGAAAATATATAATGTATTTAAAGAAATTATGGTTTTAAATTTTATAAACTATTGTGATAATTTATTTACTAGAAATATAAGTGTTGATGCGGTTCAATATGCAGTTGGATTTGACAATTTACTTAATCA
>JAFGJZ010000067.1 GCA_016928815.1 Spirochaetota bacterium
ATTGCATATAATATCAGTTATTAAATAATTATTTTTATTTAATTCAATAAGATGGCTTCATGGAGGCATGATGACTGAAAATGATATAAATCTGCTGCTTGATGAGATAATCAGCAGAATAAATAATGCCTATACGCCATATTCGAAGTTTAATGTTGTGAGCGGGGTGATTGATCAGAATGGTAAAAAGCATTTCGGAGTTAATGTTGAAAACAGGTCTTACGGACTTACCATGTGTGCTGAGCGGAATGCGATTGCTGCTGCGGTAACAAACGGCATGAAGACAATAAAAGTGATCGCCGTTGTCGCCGATACTGTCGGACCGATATCTCCATGCGGCGCGTGCCGAGAAGTAATTTCTGAATTTTCATCGGATGATACAATCATTATTCTTTCAAATAAAAATAAAGTATATAAACAGTATAAAATATCTGAACTGCTTCCGCTGGCTTTCAGATTTGATCAATAGGATGAAAATATGTTTAATAATTTAAACTGGGTGGAAATTGCCGGATATGCTGCATCGATTATTGTTGCCGTTTCATTAATGATGAGCTCAATTGTAAAACTCAGATGGTATAATTTGATCGGTGCTTCAGTATTTTCCGTTTACGGATTTATAATTAAGGCCTATCCTGTCGGTTTTCTTAATGCATTTATTGCGGCAGCGGATATATATTATCTTTTTGCAATGTACCGGAAAAATGAATATTTCAGGGTTCAGCATGTAAATTCCGTTACGGATTATCTTCATTACTTTCTTCAGTTTTATGAAAATGACATATTAAAATACTTCCCGGATTTTAAGCTGAAAAACGATAAACAGTTTGTATATTTTTATATTCTGCGAAATGTTTCCATCGCCGGAGTTGTCGCCGGTAAAATGGACACAGACGGTTACTTCCGGATTCATCTTGATTATGCCGCTCCTGAATACCGGGATCTCAAACTGGGTAAATTTTTCTTCAGAAATCCTCATGAATTTTTCGTTAAAATGAAGATCAAAGGTTTTATTGCCAGATCTCATAATGATGAGCATGCAAAGTATCTTGAAAAAATGAAATTCAGTTTGATTAAAAAAACTGCAGATTATAAAGACTATAAACTTGTAATCAGATGACTGGAGGAAATATGTTTTCCAGAGCTGAAGAAACAGCCGCTTATATTTTATCACAAACAAAATTCCGTCCCGAGACGTCTATCATTCTCGGATCAGGACTCGGTGATCTTGCGGAATATATTACAGAAAAAGAGTTTATTGAATATGAAAAAATTCCGCATTTTCCCGTTTCAACCGTTTCAGGCCACGCCGGACGTCTTGTTTTCGGTAAACTGAAAGGCGTTGCCGTCATGGCCATGCAGGGGCGTTTTCATTTTTATGAAGGTTATTCCATGCAGGAGGTTGCTTATCCGGTTTTTGTAATGAAACTTACCGGAATAAAAAAACTGATTGTAAGTAACGCCGCCGGAGGCATAAACAGGGAATTTTCTCCTGGAACATTAATGATTATTGAGGATCATATTAATCTTTTCGGAACAAATCCGCTGATCGGCAGAAATGATGATAGATTCGGGAAGCGTTTTCCTGATATGACTGAAGCGTATAAAAAATATCTTATAAATATTGCGGCAAAGTGTGCTTCAGAACTCGGCATAGACTATAAAAAAGGCGTATATGCAGGTCTGACCGGACCATGTTATGAATCAGCTGCGGAGATCAGATATCTTGAAACCATCGGAGCGGATGCTGTCGGTATGTCAACGGTACCGGAGGTAATTGCGGCTAATTATCTCGGTCTTGATGTTCTAGGCATAAGCTGCATAACAAACATGGCAACGGGAATATCCGTCACAGCTCATGATCACGCGTCAGTAGTCAGCACGGCCGGGAGCGTATCTGAGAAATTCTGTTCATGGGTTTCCGAAATCGTATCTGTGATATAAACTTAATAATTCTTGACTTTGTGTAATATTTTTTAAAATATCGGATGTAAGAATAATGTAATCAAATGCCGTACCTGTAAAATGGAAAAATAATAACGCAGCAGCATGAAAAAGATGCGGAACATTTTAAAAATTCTGTGAATCCGGGAGGTATCTATTGAGTGGTATAGATTTTAATACTAAAGTTGTAGAGATGAAGGGGATTACCAAAAAATTCGGTGATTTTACTGCCAACGACAACATTGATCTGACAATACATAAAGGTGAAGTTCATGCTCTGCTTGGAGAAAACGGAGCAGGTAAAACAACCCTGATGAATCAGCTGTATGGTCTTTACAGGCCGACTTCCGGTGAAATATATATAAACGGCAGAAAAGTTGATGTTTCAAACGCGAACGTTGCCATTCAGAATGGTATCGGTATGGTCCATCAGCATTTCATGCTTGTTAAACCTTTTACTGTGACCGAAAACATCATACTCGGAAAAGAAATTACCCGTTTCGGCGGAGTTCTTGATATGAAAAAAGCATCTGAAAAAATACGTGAATTATCCGAAAAGTACGGTCTTCATGTTGACCCTAATTCCAGAATACAGGACATTACTGTCGGAATGGAACAGCGTGTTGAAATATTGAAAACCCTTTACCGCGGTGCTGATATTCTCATACTTGATGAACCTACAGCGGTTCTTACTCCGCAGGAGATTCATGATCTAATCAGGATTATCCGTAATCTTACAGGCGAAGGGAAATCGGTCATAATCATTACACACAAACTGCAGGAAATTAAAGCGGCAGCCGATTACTGTACAATCATCAGAAGAGGAAAACATATTGATACTGTTGATGTTTCACGCGTTGATGAAAATGAACTTGCAGCGAAAATGGTGGGACGTGAAGTCAGCTTTAAGGTTGAAAAAGATGACAGAGAGGGCGGATCTTCAATTCTTGAAATTGATAATCTTGTTGTAAAGGATAACCGAGGGATAAAAAAAGTTAACGGATTTTCACTGAACGTTAAAAAAGGTGAAATACTCGGACTTGCAGGTGTTGACGGAAACGGTCAGAGCGAACTTATTGAGGCGATAACCGGTCTCCGTAAAACGGAGAGCGGAACTGTTAGAATTAACAACATGGATATAACATCAAAAACGCCCCGTGATGTGATTCAGAGCAAAATTTCAACAATACCTGAAGACAGACAGAAACACGGTCTTGTCATGAACTTCAATGTCGCTGAAAATATGATTCTGGAAAACTACAGTAAAAATCCGTTTTCTAAAAACGGAATTCTGAATTTTAATGCAATAAAAAAATATGCGAATGATCTTATCGCCAAGTTTGATGTCAGGCCGGATGATCCGTATCATAAAGCCGGTTCACTTTCAGGCGGAAACCAGCAGAAAGTGATAATCGCGCGTGAAGTATCCAACGATCCTGATGTGCTGATTGCCGCTCAGCCGACGCGGGGACTTGATGTCGGCGCGATTGAATTTGTACATAAGTCGCTTGTTGATCAGAGAAACAGGGGGAAAGCGGTACTTCTTGTATCTCTTGAGCTGGATGAAATTATGAATGTGTCCGACCGTATTGCCGTAATTTATGAAGGGAAAGTGGCTGGTGTTATTGATGCAAAAGGTGCGGATGAAAATGAAATCGGTCTTATGATGGCGGGAGGAAAATAACAGTTATGACAATGAAAGAAAAGAAGAAAACCGGATTTTTTCAATCCACCGCCGGATTTACGGTAGTGTCAATTTTTCTGGGATTATTCATTGGTGGAATAATTCTCAAGATTGCCGGATTTAATCCTTTTACGGCATACTGGGTTATAATTAAAGGTGTTGTATCAAAGCCTAAATATGTAGCATATACTCTGGTATCGGCGACACCGCTCATTCTTACGGGATTGTCTGTTGCATTTGCTTTCAGAACGGGACTTTTTAACATCGGTGCGGAAGGCCAGTTTATAATTGGTGCTCTGGTAGCCGGTCTTACCGGTTATTTCTGGCATCTGCCTCCGGTCATTCATGTCATCGTTGTGATTATTGTCGCAGGCAGCGCGGCAGCTGCATGGGGCGGTCTTTCAGGATATCTGAAAGCGAAATTCGGGGTCAATGAAGTTATTTCAACAATCATGCTGAACTGGATTGCTTTTTACCTCAGCAACTGGATCGTGGGTCTGCCTGGGATTGCAAAGGAAGTCGGTGTCAATGTAACCAACAACATTCAGGATACGGCACGTATAGATATACTTGGAGTGTGGAAACGCACTGATGAAGGAATAGAATACCTGACGGAACATCCGTTCTTTTTTGATCTTTTGAGGGCTCCGGTAAATCTCGGGTTCCTGTTCGCGATTCTGCTGGTGATACTTATCTGGTTTATTCTTAACCGTACCACACTTGGTTATGAACTAAGGGCTGTGGGGTTCAATAAACATGCAGCTGAATACGGCGGCATAAATGTTAAAAAAAGCATTATCATTTCAATGGCGATATCAGGTGCGCTTGCCGGACTTGCGGGTACATTCCATGTTCTTGGGAATTCAATGAAAGTTGCCAATCTTGCCGGAATGGAAGGGGCCGGTTTTGACGGAATTGCCGTTGCTCTCATAGGAAACACGACTGCGGCAGGAAGCGTTTTCGGCGGTCTGCTTTTCGGTATTCTTAAATACGGCGGTACGAAAATCCAGAATGAACTTGGTGCGCCGACGGAAATAATCAACATAATCATAGGAACAATCGTATTTTTTATTGCAATGCCGAAATTTATAAAAATACTATATTCAATTAAATTGAAAAAAGGAGGAAATCAGAATGCTGAATAGCATAGCTTTTTTAATAGGAACAACTCTTCTCTATTCCGCACCTCTAATATATACTGCTTTGGGCGGAGTCATTTCTGAAAATGCAGGTGTAGTAAACATCGGTCTTGAAGGAATGATGGTTCTCGGCGCATTTACTGCTGCAACCGTAGGTTATTTTACCGGTAATCCCTGGTTTGCTTTTCTGATGGCGGGAGCAGCCGGTGCTTCCATCGCGCTGTTTCATGCAATAGCATGTGTGACATATACGGCGGATCATGTAATATCCGGGATCGCAATAAATTTCCTCGGACCGGGAATTGCGCTATTCGTTTCAACGATTGTTTTTGAAGGGGCAACAATGACAATACCTCTATCGCTTGATGATAAAATTCCAAGACCGTTGAATGAGGTGTTTGCACAGAACAGTTTTTTTGATATCATACTGAATCAGTATGCAACTGTTTATCTTGCATTTATTCTTGTCGCTGCAGTATGGTTTCTACTGTATAAAACCAGATTCGGGTTAAGAATCAGAAGCGTAGGAGAACACCCGCGCGCTGCAGATACGCTTGGTATAAATGTAATCGGAATCAAGTATATCGCAGTACTTCTGTCAGGGATGTTTGCAGGTTTCGGCGGTGCTGCAATGAGTATTGCCGTTGTATCCAATTTCAGACCTACACTTATTTCAGGTCAGGGTTTTATTGCGCTTGCAGCGATGATATTCGGGAAATGGCGGCCGTTCGGTGCAATGTGGGCCTGTCTTCTTTTCGGCTTTGCACAGGGGCTTGTTGTATTTTTAGGGGGAAAGGATACAATTGCAGTATCTTCACAGGTATGGGCGATGCTTCCATATATAATTACTCTGGTTATTCTGATCGGAGTTGTCGGAAAATCAGAAGCACCTTCAGCTGACGGTGTTCCGTTTGAAAAATAAAAATTTCAGGTATGGGGAACGTCTCCATACTTATAATTCCGGGAGGTTACAATGCGGGCTGTTGACATAATACAGAAAAAACGTGATAATATTGTACTTCCGGATGATGAAATTAAATTTCTTCTTGATTCGTATCTGCAGGGAAAGGTTCCCGATTATCAGATTTCAGCTTTCTGCATGGCGGTTTATTTTAATGGAATGACAGCCGGTGAACTTAAAACCTTTACTGAAGTCATGATGAATTCCGGCGATCTGATTGAATTTCCCGGAATAAAAAAATTTCTCATAGATAAACATTCAACAGGTGGAGTGGGTGATAAAACGACAATTTCACTGGCTCCTGTTTTCGCAAGTTTTAACATCGGAACCGCTAAATTATCAGGAAGGGGACTGGGGCATACAGGCGGAACAATAGATAAATTTGAGTCAATTCCCGGATTTACTTTTCCTGAAACAAAGGATGCGCTCATATCTCTGGTTAACAAAACCGGTATCGGCATAATGGGTTACTCGGATAAAATTGTACCTCTTGATAAAAAACTGTATTCATTACGGGATGTTACTGCTACCGTTCCGAGCATTCCACTGATAGCCAGCAGCATAATGAGTAAAAAACTGGCGGTACATGCTGACGGTATTATACTTGATGTAAAAGTCGGATCCGGAGCATTCATGAAAGATATTGAGACTGCAGGGAAACTTGCTGAAGCGATGCTTGAAATCGGTACCGGATTCGGACGCAAAGTCGTTATAGTCCTTTCTGATATGGATCAGCCGCTGGGTAATGCAGTCGGTAATTCCAATGAGGTGCTTGAGGCTGTTGAAACCCTTTCCGGAAAAGGTCCTTCCGATTTTACCGAGCTTGTGGAAACTCTTGCGGCAATCGGACTCATGCTTAAAGGGGATGTTCCGGATATTGACGGCGGCAAGGAACTTGTATGGCGTAATTTAAAAGCCGGAAAAGCTCATGAGCATCTTAAAAATTTTGTTGAAGCATGCGGAGGCGATTCCTCTTTTGTCGATGATCTCTCGCTGAAAATTGCGCCAGATGTAGTTGATGTAGTCTCCGATAATGACGGTTTCGTAAATTCAATTGAAACCGAATCGATCGGGAAAGCGGCAATGATACTCGGAGCCGGGCGTGCAGCAAAAGATGATGTAATCGATCATTCGGTGGGTGTTGTACTTATGAAAAAAAAGGGCAGTACTGTAAAAAAGGGTGATGTAATTGCAAAAGTTTATCATAATAACAAATCAAAGTTAGAATCGGTGAATATGATTAAATCGGCATATAAAATCAGCGGTAATAAAACGGAACCGGGGAAAATCATTCTTGATATTATCAGGAATTTTTAGGGAGAAATTATGGAAATAAATACTTATATTGATCACACAATTTTAAAGGCAGATGCAACTGTCTCAGATGTAAAAAAAATCTGTGACGAGGCAAAGGAATATGAATTTGCGTCTGTTTGCATTAATCCGGCAAATTTAGAGTTTGCTGCCGGGCAGCTGAAAGGAACAGGCGTTAAAACCTGTGTTGTAGTAGGTTTTCCTCTCGGAGCAAATACTAAAGCAGTTAAATTATTTGAAACTGAAGACTGCATTAAAAACGGTGCAGATGAAATAGACATGGTAATTAATGTCGGATTTTTAAAATCGGGCAGAACTGATGAAGTATGCGAAGAAATCAGAGAAATTAAAAAAGTATGCGGTAACAGGATACTGAAAGTCATAATCGAAACATGTTATCTGACCGATGAAGAGAAAAAAACAGCCTGCGAACTGGCCGTTAAAGCCGGTGCCGATTTCGTGAAAACTTCAACCGGATTCGGAACCGGAGGAGCAACTGAAGCTGATGTAAAACTTATGAAAGCAGCGGTAGGGAATAAAGCTCTTGTCAAAGCTTCAGGCGGGGTCAGGGATTTTACGACAGCAATGAAAATGATTGAAAGCGGTGCCTCCAGACTGGGAACATCAAACGGGATAGCGATTATAAAAGACCGTCCTGCTGAAGCAGGAAGCTATTGAGGAAAATGTGAAACTATATAACAGGGTAATTCTGATAATACTGGACAGTGCCGGTGCCGGATTTCTTCCTGATGCTTCGGATTACGGTGATCTTGGCGCAAATACACTGGGTCACATCGGTGAAACCGTAACTTTGTGCATGCCGAATCTCGGCAAAATGGGCCTGGGTAATATCATAAATATTAATGGTACGCCTGCGGAGGAATTTCCGTCTGCTAAATTCGGAAGAGCGCTTGAATTGTCAAAAGGAAAAGACACTACAATCGGTCATTGGGAAATCGCCGGTATTGTACTGAATGAAGCTTTTCCCACCTTTCCAGACGGATTTCCGGAAGATATAATCGTGGAGTTTGAAAATCTGACCGGAAGGAAAATATTAGGGAATAAGGTCGCCTCAGGTACTGAGATAATATCCGAACTTGGTGATGAACATGTCAGAACCGGTTATCCGATCATATATACTTCTGCCGATTCTGTTTTTCAGATTGCCGCTCACGAGGAAGTGATTCCCATCGAAGAACAGTATGCTATGAATGAAACAGCGAGAAAAATGCTCGATAAATATAAAATTGCAAGGGTCATTGCACGCCCCTTCACTGGAACTTCAGGCTCTTATGCGAGAACAGCAAACCGTCATGATTTTTCACTGGAGCCTGTTGATGAAACCGTACTTGACCGCCTGAAAACCGCTGGAAAAGACGTTCTTGCCGTCGGAAAAATATATGATATATTTTCGGGAAAAGGCATCACCGGTTTTGCCCGTACATCCGGTAATATGGAAGGTGTTGACAGAACGATTGAATATATGCAGAAGGAAAATTCAGGTTTGATATTCACGAATCTGGTTGATTTTGATATGCTTTACGGTCACAGACGTGATGCTGAAGGTTATAAAAAAGCATTGGAATCGTTTGATGCGAGAGTTCCGGAAATTCTTTCCGCGCTGAAAGATGATGATCTGCTTATCATCTCAGCCGATCATGGATGTGATCCGACATTTAAAGGTACGGATCATACCAGGGAATACATACCGCTTCTTGTTTACAGTCATGCAATTATTCCTGAAAATCTGGGTATCAGACGGGGATTTAACTGTATTGCTGATACGATTGATGAGGTCATAACGGGAGTCTTAAAAGAAAACAGTTTAGTTTCAGGAGAATAAAATGAGTATACATATCGGTGCGGAGCAGGGGCAGATAGCTGAAACGGTTCTTCTGCCTGGGGATCCTTTAAGGGCGAAATTTATTGCAGATACTTTTCTTGATGATGTAATCTGCTACAACACCATACGGGGGATGCTCGGTTTTACCGGGAGTCATAACGGCAAAAAGGTTTCTGTTCAGGGAAGCGGAATGGGTATTCCGTCAATTTCTATATATGTAAACGAGCTTCTTGCTTCATACGGAGTTAAAAATGTCATCCGTGTCGGAAGCTGCGGATCACTTCAGAAAAACGTCAAAGTCCG
The DNA here is from genome assembly GCA_016928815.1 of Spirochaetota bacterium. Lineage (GTDB taxonomy): Bacteria > Spirochaetota > UBA4802 > UBA4802 > JAFGJZ01 > JAFGJZ01. The sequence goes on from JAFGJZ010000067.1 coordinate 9,189, forward strand.
TGATATCATTCTTGCTTCAGGAAGTTCTACCAATTCCTCTGTTAATCATCATCGATTTAATGGATGTGATTATGCTCCTGTTGCTGATTTTTCACTTCTTATGGATGCTTATTTTTCAGCAGCTGCAAAGAACATTGAAGTAAAAGTCGGACAGGTTTTTTCAAGTGATGAGTTTTATCAGGATAATTCTGACTGGTATAAGAAATTTGCCGAGTACGGTGTACTTGCTGTTGAAATGGAAACTTCGGCTCTTTATACTCTTGCATCAAAATACGGGGCAAAGGCTCTTTCTATTCTGACAGTAAGTGACAGTCTCATAACAGGTGAAGAAACTACAAGCGGGGAGCGTGAAAAAACTTTTACTGAAATGGTGGAAATTGCACTACAGATTGCCTGAATTAATAAGAAATTAAAACGGACGGAAATATCCGTCCGTTTTTTTATTTAAAAAAGTTTATCGGCGATTTTACGGCTCTTTTCATCTTTTGTAAGCAATGTGACTCCAACTGTAAATAATACGGATACCGGCAGTGCTATAACCATAGGGTCTACAAAATTTATAACTCCCTGAAAAAGTGTCACTTTGCCCGTAATTGCCTTGCATAGTCCGAATACAGCCGCTTCTTTTGCATGTATGAAAAGAAAACAGAATATTGAAGTTATGAAGCCTGAAACTATTCCGGCTATCATGCCCTGTTTTGTAAAATTTTTCCAGTACAGTGATGCAATGTAAGGAGCAAGGTAGCAGGATGCCATTAATCCGAAGAAAATGGCGGTTGCAGTTGCAATAACTCCATCACCGAGTTTAAGACTTAAAAATACCGTCGCCAGAATTGAAATAAGTATACCAATTCTGTTTATTAGAATTTCTCTTCCTTTTTTAGGATTTTTTGATATCCCTTTCTCATAGAAATCACGTCCTATTGAAGTACCGATAACATGATACTGGGAGCTTAATGTCGACATTGCGGCACTGAGGATTACCAGCATGAAAAGATATCCGAACCATCCGGGAAGCGCCTGGTTAATAAATAATGGAATTACCTTATCAGCATTTCCGCCTGCAAGTGCAATGGATATTTTTCCGGTAGTATTCATGAAATATACATTGGAAAGAGCTCCTACTATAAACGATGTTCCGACTGTAACAAGTATGAACACGGAACCGATTGCTACCGCACGGTTGATTTCCTTGTTGCTTTTAACGGTCATGAATCTTACAACAAGCTGAGGCTGAGCAAGAACACCTATTCCCACTCCGAGAATAATGGATGAATATATTGTCCACCACAGAGGAGAGTTGAATTTTGCTGATCCTGTCCAGCTGTAAATTCCTCCTTTCTGGAGTGCTTCAGGAATTAATGATGACATCTGGGAAAGTGAATGATGTGCGTCGACAATGCCGCCGAGATTCATATATATGAAAAAAAGAAGAATTATCATACCGCCGAACATTAGTGTCCCCTGTAGTGCATCGGTATACATTACGCCTTTAAGTCCGCCCATTATTACATAAACAGCTACAAGAACAGAAAATATTGCAACTGAATAAATATACGGTATATTAAGCAGTCCTTCCAGAATTCTTGATGCTCCGATTAATACCGCAGCAGTATATAGCGGCATGAAAACAAAAATAACAGCACCTGTGGAAGCCTGCACAAAACGTGAATCCACCCGTTTTGAAAGTAGTTCAGGGAAAGTATGCGCATTTAGCATCAGACCCATTTTTCTTGTTCTTTTCCCGAAAAATATAAAAGCGATTATAACTCCCACTCCGATATTCAGCACCGGAAGCCATAACATGCTCATTCCGAAAAGAGATGCTATCCCGCCGAAACCTACAATGGCGGATGTTGAAATGAATGTCGCTCCATAAGACATCGCCATTACATACGGATGAATGTTTCTTCCTCCAACCATGTAATCGGCGGAATTTTTTGTTTCATTATATCCTTTTAAACCAAGATATGCAACAAGTGCAAGATACGGCAGGATTGTTGCCATTAACCAGAAAATATTCACGCATCACCTCCGATCAGTTCCTCATCAATTTCTATTTCCTCTTTCATCCAGTCCTTTTCCGCCTGCAGTTCCGATTCACTGATTTCGCCGTCTTTGTTCCAGTACATAATACCGTACACTATCCCGAATGCGGTTGTGAGTAAAAGCAGAAGATAGGCTAAAAAAACTGAAAATCCTGTTAAACCAAGCATACTCCCTCCTAATGAAAATATTTATAATAATCATGAATAAGCATTTTTTTTCATGACTGTCAAGGAACAATTTTTTACTTCATAATATTGCTGATGGAATGTTGAAGCGGTATGTGGAAATAATCCGGTTGTACCGGATTATTTCCTGTTTATTATTCATCTTTTAATATCTTTTCAGGATAGAAGTAATATATTACTGCAGAAATCAGAAAACAGATAGCGGAAAAAAGGGCAGTATAGTAAATGCCTGCTTTTTCAACGGCATCAGGTTTCTGGATGAGATTTTCAACAAAACTTTTTCCTGAACCTGAAACCAGTAGTATTGGTAAAACTCCTATTGAAATAAAAAATGCAAGTTTCAGGAAAAAACCCTGTATTCCGAAGAATATCCCTTCAATTTTAATACCGGTTTCATGAGTGGCTACGGCACTTATTTCAGAAAGCATCGCAGGCGGGAAAATAAATGCAGCGCCTGAAACCGAAATACCGGCCAGGGCAAAAAGCAGAAATCCGAATGATACAGGAATGAATTTACCCAGATTGAAAAAGCCAAGTGATATGACTACAAGAAATAATAATGACGGAATCATAAGTTTTTTATAACCGACTTTTTTGGATAATTGGTTTACCGGATAGAAAAAGAGCGCTGTTACACCGAAAAGGCAGCCGGCAGCAATGGATATCTGTGCTTTCCCCATTCCCATTATATCCTCGACATAATAGTTCATAGTTGCTCTTAATGTATTGAATCCCGTGAAAAAGAAAAGAAATCCGCATAAATAAATTATAAATGACTTGTACCGGAATGCTTTTTTTAATGAACTGAAAAGTTTTTCCCGTGATGTTTTTCCGCCAGAAAGTTTTTTCTCATCGATGGTTAATGATGTGATAAATATTCCCAGAGCGGCGAAAATACTGAATAATACGGCCATATAGCGTATTCCGGTTTCCTCATTGCCGTTCCCGAGCTTTTTAATTAAAATTCCCGGCAATATCATTGCTGCAGCTGAATAAATGAGACGGAATACTGACTGCCATGTTGAAAGATTCAGACGGTCGCTTTGTGAATGGGAAATTTCGGGTATAAGTGCGTTATATGGAGCACCTACGATCGTATAGAAAATGAAAAACATACATCCGGTAATGGTCAGATGATAGAATATCATAATTTCACTTGATTTGGAAAAAGGATAGAAAAACAGAACTGTTGTTATCATCAGTGGTATTGCGCCGGCAGTAATAAAGGGAATTCTTCTTCCCCATTTTGTGTCGACGCGGTCAGACCAGTAGCCGACAAGCGGATCGGAAATCATGTCTATAAGTCTGGAAGTCATGAGAGCGACAATTATAAATAACGGACTTAGCAGGGGTTTGAGTGCAGAGGATGAAGATGGAAGATAATAGTATAAAACCCATTGTGAAAAAATCTGATCGCAAATTGCATAACTTACACCGAAACCGTAAAACACCTGTAAAGCTGCCGATAAATTTTTTTTTGTCATTTTATGACTCCGTTTAAAATATTTAAAAATATAAACTATTTCAGCCGTTTGTAGTTATCCGGGTTGCTCAGATCTTTTCCTTCCGCCTCAAGAGGAATTGTGTACCAGAGACCTTCCTTGTATTTACTGAAGTAGAGAAATGTCGGGTTAGGCAGATCCTGTATGAAATTTTCATTAAATTCAAGTTTAATGTTCAGGTCGCCTGCAAGGGTGTTGTCTATCAGCCCGGATAATGAAAGACGGATATTCTGTGCGTTAAAGACAAAAGAATTAATTTTATAGTTGTTTTCTTCGAGACTCAGATTGCCGTAAATACGGTTGAATTCAAGATCCTTTAATTTATATTTCAGCGGTTCGAGTATTGTTCCCAATGCATCCTGAATGCCGGTATTTGCAAGTTTTCCGTTGTTTATTATAAATTCGGTTGTTCCTTTTATTCTGGAAATGCCTCCGAAAACAGGAATCTGCAGATTTATGCTGCCGCTGGCAGGTCCGTAAAACCGGTTTTTCAGTTTAGGCTGATTCATCAGGATATTTTCAATTTTAATGTCATTAAACCTTATGTCTATTCCGGCGACAGGATCATTTTTTGACAGATCAATCCCTCCCGTTCCCGTAATTTTGGCATTAAAAAAATATGTAATAATCTGATTAAGCTGAAATTTATAATCGTTGAGAGAGTAGGCAATAAACGAATTTTTCAAATTATAATTTTCGAATGCAATGTCATCAATATAGATTTTTCCGGTTATGCTGATCGGCGTAGGAATTTTTATTGATTTAGGAATTCCTGAAACGTTCGGATTTACATTATCTTTGACATGTTTTGTCGCGTCTACTTTGTCAATGTAGATGTATGCTACAAAATTCTGAAATTTAGATCCTGTTGCGCTGATAGACAGCTTTGACGGCGAACCGTACAGATTGAATTTAATATCTTCAGCCTTAAAATTGTTATTATCAATAGTAATTCTGTGATTAATGTCGGTCAGGATTTTTTTATCAAAATCCCATCCTGTATTTATGAGTGTAAGATCAGCATTTGTCCTGTAACCGGTTGTACTTAATGATCCTTTCACTCTTCCGTAAAGTTTATCAGGTATCGGAACGAAATATCTGAAATTTGAAATATTTGAATCAATATTTTTAAGATTGATGAACAGGTTTCTTTTTGTAAAATCAATGGAAATAAGATTAATAAGTGCACTGTCTTTTTCAATGGTACCATTAATGTTTTCCAGTTTTAACATTTTTTGTACAAAATCAATACTGAATGAACCGTCTGCATAGGCCGACTTTCCGTCAGTCAGAATGGAACTTCCTTTGGCTTCAGCATTAATCCCTTCTTTTGTAATTGTGAAATTATTTACTGTTCCTGTAAATGTATTAAACGGAAGTTTAAGTTTTTTGGACAAATCAAAATCATATACCCAGCTTATATCCACTTTTTCAGTATTGAGGTCTGATACGAATTTAAAATTATCTTTTTCAATACTGAGTTTCGCCGATCCCAGGATATTGCCCCTGTCGGCGGGAAGGGTTATGAAAATATTGTTGAAATTGACGTTATTATCTTTCCCGATGATAATGTGGCTGGAAACTGTAAATTCCCCAATGAGAGGTTTGAGTCTATCATGCGTATTTCTGACAATTACTTTTCCCTCTGTTATGAAAACTTCAGGATAATTAATCTGAATTTCTCCTGAAGACATATTTGAATGAGTCGTTTTATTCGTATCTGAAAAATCCTGGAAATTGTAGCGTCCATCCTGATAATCTATAATAAATTCAGGATTAATCAGGTTAAGGGATTTCAGTTCCAGTTTATTTTCAGTAATTTTATCAAGAGAAAAACTTAATCTGGCATTCTTTACCTTGAGAATGAGATGATTTCTATCGCTGTCGAATATACTTAAATTGTTAAGACCTACACCGGATAGACTGAAATCGAGTTTTTCAGCGCTGATTTTTAAATTTATCTGATTTTCAATCTGGGAAACAATTATTTTCAGCAGCTGGTCTTTCGGAAAAAAGAAGTAAAAAGCTACAGCGGAAATAATTAAAACCAGAAAAAATACTGAAAGGGCAATTGAAAAAAATCTAATAGTTGTTCTTATTCGCTTCACGTTTCCTTTCCATTGCTGATTTTTTTCTATAGAAATGAGCGGTTTTATCAAGTTCGGAAATGTCATTGCATATAAGTTTGCCGCCGTCGATAGTAATCAGTTTTTCCTCAAAAAGTTGTACCATTATATGTTCGCTTTTGTCTTTGGGAAGACCGACCATATTCAACAGCTCGTTTACTCCGAACTGAAAATTATGCGCCTGTTTCGGGCGGATAAGTATTTTCTGTTTTTCAATCTGGATCAGCAATGTATCATATATTCTGCCGAGCACATCCTTAATTGTCAGGTTCTCCAGTTGTCTGTATGCTGTCCAGACTCTTTCACTCAAAAGCTGCATTAGTCTTGTCGCAAGCTGGGGCTGGCTCTTAACCATGTTTTCGAAGTTATTTTTATTTATTGCCATTAATGTAACTTCACCGAAACTTATTGCTGATGCGCTTCGGGGTCTGTTATCAAGAATTGCCATTTCGCCGAAAATATCCCCGGGTTTAAGAACTGCAAGCAGGACCTCTTCATCCACGATTTTTGTAATTTTTACCTGTCCGGACTGAATGATATACAGTTCTTCACCGTACTCGTTTTCACAGAATATCATTTCATTATCTTTATAATGACGGTTAAGACCGTCATGATCGGGTTCCGGTGCCTTAAACGGCGCTTTAAGCTGTTTTAAACGGGCAACCGCTTTTTCAGCGTTCGGTCCACCGGGACAATATTTCAGATAGCGCTGAAATCCGTATGTCGCATGCTGAAAAGATCTTTTGGAGAGGTAATATTCACCGATCATGTACAGATGTTCAGGATTTTCTTCGGATGCATTTTTAAGTGTGAGCTGTGTGATGCTTTTATCGTAAAATCGCAGCTGTTTGCTGAAAAATCTGATTATTTTCATAGCAACGTCCGGATTTTTCTGAATAAGTTCTCCAAACTGATCTTTACGGACGGCTATTACTGCTACAGGTGAAAGAGCAATTGCTGATTCAATTCTGGCATGGCCGCTCATTGATGAAATTACCCCGAAAAAATCACCCGGTCCGATTATATTATTAGTAGAATCTGCAATAGTCGGATTTTCCTTGGAAAGCTTTACGTTTCCCTTTAATATTATGTAGAAAATGTCTGAAGTTTTTTTACCTTCTACTATAATAAAGGAATTTGCCATGTAATTTTCTACTTTAAACTGTGAACTCATTGCCAACCATAATTTTATATAATAATATAAGAATCGGAATCTTTTTGAAAATAATAAACTAAATAAAAGAATATTATGAAACTGCTGAAATCAGACTCATATTAAATCAATTATACTTTATAATAACGTGCTGATTTTGTAAATAAAATAAAAATATAATTTCCAGCAAAATCAATATAAAAATATTAACTGAATGTTTAAAGGCCTGCCGATATTAAATTAAGTAATTATAACTTCAGAGGATGAAATGGAAAAATTATTAAATGATGCGGTTATTTCATTGGTGAATCAGGGAAAGCTGTCTATTGTAAAAATAAATCAGCTAATGGCATTGAAGGAATTTATAGACAGACTTGCACAAAAAAGCTACATTTCGTCGGATGTGGTTGAAGATCTGGTCAGTAAATACGGGTCAAAACCCCAGATAGTTACTTGGGGTGATTATTTCCAGACAGAAGTGGCATATGACTCATATTCATATTCCGATGAAGAATTTTTAAAGGTTATTTCAACAATTAAATTCGATCTGATGTCAAGTTATGAAATATTTTCAAATCAGAGCTATGAATTTTTTGACTGGATTGAGAAGACTTTTAAGGAAATTATTGATCAGAATAAGTCTGTATATACCGAGGAAGAGCAGGAAGTACTTCATTTGAAAATTCTTAAGGATTATTACATAAATATGGATCTTAAGGATAATTTTATTCCTGAAGAAATTCTATGGTACAATTCTTTTATGGACTCGTCTTCGGAAGCTATTGCCCAGTAATTACCTGGAAATTGTATTCAGGCCGTTTTTCCGGCCTGACTGCAGAAGGTTTTCTGCCCGATTAATCAGTTCAAGAGGCGTTTCTTTTTTAAACCTGACTACTGACCCGGATATGGTTATCTGATCTTCCTTTATCCTGATTTTATTAATTCTGCTCTGGATTTTTAACGCAGTATCATAAGCCTTTGTTGAATCAGCATTTGAAAGTATAATTAAAAATTCTACTCCGCCGTATCTGCCGGCATAATCTTTTCCTGTCAGTGCTTTGCGTATCAATTCGGCAGAGAGAACAAGAATTTTGTCTCCGGCCTCATGACCATAATTCTCATTGACAAGTGCAAATTGATCTATATTGAAAAGTATGATGCAGAATCCTGTATTATTCTGCAATGCAGAATCTGTTTTATCTTTCAGAAGTGAATATATGTATTTGTGATTATAAAGCCCGGTCAGGCTGTCAGTTCTGCTTTGAGTTTCCAGCAGTTGATTTTTTTCATTCAGTTCCAACAGTGAGATATAATGGCGTACATTTGTGAGCAGCCGCGCAAGGAATATGCTTGCATTGAAAGGTTTGAGAATGTAATCATCAGCTCCGCTTAGGAGGACATTTGAAATTACCTTGTAGTTGTCAATTGATGAAATTGCTATGATTATGCTTTTGGCGGTAATTTCTCTCAGCTTCAGGATGACATGTTCTCCTGAAATGTGGGGAAGCACCAGATCAATGAAATAAATGTCATATATTTCCGGTGAGTTCATAAGCGTGACAGGATTGGAATAATAGGTTATATCTGTAATCTTATGGATTGCCAGCATGTTTTTTATGATGTTCAGTTCCATTTTACTGTCATCTAAAACAGCAATTTTCATTGTTTTCAGTTTCTCGATGCTTTTACTTTCTTCTGTATACTTATTTATGAATGATCTGAGTTTTTTTGAAAAAGTGGTGTTTTTTTCAATGTAATCAATTACTCCGAGAGAAAACATTTCCTGGCGTATTTCTATGGAATCAGTTGATGCAACTACAACTACAGGAATATTTTTAAAGGTACTTGTATTCAGTTTTTTCAGAAGTGACTGTCCGCCGCCGCCCTTGATTTCTATGCCTGTTATTATCAGATCAACGGTTGAGTTTTGAAGAATTTCAAAGGCTGAAGTGACATCAGAGGCAAAAATCAGGCGGTATCCTGATTCTGCGAAGGTTTCTTTAACCATTTTCTGAAAAAAAGAACTGTTATCAATATGCAGGATGGTAAACATAATTATTCCTCTATAATTACCGGATTTAAGAGTTTGCGTTTACGGATAACGACACATTCTATGATAATCTGCGCATCAGCCATTCCAAACTGAAACGGAAATTTCTTTTTGACCACAAATATGAAATGAGTACAAATGTAAATGAGAAAAAAAGCATGAGCAAGAAAGAAACCGGAGTTGTAAATATTCTGTATTTTCCGATAAGAACGAGTCCCTGTTTGAAAATTACAATATGAAGTATGAATACAGTCAGTGAAAGCCGTCCCGTAAGTACAATTAAATTATTATTTTTGAAATTAATGAATGATAAAATATAAATTGAGAATAGAACAAGTGAAATGAGAAATAAAAGCATTATAGGGTAGATCGGGTAAAATGAAGTTCCAATCCGGAAAAATTTTGTGATTTCAGTATCCAATGAATGGAAAAATCTTCCGGAATAAAGCAGAATGAGCGCCGTTCCGATGGAGGCGGCTGCAAAAATAAGTATGTTTTTTCTTTTTTTGCTGTGATAAAAATCCGCCGAAATTATACCGGCGATGAAAAAATTAATCCACGGAAGAATCGGGAAATGTCCTTCCGCAAAAATCAGTCTCAATACACCGCCGGCCATTTTATAATCGCCCATTCTATCACTGGAGTACTGGAGCGGAGTTTTAAGGTAATACTGGATATAAACCGTGATTAAAGAAATAACAGTCATGATCAGAATCAGCAGATAATTCTTTTTTATTTTCAGAAGAACAGGTGAAACGATCAGACAAAATCCGAGCAGATGCAGAACATACCATGAAGCCCATGTAAACCAAGAGGGAACCAGAAAGTTCATTATGTATCCGAAGGTCAGCAGTATTATTCCGCGTTTGATGAATTTTAAATTTGAACCGTATTTTTCATTAAAATAGTATGCTCCGAAACCGGCACAGGCGATAAAAGCCGGTGCGCTGAAGCCTCCGGTAGCATTGACTGCCATATAGAACGGATAATCCGTAATAATGTTGGTAATTTTATCCCACGGAATGTCCCAGAACCATATTCCGAAATGCTGGAACATCATAAAAATTACTGCAAGACCTTTTATGAAGTCAATAAATGTAATCCGGCCGTTATCTGTCATAATTTTCAATTAATTCTTTACAATTTCCCGCATGTATTAAAATTGTTATTAATCTACTTTAGTCATTAAATAAATCAAGGAATTAATTTACAGCGGAGAAAACAATGGGAAAAACAATTGCTGAAAAAATATTTGAATCACATCTGGTTGATAAACCGTTTGAAGATACATTTGTTCTCAAACTGGATAGGGTTTTCTGTCATGAGATCACGACTCCGATCGCGATTACCGATCTCGAGGCCAGAAAAATGGACAGGGTATTTGATCCGGATAAAATTAAGGTTGTAATAGATCACGTTACTCCGGCAAAGGATTCCAAAACCGCTCTTCAGGGTAAAATTCTGCGCGACTGGTCAAGACGCCACGGGATAAAGGATTTTTTTGATATCGGCAGAAATGGCGTCTGTCATGCCATTTTCCCTGAAAAAGGATTTGTCCGTCCGGGTTTCACAATCATAATGGGAGATTCGCATACATGTACTCATGGGGCATTCGGTACTTTCGCTGCGGGAGTAGGGACGACTGATCTTGAAGTCGGCATACTGAAAGGTGTATGTGCATTCAAATTTCCTGAAACTGTGAAATTTGTTTTAAAAGGCGCCCTTAAACCGGGTGTTTATGCAAAAGACGCAATTCTGTTTATTATCGGACAGATAGGTGTTAACGGTGCTACGAATAAAGTAATGGAGTTTACAGGTCCGGTAGTTGACGGAATGAGTATGGAATCACGGATGACATTGTGTAATATGGCCATTGAAGCCGGCGGAACAAGCGGTATTTGCTATCCGGACGGAAAAACAGTGGATTATTTATGGGAATTTATTAGTGATGAATACAGTTCAAAGGAAGAGGCGTTCAAAGCCTTTGAAATCTGGAAATCAGATTCAGATGCATCATATGATGCAGTATATGAATATGATCTGTCTGATCTCGAACCGATGGTTACATATGACTATAAACCTGATATGGTGAAAACTGTCAGAGAAATGGAAGGAATTCCTGTTGATCAGATATATATCGGTTCCTGCACAAACGGCCGTATTGAGGATCTTAGAATTGCCGCAGAAGTACTGAAAGGTAAAAAAATATCAGATAATGTCCGTGCGATTTTATCTCCTGCAACTCCTAAAATTTATTCCATGGCACTGAAAGAGGGATTGATTGAAGTATTTCAGGATGCGGGGTTTTGTGTTACCAATCCTACCTGCGGCGCCTGCCTGGGCATGAGCAACGGTGTACTTGCTGAAGGTGAAGTCTGCGCTTCAACAACAAACAGAAATTTTTATGGAAGAATGGGGAAAGGCGGGATGGTTCATCTTATGAGTCCGGCGACTGCAGCTGCAACGGCAATAAGCGGTAAAATTACAAATTCTTCTCTATATAAGGGGTAAGGTGGTATCATGAAGGAATTTAAGGGGAAAGTACTTTTTTTAGACAGGTCGGACATTAATACTGACGAGATTATTCCTGCAAAATATTTGACTGAAATAACCAAGGAAGCGTTAAAGCCTTATCTGCTTGAAGATCTCAAGCTGCCTGCATTTGACAGCAGCCGTGATCTGAAAGACGTCAGAATCGTCATTTCAAGAGCGAATTTCGGCTGCGGAAGTTCCAGAGAGCATGCTCCCTGGGCGTTTGAAGTTAATGGAATAAATGTTGTCATTGCAGAAAACTTTGCAAGAATTTTCCGGCAGAACATGTTTAATTGCGGCATGTGCGCTATTGAATTGAAGAAGGATGATATTGAGAAGCTGTTTGCTGATTATTCGTCTACAGGTGCAGAAGCTGAGATTGACCTTAACGGCAATTGCATAATTATAAAAAACGGCGGTAAATCCGGGAAATTTTCTTTTGAGATGTCTGAATATGATAAAGCGCTTGTTCTTGCAGGCGGATGGGTCGGATTTGCGGACAAAAAATATTAAATAGGAATATAAAGAAGCTGTCCGGGCTTAATTCTGTACGGCCTGGACATGCTGTTTACAATTGCTATTTTGTTCAGAGTAGTTTTATGTTTACGGGCGATTGAACCAAGGTTATCGCCCTTTTTTACTTTATAGATTATTATTTTATTAAATTCAATGTAGCTGAGCTTTTTTTCTTTTGACTGTTCGAGTTTTTCCTTTGATTCTTTCGGAATTTTCAGCGTGTAATTCTTTTCGTATGGAGGTGTAATATTCCTCAGTAGTTCGGGATTAAGTTTTCTGAGTGTGCTGATATCCGTATCCCCGTATTTTGCCACATCTGAAAGTGTAACGGGATTCTCAAAAGTTACATACTCATTCTCTGCGGGAGAATCAGATTTTAATTCTTCGGTCAGACCGAACATTTCCTGATTCTTGTATATGATAAGCAAAGCGGCAAAACGCGGAACATACTGGTTTGTTTCCTCCCTGAATGCGCCTTTATTCACAAGTTCCCAGAAATCGGACGTTCCGCTTTTGTTTATTGATCTTGTAATATGTCCGGCGCCGCCGTTGTAGGCTGCGATGACCAGCTCCCAGTTTTTTAGCGTGTTATGCAGATAGCGTATGTGCCTGATCGCCGCATCGGTGGATTTCGTTACATCATAACGCTCATCTACGTAATTGTCTTTTCGCAATCCGAGAGGTGCGGCTGTTGATGCTACAAACTGCCACATTCCTGTGGCTTTTGTTCTGGAAACGGCTTTCGGATTAAATGCGCTTTCAAGCAGAGGGATATAAATCATGTCAGGGTGTATGTCCGGATTATTATTGAACAGTTCCTCCATTTCAGGCAGATACATTTTTGAATTTTCGATAGCCCTGATTACATACGGACGTCCTGTAGTCAGGTATATATACAGGTACTTTCTTACTTCCTGTTCCTGAAGTATTGAGAGATTTTCGCAGGAAGCAAAAAAATCATCCGGATTCATTTCCGGAAGAAGTTCCAATGTGCCGTTTCCTTCCGCATTGAGCAATTTCAGCAGATCTTTATCTGTGAACTGTTTTGGTGAGAACATTGAAAGCAGACTCCAGCTGAATGAACTGGTTGCAGTCAGGGTTACGAATGAGACGGTCGTCAGTAAAATCAAGAATAAATGTCGTTTTTTAAATTTCATTACCAATCCTGTCAGTTATATTTTATACCCCCTTAGAAAAAAATACTGTCTTTTTGGCAAGTAAAAAAGCATAAAAAACCTGATTTTTATTGTATTTTAACAAGTAAAATGGAAATATCGTCAGATTGCGGGTTTTTTCCGGTGAATTTGTTTACAGAATCCACAATATTTCCGGTAAATTTGTCAATATCCCCATCTGATGATATAAGAACATTTTTAAATCTTTCTTCGCCGTATTCTTCGTTATTACTGTTCATTGCTTCAACAATACCGTCAGTGTATAAAATGAGAATATCATTTTTTTCAAATTGAACTGATTTCTGCTTAATGATTTTTTCAAATGATTCATTTGAAACAGCTCCCAGCGCGATTCCACCGCCCGGAATTTCAGTAACATTATTTTTCCGTTTTAGCATGGCAGGATTGTGGCCTGCACTGATATATGAAATTTTATTGCTGTCAGTATCTATGATTCCGTAAAACATTGAGACAAAGAAATTACTTGCGGTGTTTTTATGAAGATAATCGTTTATGATAGACATCATTGCCGACGGCGTCTTGATTTTGTCTGAATAGGTATGAATGAGGGTTCTTGTCATGGCCATTACAAGACCGGATCCGACTCCATGACCGGATACATCGGCTATTACAACTGCAATTTTATTTTCAGACAGCTGAATGACATCATAGTAATCTCCGCCTGATTCACTCTGAGCGGCATAATATGAGGAAAATTTCAGTGATTTTACTTCGGGAAAAAACTCCGGAAGCAGTGCTTTCTGAATCTGTTCTGCTGTTTTCAGTTCATTTTCCATACGCTGTTTTTCGATAACCGAATCTCTGGCTTTTTTCAGATTTGTCGTCATGATATTGAAAATGTCAGACAGTCTTCCGAGTTCATCTGATCCTTTAATTGAAATCTGGTGATCGAAGTTTCCGCGTCCGATTATTTCCGTACCTTCGGCAAGTTTATTTACTGATTTTAATATACCTAATGGAAGAAAAAGAGCGATTATGATGCATCTTAAAGCAATACTAAGAGCGAGATTGATAATTTCAGCTTTATTTTTTTCTATTTCATGGAAGAATTCCGTTCTTAAAAGGAAGAGTCCGATAATACCCTGCAGATCAACCCTGTAGCTTTCCAGCGCAAGCTTCTCCAACGGAAGGGCCGAGATTCTCGGAATTTTGTTTTTTTCAGCAAGAATATACAGATATTTCCACTGCTCGTTTTTATCAATTTTATCATCAAGCTGAAGGCCGTTGGTCTGGATTATTCTTGAATAAATATTTTTAAGAGCAACCAGGTCGATAACGCCTTCCTTCAATGCGTTTTTGACGTTCTGACTGAACTGACTGCTGATGTTTTTTCTGTCTGCTTTTGAAAGTCTTCTGTAATTTTTAAAATAGTATGGTATGTACAAATACAGTTTGTCTATATCCTTATCTGAAGAAATAACCAGGCTGTAATTGAATGCTGTATTGTTGTAATATGCAAGGCGTTTGATGAATATGTCCGTGAATTCCTTTTCTATCCGGATGTAGTCTGTCTGTTTTTCGGCTTTTTTACCCGTATTCTTTTTCCTGATGTCAAATTCCCTGTTAACCATGAGTTCATTGAAGTTTATGTAAATTTTTCTTATTGAGCTGTTAAGAAATACCGGGTACCCGATTACTACAAAATCCTCTTTGTCTTTTACGCCTGAAGGAGAAAAAACAAGTTCCGGTTCGATTGATATGTTATTCATGAAAAGCTGATATATGGAAAATTTCAGCGGCTGGTCTTCATTTTTACGGAATTTTACTTTATCCTGCTTCCTTTCAAAGTAGATATAGGAACTGTTCTTTTTATCATCCCATGCCGATTCCGCTGAATATGAATTTTCAATAAGAAAGGTTATATCCAGCAGCCTGGTTTCGCTTACAAGATTTGCGAAATAGGCCGCGATTGTTTTAAGATTTTCTTCAGCCTGTTTTCCGTACTGATTCTTCTTTTCAGCAGTGTCTGCAGATTCCCTGCTTCTTAAGGTGTTGAAATATATTTCAGCATCATCATAACTTGCCTTGAGAATTGTTGATCCCAGACGTTTCATTTCACCCTGAATACTGTCTGTGTTCTGCCGCAATACGACAAGACTTATCATAAGTGATGTAATGACAACCGAAAGTATCATTACAGCAGATATTTTAACTGCAAGACCGAATTTAACTTTTCTGACATTGGATAATTTCTTTTTCATTATTACTCAGCCTTAATTCTTTTTTGCTG
>JAFGJZ010000068.1 GCA_016928815.1 Spirochaetota bacterium
GACTTTCTGATATTTTCATATTAGAATTATGAAATCGGTTTCTTCATATATTACAATTTTATAAAAAATCTTATTGATAGATTGAATTTATTTTTTTTAATGGTTAAATATATAATATGAAAGTAATTGGAAAAAAGGTCGGAAAATTTAATGAAACATAATCTGGTATATTACGGCAAGGATACATTGAAACAGACTGCACTGCCGGTTGAGGAATTTAATTCGGAATTGAAAGATCTCTCCGAAGAAATGTTTTTAATAATGAAAAAAAATAACGGGATAGGTCTTGCCGCGCCGCAGATAAATCTTTCCAGAAGAATAATTACAATTGAACTTTCCGTTAATGATTCTGCAAGCAGGTTTGTCATAGTTAATCCTGAAATTGAATGGCTTTCAGATGACAGGGTGCCTTACGAGGAAGGATGTCTTTCAATTCCGGGTATCTACGAAAATGTCGACCGGCCTTCAGCTGTGAAAGTCAGGGGTTATGATCTTAACGGAAATAAACTCACCTATGATGCGGAAAACGTATTTGCAAGAGTTCTTCAGCATGAAATAGATCATTTAAACGGGATACTGTTTATTGACCGGATTGAAGAATTCATCCGTAAGGAATATCTGAAGGAACTGAAAAAAATCAAGAAAATGAACAGGGATAAATGAAAATAGGATTTTTCGGGACCCCTGAAATAGCGTCATATTCTCTGACAGCGCTTTCAAGGGAGCATGAAATTGTATTTGCAGTAACCTGTCTGGACAAACCTCAGGGGCGTTCGCAGAAAGTATGTACGACTCCTGTAAAAACATGTGCGGATGACAACTGCATCGCGCTTCTGCAGACTGAGAATCTGAAGGATCCGGATTTTATTAATGAACTTAAATGCTTCAACGCTGACATATTCGTGGTAGTCGCATTCGGTTATATCATTCCGGAATCAATTTTTAAAATGCCGAGACTCGGTACGGTAAATCTGCATCCGTCACTTCTTCCGAAGTACAGGGGAGCAGCTCCCGTTCAGTGGGCTCTTATTAATGGTGAGAATGAAACAGGTGTTACCATACAGATGGTTGATGAAAAACTTGATTCCGGCGATATTGTACTACAGGAGAAAATCCCTGTTTCGGATGAAATGAATTCTTCAACTTTATATGATGTTATTCTTCCGCTGGGAGCGGATATGCTTCTTAAAGCGGTTAAAGGTCTTGATGACGGCAGCATTAAGCCTGTACCTCAGAATCATGAAGAGGCTACATACTGCCGGAAAATAGATAAAGCCGCAGCTCTGATAAACTGGAGTAATTCCGCCGGACAGATACATAACCTTGTCAGAGGACTGAATCCGAAACCTGCAGCATGGACTGAATTCAGGGATAAAAATATGAAAATATGGAAAACCCGCATTTTTGATGAATCTGCTGATATTAAACTTATGCCCGGAGAGCTGATGAAATTCAGCAGGAAACGGCTGCTTGCCGGGACCGGGGAAGGAATTATTGAGATTCTTGAGCTTCAGCCCGAAAATAAAAAAATAATGGATGCACTTTCGTTTATTAATGGATCCCGTCTTGCCGAGAAAGAATTTTTTAAATTATTTCCTGAATAAAATTTAATTATGGAAATTCATATTATGTCTCTTCTCTTTGCAAATACCATGATGATGCTGTAAAATATGTTATTGCTTCATTTTACTGAATATATATTGACAAAATATAAAAGAATATAATAAATTCTGAATAAGATGGGAAAAAAAGATGAACCTGGCTGGAAACAGGAACGTAAACGGAACAGACAGCTGAAAGAGTCTGTTTCAGGATTTTCAGACTCTACCGGCAGTACCTTTGCCGTTGAGAAGCAGAAAGCCCGTGATTTGAGAAATTCTTCATGGTGGAAGAAGAAAATTTCGGAAGGGAAGTGTTATTACTGCGGAAAGAATTTTCATCCTTCCGAACTTACAATGGATCATAAAATTCCTCTGGCAAGAGGGGGAAAATCCGAAAGGATAAATCTTGTTGCAGCATGCAAGGAATGTAATAATAAAAAAAAATATCTTTTGCCTGTGGAGTGGGAAGAATATTTGGAAAATATAAAAAAGTCTGATTAATGCCGATAATATAATGGGCATATTCAGCATAAATACGGAAGATATCAGTTCCGGGGAATCACTTTAACCGGGATTCTCTTTATAATCTTCATAATCAGGAAGGGTAAATGGCCGGAGTTCAGAATCAGATTGTTAAAAAGGGTGAAGTTCTGCTTTTGCAGGGAAACAGCAGTGACCATATGTATTATCTGCAAAACGGCACCATGGAGGTTCTTTCCGCTTCTGACGAGTTTAATGGATTGGATAAAACAATACTGCTGAAAAACAGCAAACGGGTTGCCGTGGTTTCCGAATCCTCTTTTCTTGCAGGTTTTAGCGGCAAAACACTGCGGGCTGTAACGGAATGTACAGTACAGAAAGTTCTTTTCCCGCAGAACAGTCTCCGTCAGCTTGCGATGTCAAATCCGGTTCATGCAATCACCGTATTGACTCATCTTTTTAAAAGAGTTGAAACGGCATATAATGATTATACCAGAGTGGCCAATCTTTTCAATTCGCTGTGCCGCATCTATGACAACAATCTCATACTTCTGACTGAACTTTCCGGAGTAAATCTCCCGCAGAGAATTTCAGCAGATGCGTCCGATCTTCATAAACGTGTAGCTTCAGCCCAGCTGCCGACAACCTTTGATATCAATTTTGTAATAGCCGATAAAAGCGACCTTCTGGGCAAGAAATATGATATGAAAGGACCTGACATAAATGATATCCTCAATAAGGATGAATATACCTTTTTTAAAAGATTCTTAAGAATTGATAAAAATATTTTCGCACACATGATAAAAGCTGATCCTGAAATTCCGAATTATGTTTACACCAAAATATCCGCTTCGCTTAACTCCATTCTTTCCCTGATACAGCAGAACTATGAATTTCTTGATCATTATATGGATAAGATTTTCGGTGATGAAGATTCACTTTTTGAGATATTTTTCAAGAAGGAGATTGTTAAGGATCTTCTTTCTTCAGGAAGGGTTAATCCGGCTTTTGTAAACCAGCTTGGTTCTGTAGTATCCAAATTGTATGCAACTTATTCTGAACTTACCGGTGAAAATGCTGCCGGTATCTATCCGGGATTAAATCTTATCTCAAAATATGCTCAGATTGAAAACAGTGCTTCAGCTTCAAGAACAAACGCCGTTTCTTCTTCAGGTCCGGGAGAATCGGATGAAGCTATTCTGAGACTTTATCAGAATTCGCTTCATCAGATTTTTAAATTTGCGATGGCCGGAGAAGAACTTCAGAGAAATCTTCTCATGCATCTTGGTCAGTTTAAAAAAATGGAAAACCCTTTTACCGCTGAATCAGACGGCCGTAAAATCAGACGGGCAATTACGACACTCTACTGGGACCTTTTCTCCATTACGTATATCAGGTCAAGAAGTGAAAAACATGTTCCTCCTCCTGTCAGACTTATGCTGAAGTTCGGATACATTGATGAAAATCTTGTTGATCCCGAGCAGCTTGTATTTCTTCATAAAAATTCCTCAATGGTTGAACGCTGCACGCTGCCTGTTTTATATGAAATTGAATTTCTGAACAGAATTTTCAAAAAGGAAATACCTCCGTCAATTAATGAGATGGGTCTGACTTATGAAAAATATCTTCAGGAAATTGCCAAATCAAGTTCACGCAAAGGTCCTGATCCGATGGATGATCTTGATGATCCTGTTAAAATGACGATGTATGAAATTACTAACATGCTTCAGTCGACAACCAGCGTCTGTTCTGGGTCACGTTCCACTTCTTTCCCGATACTTACAAACGCTCAGGTTAAGGGTGATTTGTCGGCTTTTCTTGTCACGAAAACGAAAATCGAAGAACACTTTAACGAGCTTCTCACATATGATTATTCCGCTTTTTACAGGGAAACAGTTCTTAAACTGGGTGAAGTCAGGGAAGTAATAGAAGAGGAAATAAAACCCTATATCATAATTCTTCCTGTGTTCGGAACCAAGATCATGATGTGGCAGGAACTTTCGGGTACGAACAAAAGAAGCAGGGCCCGGATTGTTGTTCCGGCTTTTTTTATGGGAGATCTTTTCAAGAGCCTTGCACATGCTGTTGCTGTATTCAGATGGGAGCTGACTCGCAGTACAAAAGGAGGCATGTGGGCTGATCCTGTCGAGGGAGGTGTTACAGGTGCATATGTTGATTACATTCAGTTCTATAAGAAAAATTCCAAACTTTCCCAGGAAGCAAAAGAAAAAATCAATGAGAGATTCAAAAGCAACAGAAGCAATATCAGGGAACTTTTTGCTGAAGATTATATCCTCTGGGTGTGTTTTGAACGTCAGGGAATCATGAAAATGAACGGCGTCGCACGTGATCTTTTTTACAGGTATGTTCCTTTTCCTGAGGAACTCAGAAATAAACTTTCGAATATGCCGGCGTTTTCAGAGTCTGCAAACAGGTTCAAAAATATACGTGCACGTACAATAGCGAATTTCGAACGTAAGTTTAAAAAATATACGGTAAATGACGGCAAACTTCCGGAACCTATTCAGAAATATATGGAATATCTGAACATGTAGGATTCATACCGTCTGCTGAAATTTTATTCTTGAAATTTTGTTTTTATTATAAATATTGGTAATCATTACAGGGGATAAAATGAGTCGAAAGAAAGTTTCCGGTGAAATACAGATTTACAGCAAGAAAGCCAGAACGCAGATAGTTGAAATCGGGAAAAATATTTTTTCTCAATCAGGTCTTGACCGTTACTTTAATGATGTCGTGGCATGTGTTGATGAGCTGATAAAAAATGCTGTTAAAGCAAATTATAAATTTGTTCTCATAAGCAACAAAATTTTTGAAAATGTGGTAGATGAAAATCCCGGCATAAGTGAATCGGAAGCCTGGGAGAAAGTATATGAGATTATCCGCAACAAAGAGGAATATGACCGCTTATCTGCCAATATTGCCGAGACAGAAAAAATATCAAATCAGGTAAGGGAAATACTGAATCAGGAATCAATCCATCTCCGTCTTAAAAACAAAATTTTTGACCAGAAAAGGGCATATACTCCTGAAGAAATTGAGAAAATTTCCGGACTTACCGATCTTCAGAAAATAAGGAAAGAGCTTAACGGTAAGGATATTAAAATAATTGTTAAATTTGAAACTGATGATCAGTTTATTTTCATAGAAGTAACGAATACCGCTCCGATCATGGCGAAAGATTTGAACCGCATTTATGACAAGCGTGATGAATTTAAAATATACCGGGATGATCACCGGGAACAGGATTTTTTCATTAAAAACCTTGATACTTCCGATTCGGGATTCGGACTTGGGTATGCTACTATTGACAGTTTTCTCTGCAATATGGGACTTGATCCGTATAAGACAATCCAGCTGCTTGCCGCATCGGATACTACCGTAATATTGTCATTTCCGGTTGAGGAAATGAGATCCCGTGTCTGATACGGAAATATTCTCTTTCTTACAGTTTTCAGATATTTCGTCAAATTTACCAGGAGGCTTCTGTGAAAAATTTATTTATGTACGTTCTTTTTTCTGTTTTGATAATATCAGGATGTACAACTAGCGGTGCTGCGGTTCAGACTGCAAAATATGATGTTAAAAAGTATGAATATAATAAATCAGACAGATACGCCCTTTTTCTTGTAAAAACTGAAAGCTATACTACTGACGGCGGTATTTATCATAAAAAATATATTGATCAGCTTTACGGTACTGTCAGACTTCTGATGGATGAAAAACAGATAGTTCCGGTAGAAGGAAGCGTCGGATTTTATTATGATGATAAAAAAAGCAAAACAAATTTTTATCTCGGAATGGATATTCTCTGCAGCGAATCAATTGTGAAAAATGACGGATCCTATGAGGAAAACGGCCGAATTGCAATGCAGACCTATCTAAAAGCGGTACTTGAAGTGATAGGCAGCTGTGTTGAAATTTTTGATGAGGAAAAAATCGAAGGTGCCGTAACAGGTCTTGTCTGGAAACGCAATGGAAAAAATGAACTGATAAATGTCTGGGCATCCAAAAATGACATCAGACTCTTTCTGAATAACGGTTTGACTCTCCGCGGATTCATATACCGCTGTATAGTTACTGACAGCGACGGAAAAATAATAAGACTTACGATATAGCCGATGGTTCGACTCCGCTCACCATTCGGCAATGAATAATTAATAATGAAAAGTGAATAATGGGTTAGGCTTCAATTATATCAAATTAATGAATATGGACAATCTTTTTGCTTTAAACTTTTTACTTGTCACTCACCTAAAATTTCCCTCAGAACGGCAAGAAGCTGTTTCATTTCCATCATTGTTCCGATGGTTATCCGTACATATTCGTTTGATCTCGGACTGCTGAAATATCTGATCAGAATTTTATTTTCTTTCAGCTTTTCATACAGTTCTTTTGAACTGATTTTGTCATGTTTTGTAAATATGAAATTCGCTTTTGAAGGAACGGTTTTGAAACCGAGGGCTTTCATTTCCTCTTCCAGGTATTCCTTGTTGCTTCTCATCATCCTGATGTTATATTCAAATGTTTTCCGGTCTTCAAGCGCAGCAAGAGCGCCGGCCTGTGCAAGCCTGTCCACATTATATGAGTCTTTCAGTTTGTTGAATCCGTCAATAATTGATTTTTCAGCTATTGCCAAACCGACACGTAATCCGGCAAGTGAATAGCTTTTGGAAAAACTTCTTGTGACGATAAGATTGTCAAATTCCCTTACGAGATTAATCGCGGTCTCATTGTAGAAATCTACATATGCTTCATCAACTACGGCAAGTCCTTTGAATTCTGAAAGAAAATTCTTTAATTCCCTGATGTTTATTCCGTTTCCCGTCGGATTATTCGGGTTGCAGAATATGACAAGACTGTATTTTTTCTCCAGAAATTTCTTAAAATCAATTTCAAATTTATCATCAAGTTCAATTTTATCGAACGGGATGGCATTTGCTTCTGCCATTGTGTAATAAAGGGAATATGACGGATATGCAAAAGCGGCTTTCTGGGTTTTTTCAATGAATCCCCTGAAAATCAGAGTGAAAATTTCATCCGAACCGTTTGCCGTGAAAATATTTTCTCTTGCCAGTTTGTTCTGTGAAGCGAAAAGTGCGCAGATTTTATCTGAATTTACATTCGGATATCTTCGGAGATTCCCGTTTGCCTCCTTCCTGATTGCCTCAAGTACTTTCTCAGACGGAGGAAAAGGGTTTTCGTTTGTATTAAGTTTTATAAACTCATCCAGATTATCCGGCTGCTCACCGGGTATATATTCACTCATGTTCTTAAGCGTACTGTTCCAGTATTTCATAGTTCTCCTTTCAGTCTATGGGTCAAACCGATGATATCATTGATATCTTCAATTTTATTTTCTTTCATGTAACTGTCAATACCTTCTGAAATTATTCTTCCGGTTTCCGGATATACCAGATTCATTGTGCCGATCTGAACGGCGCTGGCACCCGCCATCATGAATTCAATTGCGTCACCGGTATCCTTAATTCCGCCAAGTCCGATTACAGGAATCTTAACAGACTGGTATATCTGATAAACAAGGCGCAGTGCAACCGGTTTAATTGCGGGTCCGGAAAGTCCGGCAAATGTATTGTTGAAATAGGGTTTTCCTGTTTTAATGTCTATTCTCATTCCCTGCAGGGTATTTACAGCTGAAACGGCATCCGCTCCGCAGGCTTCAGCGCATTTTGCAAATTCGGTAATGTCTGTAACGTTTGGAGAAAGTTTTACAATAAGTGACGCACTCATGCGGGGACGGAGCTGTTTTAAAAATTTTTCAAGGACTTTTACATTCTGTCCGAAAGCCATCCCGCCGGCTTTAACATTCGGACAGCTGACATTAAGTTCAACAGCCCTGACAGAGTCAATTTCAGACAGGCGTTCGCAGATTTCAATGTTGTCTTCAATGGAGTGGCCGGCAGCATTCGGAACGTACGTAATGCTGTTTTCAGTAAGATACGGTATCTTGTTTTTGATGAATGATTCAAGACCGACATTCTCCAGCCCGATTGAATTTAGAATACCGGAATCAGTTTCGACTATTCTGTTTCCTTCATTACCGGCCCGCGGATTCAGCGAAAGACCTTTGGTAAATATGCACCCGAGTGATGAAAGGTCGTATATTCCGTTGAGTTCCTCTCCGTAAGCGCATGTGCCTGATGCGAGAGAAACGGGGTTTTTAAGTTTCAGTTTTCCTATTTTTATCTCTTTCTTCATTAAGCCTCTTCTGTGAGAAATATGTTAATGTAATAAATTTAGTCAAGAAGAAATAATTGTTTACAGAAAAGCTGTCTGAAAAAGAATGAGTTGTTGGCAAGCCCTCGGCTTTATAATACTGTATAAAATATTATACTACTTTCAAAGTATAAAGAGTTTTTACGCCAGCACTGGCGTGGAGCTTTGTTACTTTCTTTTTCATTGCAAAAAAGAAAGTAACAAAAGATGCTGATCAGGAGGATCGAATGTCGACGCATGACAGGAGGTCATAAAAAGCGTCGACAAAGTGCTAGCCCTCATTTGCCGGGCAGGCTGCACAATCCGAAGAGCATCCTGCTCCGGATTTGTGCAAGCTCGAACATCCTTTTCGAGCTTTCCGGAGTATATTCCCGGGAAATTAGTCACTTAAAAATTAGATGGAGGACTCATGGTTTTACTTGCATTTGACATGGACGGAACAATATTTGACAGTGGTGGAATTATTTCCTCTGCGTGGCAGAAAGCTGCTGCTGATTTCAGGTCAAAATATAATATCGAACTTAAAATACCTTCCACAGAGGAAATTATGACACAGATCGGATATCCTGCCGATGTCATTTACGGGAAATTTTTCCCGGAACTTTCATTTAAACAACAGATGGAAATGTCTGAATTGAGTGTAATGTATCTTTGTGATGATATTGCCGGCGGCGGTGGTTTTATATATGACGGGATTCCTGAAGTTCTTAAAAATCTGAATATTTCCGGGGTCCGGATGGTGATTGCATCAAATGGTTCGTTATCATATCTGAAAACTATTTTGAAATCTAAAAATCTTGAACATTATTTCGAAGATGAAATCATTACAATAGATAATGCAGCTATTTTAAATAAAAATGATATTATTAAAAAATATATTGAAAAATATCCTGATTGCGGAAGATATATCATGATTGGAGACAGACTGTCAGATCTTAACGCGGCCAGAACAAACGGCATATATTTCATCGGATGTGCATTCGGTCATGCCGGTGATGAGGAATTCAAGGATGAAAAATATATTGCTCATTCCGCGGATGATCTGCTGAAGTCAATTATGAAAATTACAGAAGGTATGATATGAAAAAAATACTGCTGATGCTGTTTATGTTTCTGCTGTCATCATGCATGAAAGAAAAAATATATTCAGAAATGAAATTTCTTTTGGGTACCGAGGTGACAATTACACTTACAGCTTCGACTCCTGCAAAAGCCTACAGCGCCTTTGATGCGGCATTTGCTGAATTTAAAAAGGTAAATGACACAATGAATACATTCAGTCCCGAATCCGATGTCTATAAGGTTAATAAAAATGCCGGAATCCGTCCGGTTGAAGTATCTGCCGACACCCTCAATGTAATTAAAAAGTCAATAGAGATCAGTGAACTCACGGACGGAGCCTTTGATATTACGTTCGGTCCGTTAGGTGAAATCTGGGATTTCAAGATGAATCCGTTTATACCGCCGACGGAAACTTCCATTAAATCAGCACAAAAAGCGGTCAATTACAGATTTATTGAAATAAAAGATGATGCAGTATTTCTTGAAAACGCCAATTCCCGGATAGGTGTCGGAGGGATCGCAAAAGGATATTCCGTGCAGCTTGCAATAAATGCGCTTGAACGTACAGGAATAAAGAATGCGGTAGTTAATGCAGGCGGTGACATTAAAGTCATGGGTTCCAAAAACGGAAAAGAATGGCGGAGCGCTGTGCAGCATCCGCGTGAAAACAGATTTATTGCAATATTGCCCGTCAAAGACGGAGAGTCAGTAGTTACTTCCGGAGATTATGAACGGGTTGCTTTTTACAAGGGACAGCGTTACCATCACATAATAGATACAAAGTCGGGCAGGCCGACCAGTACTTTCTCTTCAGTGACTGTTGTCATGTCAGATCCTGAATATGCGGATGCTCTTGCGACGTCATTTTTCGTTATGGGTCTGGAGAAGACGAAAAAATTTCTTGAACAGCACAGCGATATCTCGGTTTTGCTGATTGATCTCGACCTGAAGGTTTATGCATCTGAGAATCTGAAGTCCCGCCTTGAGTTCCCTGAGCCTGTGGATGTTGAGTGGTTCTAGCTGTAACAAAGCTGTATCGAAGCTGTATCGAAGCTGTATCGAAGCTGTATCGAAGCTGTATCGAAGCTGTATCGAAGCTGTATCGAAGCTGTATC
>JAFGJZ010000069.1 GCA_016928815.1 Spirochaetota bacterium
CAAGTATCAGGAAATATTTTTTACGGAAAGAGAAGAGGGTATTCTGGTAAATACAAATGACTTTACTCTTGAAGGCAGTATTAAAAATTTATTTGTTCTGAACACAGCCGCAATTAAAAATATCGGTTTTAAATTTTCATTGCTGAACGGCAAACTTGTTACAGATTATTTCCATGCTTCCGGATTTAATGCACAATATAATTTCAGTGTTGATTCAAATTTAAATTTTTACTGGCCTAAAATTGAATATGCTTTTACAGTCTCAGGACTTGATCTTCAAATGTTTGCAGCTGACGCGCATCTTCGTGGCAACTATGCAGGTTTAATTTCAATGGAAGAATCATATAAATCAGATTTTTATAAAATGTCCCAGCTTCTTGAAAATGCAAAATACAGCTACACAGTGAAAGGTGAAAAACTTGAACTCAACGGGACGGATATTCAGAGAAAAGCGGATGAACTTATCAGGGACAGCCAGATTTCAACCGATATCAGCAGCTTGTCAATACAGAATTTTGAATATAATTACAGGTTTGTTTTTCAGGAAAAATCAATCGGCGCTTTATATGTAAATTCAGACAAATTCAATTTTTCTGTAAGAGCAAAAATCGACTCGGATGATTTTTCAACACCAGTGAAAATAAATTTTCCACAAGACAAATCTGTTCTTAAAGTTAAACTGATTTTCAATACCGGAGATGATTTTCCCTATTTATATAACGAAGAACAGGATTCCTCTTTTTATATGAAAGATATATTTCACTGATGAATCATTGTGAAGATTCATCAGTGAAACAACTCAAACATATCAACTTATTACATCAATCAATTCATATATTTTAACAGGTTTTTCTTTACCTTTTACTCTTATTAAATCAAGTTCTCTTGCAAATACATGTTCTTTTACATATTCATAAGTATATTCGCTTATAATAATATTGGTTCCGTAAACTTTGTTAGTTCCTTCAAGCCTAGCTCCAAGATTTACGTTATCCCCCATGATTGTGTAGTCCATACGGGAATTCGATCCCATATTTCCGACAACCATGTCTCCCGTATTTATACCGATACCTATATCAAGCGGCGGTTTGCCGGTGTCATTCCAGTGCTGGTTCAGCCTGCCAAGCACCTGCATCATTTCTATTGCAGCTTTACAGGCACGCAGATGATGATCATCCTGAGGAATTGGGGCACCCCAGAAGGCCATTAACTCATCACCGACATATTTATCAAGTGTACCGAATGAAGCGATTACAATGTCCGTCATTGCCTGAAGATACTCATTTAAATGCTCAACAAGTTTTTCAGCTGTCAGTCTTTCTGAAATGCTAGTAAAACCTCGTACGTCCGAAAATAGAACAGTGATGATTTTTTTATCACCGCCGAGTTTAACTTTTTCAGGGTGCTTGAGGAGTTCATCAACAACAGATTTTGATACAAATTTTGAGAATGTGCTTCTAATCATTTTCTTTTCTTTCTGTTCAGTAAGCAAACGGAATGCGATAATCGCAGTAAAAGTAAATCCGATTTGAATGAGAGGTGTTGAAAGGGCAATAATGTAATTGTTCAGATCAAAAAATAAATATGCCGCAATAATGTAACCTGCAGCAATTACTACTGTAACAATAATTGAAACAAGGATTTTTATCCTTGGCATGAAGAATCCTAATATAATCGCAATAAGGAACATGATAAGAAGATTCTGATAAAAAGACAGATTGTATAAAAAATCCTGATTAATTATTGTATTAAGTGCATTAGCATGATGTTCGATACCGAATGTTTTTCCATATGGTGAATCATGTGTATCTTCAGCAATACCTGTCACTGCATATGAAGCGACAAGTATGATTTTATCTTTTATAGAATCATTTCCGATTTCACCGTCACCGTAAAAATAAAAGTAAGGTATTTCCTGAAATGAACCGTGTGATCCGATAAAATTGATGTTCATGAAACCGCGTTTATCTATAGGAATTGTAATGGAATTGTCTGCCGTTTTTCTGACAAGTTTATCCGGAGGAATATTTTTCAGTTTTACATATTTACCTATTTTTATTTCAACATCCTTTTTAGTTATCCCGTAATAATGCATGGCGACTACAAGATCTATTGAAGGATAATATCTACCCTGGAATTTAAGTATAACCGGAAGCATTCTGTTAACATGGTCTGTTTCATCTGGAAGTACATTCGCATATCCCAGGCCTGCCGCAGATTTTGCAAACATCGGAGTAGGAGGCAAGGCTTCCTCAACCCACGGGATCTGATTATCCGCAGGATCAAGATCAAAGGACCATTCATTAAGAATGGCCATCCTGTCATTTATATCATCATATTTGGTATCAGCCGCTCTGATTTCAAAAGGATAATCGAGAAAAACTTTACCTGATTTTTTTATGCTTTCCGCAAGTACATTGTCACCCGGTTTCTGTTCAAGAAACATTATATCCATTAGTATTGCAGCCGGATCACCCGTAGAAACAAAATCAATGAACTTGGCATGAACATCCCGCGGGAAGGGCCAGTTAATACCCATACCATTGAATTCACGGAGAGTATCCTCATCCATTCCCAATATTAATATTGCGTCATTGGCTCTTGGATTTTTTTTGAAAAGTTTCGCTCCCTGTCCAAGCTGTTTTGGCTTTTCAAACGGATCTCTCATGAAGAAAAGAAAAGAAACGGATCTTTTTTCAAATCCGTCAAAAATGGCAATATTTTTGTATGAAAATGCAATTAACATAAACATTATCATTGAAACAAGCAGGCCTATAACGTTATGTTTATTAAATTTAAAGAAATTCAGCATAAATTTACCTCTGGAAATATGGTTGCATAATTCTAATATCTGTATTTATTAAATGCAAGTTTTTTATTAAGTAATTGACAAAATCCCTGTTGAAAATATTTCTAAAGTATTGTATTATAATTCGGAGTTTATAAATGCTTATTAAAGAAACAGTTAAAAATATAATTTCAGAGTCTGTAGCAGCTGCCCAGAAGGATGGAAAAATACCTGAACTGCCGCTCCCTGAAATAAAAATTGAATATCCCCGTGAGGATAAATTCGGTGATTATTCAACACCTTTTGCGCTTGAAACTGCAAAGATCATAAAAAAATCACCTTTTGATACCGGCAACCTGTTAAAGGAATATATCGAAATAAACCCGATAATTGAATCTGTAGAGGTAGTTAAACCGGGATTTATAAACATTTTTATTTCGAAAGTCTTTTTATCTGAAATTACCGCTGATATCATTGAAAACGGTGACAATTACGGCCAGTCATCAAGACTGGAACCTGAAAATATAAATCTTGAATTTGTTTCCGCTAACCCTACGGGACCTCTTAATGTTGTTTCAGCCAGAGCGGCCGCTCTTGGAGATTCAATTGCTAATCTTCTTGAAACGTCAGGTCATAAAGTTGACAGGGAATTTTATATCAATGATTTCGGCAACCAGGTCAGGCTTCTCGGACTTTCCGCATGGATAAGGTACCGTGAACTAAAAGGGGAGAATCCGCCGTTTCCTGAAGACGGATATCACGGCGAATACATAAAGGACATTGCTGAACATATAAAAAATAATTTCAGCGCACAAGTTGAGATGCTTTCAGATGAGGACAGTATTATCGATTTTTTCAGCCGTAAAGCTATTGAATATAATGTAAACGGCCAGAAAGAAGTAATGAAAAAGTTCAACATTCAGTATAAAACATGGTATAATGAAAGAAATCTTCATGAATCCGGTAAAGTTGAAAAAACATATGAACAGCTTTTACAGAAAAGTGTAATTTATGAAGAAGAAGGGAAAAAGATATTCCGTTCAACTGATTATAACGATGATAAAGATCGTGTCATCATAAGAGATGACGGAAGACCCACATATTTGTTAGCTGACATTGCATATCATGTTGATAAATATGAAAGGGGATATAACCGCGTAATAGACATATGGGGGCCTGATCATCATGGCTACATTGCAAGATTAAGCGGTGCAATCGAAGCACTCGGTCATAAGAAAAAATCGTTTACTGTACTGATCGCCCAGCAGGTAAATCTTATCATGGGCGGAGAACTTGTGAAAATGTCCAAACGTCTCGGTAATTTTTCCACAATGCAGGAACTGATAGACGAAATCGGTGTTGATGCGGCAAGATTCTTTTTTGTGATGCGTTCCATGGACAGCCATCTTGATTTTGACATTGAACTTGCCAAAAGAGCCAGTTCTGAAAACCCTGTGTTTTACCTACAGTATGCTCATGCAAGAATCTGTTCTATTTTCAGGGAAGCAGCGGAAAGAAAAATTCATTTTAAAAAATCAGAGTTTAATCACTCACTGATAGATGACAGTATAGTGAACGGTCTTCTTAAACTCCTTTCAATATTTCCCGATGAAATACGCGACAGTGCTGATCAGCTTGAAGTTCATCACATTGCGTCATATTTATTAAGACTTGCGCAGACATTTCATAAATTTTACGCAGAACACAGAATACTGTCCGATGATGCGGAGAGGACCAATTCATTACTTGTTGTATGCTTCTGCGTAAAAATTGTAATTAAAAACGGATTGAAAATTCTCGGAGTTAATGCTCCTGAAAAAATGTAAATATGAAAAAAATATTTTATTTAAACATAGTTTTTATTCTTCTGTTCAGCTATGCAGCTGTTTATTCACAACAGCCTGCCAAGGGTTTGTATGAACAGGGGCTCGAAGCATTTAAATCCAAAAATTACGGATCTGCCGAACTCATATTCAGAAAAGTAATTGATAATGACGATCAGTATAAAGACAGTGCCTGGTATTACATGGCAATCTCGATTTTCTATCAGAAAAAATATAAATCTGCTGTATTCGAATTAAACAGGTTTCTGCTGATATGCTCTTCGGCTGAATTATGTAATAAATCAAGATTCTGGATTGCTGAATGCTATTATTATCAGAATGATTATAACACAGCTGTGGAAGAATATAAAAGATTTATAAGTTCAAACAAAACACTGTATCCCGAATTCACAAAAGAGGCATATATGAAAATCGGGAAGTGTTATTTTATCCAGAATAGAAATGCTGAAGCTATTAATGAATGGAATTCAGCATTAAAGTATACAAAGATTAAAACTGAAATTGAAGAATTATACCTTCAGATCGCAGGTGCATATTATTCGGATAAAAATTATCAGACAGCAATTCAGACACTTGACAGATCTATTAATTCAAGAGATATCCTGATCCGTTCGAATTCACTTCTTTTGCAGGGAAAAATCTACTATGAACAGAATAACTATAATTCCGCACTGAATGCCTTTAATAGAATTACAAAAGATCCGCTAAACGAAGAAAGTTATATCGCTGCTTTTTATTATAAAGCACTGTGTTTTGAAGCACTAAAAGACACCAATAATGCTGTTGTAAACTATGATAATTTCATTAAATCTTCAACCGGCGGAAATAATTATTATGAAGCCAGATATCGGAAAGCCCTGCTGATCAGGGAAACCGATAAAGATGAAGCTTTAAATGAAATGAAAAAAATCTATGAGGAAACTAACAATACTGAACTTAAACAGAAAGTAATTATTGATCTCGCTCTGTTTGAATATGAAAACGGAAATAAGCAGAATGCCATTAATTATCTGGAAAAAATTTCAATTCAGCTGAATGACAGCAATAAAGAAACTTACATCAAACTCGGAGAAGTTTATATGATGATTAAAGAATTTTCTCCAGCTGAGAAAATTTTTACAGATATTCTTGAAAAACACCGTTTTGACAAAGATGCGGACAGATATCAGTTTCTACTGGCACTTGTATTTTTAAATAAGGGGGATTATGCCAGGGCAGCCCAAAATTTTGAAAAAATTAAACAGCTGAATCCGTTTTCAATCTATATAAACGAAGCCGTTTTTTTTACAGCAAGTGCTGAAATTGAAAATAAAAACTATTCCAAAGCCGCCGCTCTACTTATTCAATATCTTTCAATCAGAAATATTGAGAACCGTATGGATGCAATTAAACTTCAGCATCTTGCTTATATTAAACTTGATGACAAACCAAAGGCCGATGCTGCATTGTCTTTACTGATTAAATCCTACATTCGTAATAATGATTTATCAGAAAATATATATAATCATATCATGTTCCTTCGGAAAAGGAAAGCATCATCGCTTTATTATGAAAACCTGCTGTTATCAACATATCCGCGTTCCAGTTACACCGCTTACATATACAAAGACAGGGCAGAAACAGCTTTTTCATCAGGTAATTACCGTACTGCGGAACAGCACTATACAAGCTATCTCAACATTACAGGAAATAACTCCGATCCTGAAGCATTTGTAAAAAAAGCCGAAGCAATTTATGCACAGAAGAATTATGAAAAGGCAATATATTATCTGCAGAATGAAAAACTGACTGTATATAATGCAGACGCTTTTTACAGCATTCTCAGGATTCTGGCCAAATCATTTTATCATATTGATGATTTCGACAAATCATATGAATATTATTTACAGATTAGGGATCAGAATCTTTCCGAAGAAGATAATTTTTTTCTGCTTGATATCTATATCAGAAAAAAACTTCTCACTAAAGCCCTCGAACTGCTGCCTTTACTGGAAAAAAACAGGGAATACTATCCGGAATCACTGTATCTGATCGGCATGTATCATAAAAGTTATAATGAATATGAGGATGCTTTTAAATACTTTGATCTGATACAGGATAAATATCCTCAGAGTATTTATACGGATATGGCTGTTTATGAAAGTGCTGAAATTGATTACCAGTCATCGAATTTTGATGAAGCATCTGCGAAGATAGAACAGATTAAAAACTCCAGAATTAAAACAAAGGGAGAAATTCTTCTTTCTCTGATATATTTAAAGACAGACAGACTAAAAGAAGCTTCCGTACTTGCGGACAGAAATATTAATTCTTTTATTAAATTTCCGGAATGTGAAATATTGCTTAAAGCCCTTGTTGAATACAGTTATTCAAAAAAGAATTCTGCTATGCTTCTCAGGTATTCATCCTTTCTTGTTAAGAATTTTCCTGATAATTCAGCTTTCACAGATTACTACAAAGCAAAATATTACTACGATGTTAAGAATTTTCAAAAAAGCTATACATTCTATTTAAAACTATCCAATAGTGATAATCAGTACCGCAATGAGTCTTTTTATTTTCTCGGACAGATTTCCATCTATACGTTTCATAAAAACCAGCAGGCGATTGAGATGTATAAAAAAGTTACTGCCGAATCAAATGAATTATACATGAAATCAAGAATAAATCTTGCGATGCTTTACTATGAATCCGGAAAAAATGAAGAAAGCATGTCAATCCTTAATCAATTAAGAGCTCTTGATAAATCCATTAAATATCAGAAGCAGGCAGAAAATCTTTACGAACAATACGCATTTGATGTCCAGAATTAATATTTAAGGTTAAATATTTTTTTCAGAAACAGTAATACCTAAAATTTTATTTTTTACTTTTCCATTCTGACGGACACGCTTATAAAGAAATTTTAAAATTGAAAATGACTTGTAATCACTGCTCTCCTCATATTCATAATTCCATAAAAGTCCCCAGAATTGCGAATATGAAGTATAATCCCGAAGAGGTTTATGCGTATAGTCATACAGTGTTCCGAGAAAAAGCAGTTTTTTCTCATAATCATTTGCAAAATCAGCATAATGAAACCAGACAAGTCCTAAACCATACATGTTGTAGAGATAATCCTGATCTTTATAATTATAACCCAAAAGCGGCAGTATTACCCTGCGCGTATACTGTTCATTCTGTTTATACCAGTAGACAGGAAAAACAGAACTGTAAAAATTACCCTCGACGTTATATTGCTGATATAAGAAAGTCAGCATATCCAGACTATAATCACTGTTCTGCTTATAGTTTTTATAATCAAACAGCAGACCGTAACTGAGTTTAAATTCATTATATTGCGGAGTAGATGCATAGCTGATATTATTAAGAAGCAATCCGGCGGATTTGTTACCGTTATCATTTTTATAATCAAACAGATAAAGAAAATTATATCTCCGGTAATCTTTATGGGAATTATAGTAATATCCCAAGAAAAATCCGTTTTTGAAATCAGAACCGTTTCCATCAGTGCCGTAATAGGAATATTGAAGCAGAAATGGGAGTGAAAAGAAGTTGCTGTATCCCGAATTACCGGAATATTCTTTCCTGTTCATTATAAATAATGGAGAAATAAATTTATTTTGATGATAACTGTCATTATCTGTTATCCTGCTGTACACCAGCGGGAATAAAACATTTGTTGAACTTTTATTTGATTTATTATGATAATAAAGCGGCCATAATACGGAAAAGCTTTTTTCTTCCGGAGAATTATATGTATAGAAAAGATTAAGCATATAGAAATTGTATTTTTCGTTACCATTTTCATAATTGAAATAAAAAGGAAGTATCCAGTTTAAATGAGTATCAGCAGAATTATATTCTCTGTTATAGTAAAGTCCGAATAATAATGCTTTTGAACTGTAAATACTGTTGTTATTTTGAGAATAAAGATTTCCAACAATATTCAGATTGGCACCATCCCGGCTTTTTCTGTAATGAAATAACGGTAGTATCGGAATATTAATTGTTAATTCTGCATCATCTTTTTTATAATAGTTAAATAGAGTTATGAACGTTTTTGAGTCATTTTCATCCGTATAAACATGATTATAATAATAAAACGGCAGTGTCCAGTTTTTATGGGATTTAACATTTTCCAGAGAGGAAGTGTAATCATGATATAAACTGAAAAAAAGATCTATACTTTTTTCGGACAATGTTCGTTTATAGGAAAAAAGATTATATAAAACCCGGTCTGAATTAACATCATCAGACCGGTACCTGTAGTAGAGCGGGATGACCGGAAATGTAAAAACGGAACTGACACCGGCATCTTTCTCTTTTCTGCTGCTGTAAAAAAGAAAGGGATTTATATTAAGATATCTGTTTGACAGCAAATTTCCATCACTGTCGGTATATGTTTTTTCTGATGAATAATACAGAAGTGTACTGACTGTTCTGGAATTTGTTTCATTGCCTGAAGTAAACTCATTATGCCAGACAAAAGGGAAGAGATACCACCCGTTAGTATCAGGTCTGGAATATGATTTGAAAAGCGGCCATAGAATATGTTTCTCATGAGTTTTTTCTTCATCTTTGTAGATATCCCAGTATAAAATCAGACCATATGATCTGGTATAGGAATTCCCGTTTATCTGTTCACCGTAAAGCGGAATAAAGAGCGGAAAAAGCAGGAAATACTTCAAATCATCCCTTTTGTAATAGAAATATGCTGCCGGAACAAAATTGACCTTATCATCACTGTTGTCATACCATGTAAACCATGCCAGAGGAAGAAGCCGTATATGTTTCATATGATCCGATTTCTGATATGAAAACAGTCCGTAAAAGAAATCAGTTCCGTAAAATGAAAGTGATTCGCTCCTGCTGTTGTTTTCACTGCTCAGGATTGCCTCGGTATTCTGAAGTGATTCAAGCTGATCATCCTTAATAATGATATCATCATCAATCGAAGTTGTCTCATATAAATCTACTTCCCGGTTCAAAGGAAGCCTGTAATATACACTGAAAAAATTATACAGCCAGGAAAAAGTAAAATCAAGGTACCAGGTATTTTCAAGCTGGCCGATATCCACACCCGCGACAGGTTTGAACGGACCCGCTGCATATGTACTTGCAAGTCCGAGAATATTAATATTAACAGATTTATCTTTTGAATGATTTGTATAGTATACCGGAAGGAGAGTACTTCCTCTATTTTCAGAATTGTGCCATGAAAAATAGAAAGGAATAAAACCACGGTATCCGGTACCGGTTTCATAATTACTGTAATTATAGAATACAGGTGACAGAAACAGTGATTTTTCGTCAGTACGGTTATAATAGTGCAGAGGAGAAAAACTGTTTCCTGCTGGCGAATCATCGTAGTTTGTAAAATGGAAAAAAGTAAGAAAATTATATGTATCCTTTTTCTCTTTTAAATCTTTTTTATGGTACCAGAGAAAAGGAACTACCGGAAATAAAGACAATCTGACATCAGGATTTCTGTAATAAATAAAAAGCGGATTCATTATCATCGTATAGTCATCACCGTAATGATTAAAACTCAATAAGGGGTGCAGATTGAACGATTTGTCCTTTTCCCAGGAAAACAGCGGATTCCACATATTTCTGTAGGAGTGGTCTTCACCTCCATTCCAGTTAAATGCAAGAAGCGGAACTATATGAAAATAATTATTTTTATCATATAAAAAAACAGGATTCCACATTGTTTCATAAAAATGATCTTCATCTCCGTTCCAGTTGAATGATAAAAGAGGAAGAATATGAAAAAAAGAATCCTTACCGTAAATGAAAACAGGATTAATCATGTAATTATAAAAGGAATTTTCAGGATCGTAATTTACACTGAGCAAAGGCCAGAAAATGAGGTGTGAATTTTTCTCCCAGGATATTATCGGTGAACTTATTTTATACAGACTTTCCGATTCCTTATACCAGTGAAAAAATGCAAGAAACGAGCTATGCGAATTCATTGCACTGTCCTGATAGTTATAATATATGACTGGAATAAGAGGAAACATGGTACGCTTATTTAATTTATCATCAGCAATATTTCCGGAATTATTTGAAAATGACGATCGGTAAAACAATAATGATGCAAATGTATTTTTTCCGGAAACCGGATTACCGGACTCATCATAAATATATTCATTATTGTAATAAAAAAACGGAGTCATGAAAAGCATAGATTTCCTGTCTTTGCTGTCTTCTGCGGAAAATTTATATACCGGAAAAAGAGCATTATAGCTGCTGTTATTCTGTTCATCATTTCCGTAATAGAATAAATAGAGAAAAGACCAGTCAGTTGAATCAGGAGACGTAAATGAGTAACCCAGTAAATGAACCCTGAATTTTTCTTCATTTTCAGTGTAGCTGTAATATGGATAGGGGAAAAACAGTATTGTTTTTTTTCTGTCATCTATTTTGCTGTCAAGATGATAATAAAACGGCAGAATTCTGAGTGAAGTATATTTGGGATAATCGGTATACTTGTATAGTCCAAAAACCATTAATGAATAATGATCTTCCCAGTCCTCTTTTTCAATTATAAAACTGTTTATCGGATACTTGGATTCCTTTTCACTTCCGAAAACCTTTTTCTCATCTTCGTTTAAATCATCCCATGATGCAAATACAGATGCAGTTGAAAAAAAAAGTGCAATAAAAAATAGATAATATTTAAAATTTATAGTTGATTTCATTGAACCTCATAAATATACATGAATATAATAAAATACATGCTTAAAAACGGCAAGCAAAAGATAATGAGACTGAAAATTTTACATAAAATTCTGAAAGATTCCGGACAATTTCCATACGTCGTTTTTAACCTCAAAAATATCAGGTATCTCACTGGATTTACCGGAAGCAATGCATATCTGATTATTGATGAAAATGCAAATTATTTCATAACTGACAGCAGATATGAAATTTTTGCCAGAACATTGCTTAATGATGATTACAGATTTATTATACAGAAAAAAGGATTCAAAGATGTTTTTGAACAATTCATAAAAGAAAATAAAATCCAAAAAATATTTCTTGAACCGTCGGAATTAAAAATAGATGTTTTTAACACACTTAAAAATGCTGTTCCGGAAACTGAACTGATACCTGCCTCTGATTATATTTCAGAAATGAGAGCGGTAAAAACCAGTGATGAGATTAAAATTATTCAGGAAGCTGTTAATATCGCAGACAGCTGCATTGATCATATTCTGAAAATATTTAATCCTGAAATGACAGAATGGCAGCTGTCGGCTGAAATAGACTCATTTTACAGAAAAAACAATTGCAGGCGTACTTCTTTTGATTCAATTGTAGCTTCCGGACCCGGCTCTGCAATGCCGCACTACGTACCCTCTTTTGAAAAAAAAATCGGAACAGACACTCTTTTAATGATTGATATGGGATGCGAATATCTCGATTACTGTTCGGATATTACCCGTACATTTTTCATCGGAAATGTTCCTGAAAAATTTATGGAAATTTATAATATTGTACTTGAAGCGCAGAATTATGCGATTGAAATGGTAAAACCGGGAGTTAAATGCTGTGATATTGACGCCGCTGCAAGAACTCATATAGAAAAACGCGGCTATGGCAATTTTTTCGGACATTCTCTCGGACACGGAGTCGGACTTGACGTTCATGAAAATCCATACGTTAAATCCGACAATTCTGAATTATTAAAATCAGGTTCAATTATTACCATCGAGCCCGGCATTTATATTGAAGGTGAGGGCGGAATAAGAATTGAGGATATGATTTGCGTTACAGATGAAGGTTATATGAACATGACCGGTTCATCAAAAGAAATTATAATTTTATAGAGGTAAAAATGGCATCAACCAGTGACTTTAAAAAAGGTATGGGTATTAAATATGAAGGCAATATCTATACAATTGTAGATTTTCAGCATGTAAAACCCGGCAAAGGCGGTGCTTTCGTACGCACCAAGTTAAAAAACATCATCAAGGGCAATGTAATTGATAAGACATTCAGAGCTGGTGAAAAAGTTGAAGAAATACGTGTTGAAAAAACAACCATGCAGTATCTGTATGCTGAAACGGATTCCCTTGTATTTATGGACAGCGAAACATATGAACAGATTCATGTAGATAAAGATGCGGCAGGGAATATTCTTGATTACATCAAAGAAGGGGACAATGTTGAAATTTCAATGTTTGAAGAAAAACCGATTTCAATTGAACCTCCTATTTTTGTTACTCTAAAAGTGGTATATGCCGAACCGGGTGTCAGAGGTGATACGGCAACAAATGTTACAAAATCCGTAGAAGTTGAAACCGGAGCTAAAATAAATGTTCCTATTTTTGTAAATCAGGATGATTTCATAAAAATAGATACACGCAGCGGAGAATATGTTGAAAGGGTAAAAAAATAATGTCTTTAATGGATGTTATTATTTCATGGATAAATGAAAATCCCGGGAAAGCCATTGGAGCTTTTCTGGGATTGTTATTCGGTATACTTTTTTTTACATTAGGTATAATGAAAACTCTTCTGATTCTTATATTTACTGCGGCCGGTTATTTTATCGGTAAATCAAAAGACAGCGGTATTTCACCGATTGATTATTTTAAAAATATCTTCAAAAGGTGATAATTCAGAATAATGGAATCTAAAATCGATCATGGAATTTATATTGTTGAAGCATATAAAATTTTCAGATCAAAAAAATTCAAGGAATCCGCAAATTTCATTGAAACATTTCTTCAGAAATACAAAAATATTGATGATTTTTACCTGAATTATTTACTGATTCTCAATTACCTTCATCTTGGAAATTTTTCCAGAGTTCAAAATATTATTAATTCATGGAAACGCACAAATCCCGATAATGCGGCACTTCATGAAATTGAGGCTTACATTTTACTGAAAGGAGCGCCGGGTATCGAATCCCCGCTTTTAAAATATATTGAATGTTCTGAAAAATTTCCATTTAACAAAAAATTCAAATCAATACTGAGTGAATTAAGAACCTGCACTGATTTCCAGAATTTTCAGAAATCAGTAAAACTTGAAGACTGTACGACAATAAAAAAACCGGAATACAGAAGAAGCATTCTGAACAGAAAACGCGCAATCAGAATAACCAGAATGTATCATTTAAAAAAAATCATAGTAATTCTAATGGGAATTTTCATATTATTTACATTTTTTTTCATTCTCTTCAATAAAATAATTTCAATTCCGGACAAAAGCAATATGACCGGAAAAAAAGTCATAAACTCAAAATATGATGGAAGGCTTCTTGACCTGGAGGATATAAGATACTCTTTAATTGATAAAAAACCGGATTTTGAATATATGAAATATTACACAAATGAAAGTGAACTTAAAAAGGATTTCATTTCTGCGCAGTACAGACTTAAAGAAAATCATGTTAACGAAGCACTTATAATCCTCAACAGTATCTATAACAGCAATGCAAATCTGGCGGTTAAGGACAAGGTTGTTTTTCTTCAGAATTACATTTCCTCCATCGATCCCGAGGAGAGAGCAGCTTCGGAAATTGATATACAGCTTCTGCTTCTGAATCCGGCTATTTACAACGGTGTTCTGCTTGATTTCGAAGGAGTTGTCTATAATTTAAAACATAAGGATGAAAAAACCATTTTTTCGATTAAACCGGCAGACAGTATTAAAAATTACTATCTTGAAGTTTATTTTGATAAAAATGTAAAAGTTGAGGAAGAGAAAAAAGTTAAACTCACAGGTATTTTCATTAACAGGGTAAGTGATAACGGCATCTACATTCAGGGAATAAATGTTAAATAGAACTTACTATTAAAAAGAAACATAATATATTATTACAGATTCAGGTGGGAAAAGATTTATTAGCGAGAGAGGGACTCGAACCCCCCACACCACGGATATGAGCCGTGTGCTCTAACCTACTGAGCTATCTCGCCGTTTTTAAAGAATCATTAGCGGGAGCAGGACTTGAACCTGCGGCCTTTGGGTTATGAGCCCAACGAGCTACCAACTGCTCCATCCCGCGATCGTAGGACTATAAATGCCATATAGAGAATATCTGTCAATAGAATTTTATAAAAATTAAAAAAAGTGTTTTTCTTTTCTTGACACTTTATAACCCGGACACTATATAAACAGAACATCAACGGAAGGATAACAATGAACATTAAAATCACAGCTTCTGCCGGAAAATTCCTGAATTTAATAATCAGACTTCTTAAGAAATATTATTTTATCCTTACTCCATTAATGATCTATGTTTCTTTTCCGTTCAGTGAAATCGACAGTAATGGAATTTTATCTGTTTTTGCATGGATTTCACTTGTTCCCATAATTGT
This sequence comes from Spirochaetota bacterium, assembly GCA_016928815.1. Classification (GTDB taxonomy): domain Bacteria; phylum Spirochaetota; class UBA4802; order UBA4802; family JAFGJZ01; genus JAFGJZ01. The sequence continues at coordinate 14,979 of JAFGJZ010000069.1, forward strand.
TTACATGAGAAACAAAAATTACCGGCAAAGCTGGAAAGCTGTACTTTTTATTTCACTTTTGTCAAACCTGATTACATTCGGATGGATGAGGGAATTCGGAGCCCAGATTCAATACGGAACAGTTATTGTATTAATTGTTCTTATTCCTGCAATATCCGTTTTTACTTTCACTAAATTTATTTTAATGGAATCATTAAGGAAACGTTTTCCGCATCTTTCAGTTCTGATCTATCCTGGAATCTGGGTATTGATCGATTTCATACAATCAATCGGTTATCTGGCTTTCCCGTGGGTTTACTGGAGTTATACTCAATACCAGTTTGACAGTTTCATACAGATAGCCTCAATAACCGGCGTTTTCGGCATCTCATGGATAATGATAACTTTTAATATTCTGCTTGCAGAAACAATCATGAATTTTAAAAATAAAAAAACCGGAAGAATATACTTAACAGGACTGGCGGTTTATATATTTTTCATCATTTTGGTTATCTTTTGGGGTCATAACCGGATTATAAATTTCAATGAAAAACAGAAAAGCACGGTTTCAAAAAACACTTTAAAAGTTGCCTTCGTACAATCATGCATTTCCCCGTTTGAAAACTGGTATCAGAACAGATTCCGCTATCTGGATGATTTAATACATTATTCAAAACTTGCTTTAAACGAGCAGCCTGATACTGAACTTATTTTATGGACAGAATCTTCAGCACTTGAAACCATTACATATAACTATGAACGCGGAATATGCAATGAATTTGAAAATGCGGTAATAGATTTTGCTGCTGAAAATAAGGTAAACTTATATACAGGTGAAATCGGCCGGATTGACAATTATTCTAAAATGAGAATTCAGTTTCAAAACAGTGCAGTATTGATAGACCATAATGGCAAAATTGACGGTAATTATTCCAAAATACATTTATGTCCGTTCGGTGAATGGTTTCCATACGGAAACTGGATGAACTGGTTTGACGATGTCATTGTCGAACTTGGAGGGGCGGCTTTTGTTCCCGGCAAAGAGGAAAAACTTTTTAATGTCGACGATAAAAAATTCGGTGCACTCATCTGCTATGAAAGTCTGTTCTTCAGACAGAACAGGGACTACAGGAATATGGGAGCCGATTTTCTTGTCCTCATAACAAATGACGGATGGACTGACTATTTTAAAGGACATATGCAGCATTTTCCAGCTTCAAAATTCAGAGCTGTTGAAAACGGTATTTATTTTTTAAGGGCGGGGAATACCGGTTTTACTGCAGTTATTAATCCTCTCGGCATCGTCGAAAAATCAATTCCAATTTTAAAACAGGGATTTTTAACAGATGAAATAAATACGGATCTGAAAATTGAAACATTTTATACAAAACACGGAGATATTTTATATTATATTGCGGAACTATTGTTCATTATTATCTTGACTTTTAATTATTTATACATTAATATCTTTTCTGCTAAGGAGAAATTGAAATGAAAACTGAAATACTGATCGGAAACATAATTCAGATGTTTTTTATGGGACTGGTTCTATCCGCTTCAATATCGGCAATTTTTTCAATAACTGCGGTTAAGGAAATAAACAGGAAAAGAGCAGTTGATACAACAAGAGATGTTTTTACATTTCTCGGTGCCTTTTTTTTATGTTATTTTCTGCCGAAAATAAGAATTTTTACCGGAACCGGCGTGAAATTATCTCCGGTTTATGATCTGATTATTACTTCACTTGTGCTTGCAAAATTTGCAGACTTTATTACTGATCTCTTTGATCGAGTCAAAAGAGGAGATTAATCCTCTTTTGAATACTCACCAGAAACTAAAACTTCATTATATTTTTTAACAATTATATCTGTTATCTTTTCTCTGGAATCCTGTGTAATAGGAAAAAATATATCAACATATTCACCGTTTTTCTTTTTATTCGACGGCATGCCTATAAAAATCCCCTTATCACCTTTAA
>JAFGJZ010000070.1 GCA_016928815.1 Spirochaetota bacterium
CAGCGGGAATATACTCACTATTCACTGCTTTTTCATTCTAAAAATTCACGGGAATTCTATTTATTTTGTCGCGGGAGTCAACAGTTAGCCAGTGAAAGAATATCAATAATCTGTAGATGTTCATTTTTTAATTTTTCAATTACATTTCTTTTATCCATTTCATTTATCCTTTTAATAAAGTTATGTTTACATTATAACAGTATTTGAAAGATAAAACCTTGACTGAAGTCAAATGCAACATTGAATTCTAAAAAAAAGTTTCTCCTAAAAACAAAGGAAAATATCTGCAAAGTTTTTATTTATAATTAATCCCTTAAAAACACTGACATTTATTTAAAAATATACTTGCATATATCTGAAAACCGTCATATAAATTTTCTTACCATAACCCGGCAAGGAGCCTATATTGAAAAAATTTTTTGAAGTAACCTCTTTTGAAAACTACAATATCGTCGAAATAATGGAAACCGAGCTTACGATTCATAACACTACCCAGTTTTTAGTAAAATTAAAATCCGAAGTAATAGACAGATACAAACTGCATCTGATTCTGGATCTTAAAAACATACAGTATGCAGATTCAAGTTTTCTTGCAAAACTGATCAAAATCCATAAGCAGCTTCATGCCAAACAGAAGAAACTGGTCATCATCTCAGTGCAGAAAAATCTTTACGAAATTATGTGTCTTGCCCAGCTGGATAGAATGCTGATTATCAAGCCTGATATCAGTGCAGCAGCAAATTTTGTTGAAAACCGTTTATAGAACCCTTTTTACGGATAAAGGGTTCTGTTATAAAACTGAGCCTGTTCATTCAGATATAATTCATGTTCGATCGTAAGCATGCCCTTTTTGAGTTTCCACGACCAGTTTTTATCATTCAACGTACCGGGTGTGTTCATCCTGTGCTCCTGCCCCAGACCGAGAACATCCTGAACAGGGATCAGAACCACATCGGCAACCGATTTGTAGGCTTCACGTATCATCAGTTTATGCATTTCATGATCATGATTAATACCCAGGTATCTTTTAAGATAGTTTTTATTATCCCATGATAATTCATCCGAATAGTACCATCCGTTTGTGGTATTGTTGTCATGCGTGCCTGTATATATTATGCAGTTTGAGTTCCTGATATTATGGGTAATGTAAGGATTTTTATTATTCTGATCAAATGCAAACTGAAGTATTTTCATACCCGGAAGGTTTAACCTGTCACGCAATTCCTGAACCTCCGGGGTTATCATTCCAAGATCCTCCGCAATCAGAGGCAGGTCGCCAAGTGCTTTCTGAACTTCATGGAAAAACTTTATTCCCGGTCCTTTTCTCCATTCTCCATTTACCGCTGTTTTTTCCGTAGCCGGAATGGCCCAGTAGCTTTCAAATGCGCGGAAATGGTCAATCCTGACAATATCAACCACCTGAGTGAGATGACGTATTCTTTTTATCCACCAGTCAACCACTGATGAATTCAGTCTTGATCCTGAAAACCATTTATATAGAGGATTCCCCCATCTCTGTCCCGTCTCGCTGAAATAATCAGGCGGAACGCCAGCTATATCAACAGGTTCAGATGACTTCTTATCAAGCTGGAAAATATCATTATTCGCCCAGACATCTGAACTTGAAAAACTTACATAAAACGGAATATCTCCAATAAGTTTAATACCGTGTTCATTACAGTATTTTTTAAGTTTATTCCACTGATGGTAGAAAAGATACTGAGTGAATTTATAAAATTCCTGCTCATCTTTCCTGTCAGTTTTCCATTTTGATAGTTGAGAAGAATTACGTCTTGCATAACCGAAATCCCATTTCAGCCAGTCATCGGTTTTAAAGTAGGCGGCAAGTGAAGAAAACAGGGAGTAATCTTCAAGCCAGTATTTATTATTTTTACAGAATGTACTATAGCTGTTTTTTTCTTCAGCTGATGCTGAAGTTAAGAACAGCTGAAGAGCCAGTTTAAGCCGGTAATGGTTAATTTCAGAAATCTCGTCAAAATTGCAGAACTGAGTGTCTTTTTCCTGCAGTCCGGCGACAATATCATCGCTGTACCATGAAAACTCCTTCAATTCCTCCAGATTAATAAAATCGGTATTTCCTGCAAACGTTGAACTGGAGTCATACGGGGAATAACATGTAACCGGTTTTACCGGGTGTATGGGAAGAACCTGCCAGAAACTCTGTCCTGAGCGCTTCAGAAAATCAGCAAACTCAAAAGCCTCACTGCCGAGAGTTCCATGACCGTATCTGCCTGGAAGAGATGAAATGTGACAGAGTATGCCGCAAGATCTTTCTAAATTCATAACCAGCTCCTGAAATTTTATTGTGCGTCAATTTCTTTAGTGTAACAGTCATCTGACGACTGGAAAATCTATAAGAACAGCCGTCATATCATCAGTCTGATTTGATTGATTCTGAATATGAAGATATACTTCCTCAAAAATATGATTTATTACCGCCTGCGGCATAAGGTCAATATTTTCAATAAGTGAATTTTTAAGTCTTTCATATCCGAATTCAACTGATGGTCCGTTATTCTGCACGCAAGCCTCAACAATTCCGTCACTGAAAAATAATATACTGTCACCTTCATAAATGATGAATTCACATGAAGGGAAATTTTCATATCTTCCGGCCAGAAGACTCCTGATTTCCGGACCTACAAGATGTCCTTTAATAGGCTCCCACCCTTTTTCATTTATGTTCAGATCATACAGATCCTTGAACTCTCCGTTAAACTTTCTAACCACAAAAGGAAAATGCATGCCTCTGTTGTAAAAAGTCAAATAGTATTTATCATCCCGGTTTTCGATAAAAGTAAAAATTATACTGGCAAAATCATTCGCTCCCGAACATTCCATTATATCAGTAAACTTTTTCACGATATCCGAAATGAGTCCGGTTTTGTCAGACAGTCTGTCGGGATTACGGTCTCTGCAGTCCAGTATTGATAAATTTAATGCACTCCTCAGTCTTACAAGTGTGGTATACGCGGGAAGGCCGTGACCGCTTATATCTGCAAAAACAAACAGATACATTTTTCCGGGAAGCTCAAATAGTTCGAAATAGTCTCCGGAAAGTACCGAACCGTAGGCACGTTGAAATCCCAATCCAATATTAAGATTTTTATTGTAAAAATTTCCGAAAAGATTCCGTATGATTATTTTATCTTTTTCGCGGACTTCCTGTGCTTCCATTTCAAGCACCTGATAACGCTTATATATCTCTTCAAAATTATGATTCATAAAAAAATTTCAAATCCGCCTTAATTGCATTTAAAATAAAACTTTCAGTTTTTGTTGTTTGAAAGCTTAAACATATTTATTTCAGTAAGCAGCTGAATATGTATTCTGTTAACGATTATATCCATGGAAAAAATGTTAAGATCATTCCAGCTTATTATTTTATCATTGAGTCTGAGCATAATTTCAAGCTCTTCATTTTTATAGACTGACAGCACTGTTATTTCAGTAAATACCGATCCGTTATATAATATGACCCTGATATCGGTTTCAATCGGAGAATTTATTTCATCAAGCAGATCCGATACATAGGACGTATACACTGACTGAAGATCAGCTGTTTTATCAAGAGACAGGTTAATTAGATTTTCAAGATTCTGAAGAATATTCTCCATATTATTTACCGAACATCTCATATAGTATAAAAGTGATTAAAGATCCTGTAGCGATTCCCGCAATTACTTCAAGTAAATTATGGATTTTTAGTATAAATCTTGAAATTGAAATACAGGCTGCTGAAATTAATATTATTACATGCAGCATGAAGTTTTCTGACAGATAAAGAGAAGAAACAAAGATTGAAAAACTAAGTGCGGAATGCCCGGAAGGCAGCCCTCCCTTCAAAGGATGTCCTTTTCCGAAATATGATTTCAACATTATTACTACTATCAGTACAATTATAATTGCTCCGACGGCAATATCATCATCCGCATGTTTTGTCAGTACCAGACCTTCTTTAGCGAATCCGTAAAAATAGGGCTTCAGAATGTAATAAGCCACCGTCAGCGCTACAATTACTGCTACAAACACGGCTCCAGCGGCAATATCCTTGGCAATTCTGGCTTTTTCACTGTATTCCGGAGAAATAATATCCACAACAGTTTCAATGGAGGAATTAAGCATTTCCGATACCATTACTATCGAAGCCATCATTGTAAGAATAATAAAATCATTCATTTCTATTCCCAGTGAGAAACAGAAAAGAAGCAGAAAAGCCGCAGCAAAAAGATGAAGTCTGACATGTTTCTGGGTTTTCGCAGCCTGAAGAATGCCTTCTATTGCAAAATTTATAGACTCATAGTATTTACCCAGATATTTAAAAAAAGTAACTATTTCTTTCATTGTGCCTCTATGATCAGTTTGTTTTAATTCAATTAACAGTTATCATTACTCAGTTCAATGTCCATAATTTTATCAACCCTGATTCCGTGACGGCTGCCTTCAAATTCTGTTCTGATGAATTCATCTATCATATCATTTACAGATTCAGGATAATCAATTCTTCCGCCGAATGCAAGAAACTGAACGTTATTATGAGCTTTTGCCATCTTGGAGGCAAAAATATTCTGCGGCAGAGCGCAGCGAATGCCTTTTATCTTGTTTGCGGCAATGGAAATCCCGATTCCTGTACCGCAGCACAATATTCCAAAATCATAACCGCCCTTTTTATATTCAGTACAGGTAATTTCAGCTATATCAGGGTAATCAACTGAATCAGTACTGTCAACACCCATATTTTTTACCGTATATCCTTTGGACTGCAGATGGGAAATTATTGAATTTTTAAGATCTACAGCTCCATGATCATTGCCTATTATTATATTCATAAAAACCTCTTTTTTCTCAGAATAATAAGCAGTAGAAATGTGTCCAACAATTTTTAAGGTGAATGATATAAAAAAAAATCAATTCCGGGAATTTTAACAGAACTGATATGTTTAAATACTGATGCTAATCCAGAAGCATTTCCTTTATTTTTAATATTTCATCAATATTGTTCAGAAATATATCCATTAATTCAGGGTCAAAATTTTTACCTTTCTGCTCTTTCATAATGACAAGCACTTCATCAAGAGGAATGGCTTTACGATATACCCTGTCACTTATCAGAGCATCAAACACATCAGCAATTGCTGTAATTTTTGCAAAAACGTTTATATCCTTTCCCTTTAGTCCGTACGGATATCCGGTACCGTCCCATTTTTCATGATGCTGATAACAAATTACTGAAGCAAGCTGAAGTATGCTTCTTTTTGAATACTTCAGCATGTCACCGCCGTTTATTGTATGCATTTTCATTATTTCAAATTCATCTGCCGTAAGTTTCCCCGGTTTATTAAGAATTTTATCCGGAACTGAAATTTTTCCGAGATCATGCATTGCGGAAGCAACCTTCAGAATTTCAGCATCATCAGCAGATATGTTATACTGAAGCGCGAGAAACTTGGAGTATTCCCCTACTCTTTTTACATGATGATGCGTTTCACGGCTTCTGTTTTCAGCGATTTCACCAAGTGTAAATACTATTTCACGCTGTGTGTCCTCAAGTTCCATGTTCAGATAAATATTATCAAATGCGATTGCGACATTTGAGCAGAAAATATCAATAAGATCTTTTTCCCACTCATCTATCGGATCGGATTTTTCAAGATAAATTATATTTTCAGATTCATTTTTTGATTTAAAGAAACCGACGTACTGATAATCGTTAAATATTGTTTTTTTAGCTGCAATAGCCTGCCGGATTAATTTGGAAACATCCTCCTGCACAACCTCATCTATACCTCTGTCGATAACCGCATCATTATATTTCCCTGCAGCCGCAAGGACCTTGAGTCTGCCTTTGTAATTAGTAAAAGTTAAACCGGATGTATGGGCATATACGGCATGACTGTCAAGCTTGAGCAGCGAGATCATCTGAAGAAGCGCGCCTGAAACAAATTTTTTCAAAGACTGAATCTCGAAAATATTGGATGAAGCCTCAATTATTTTTTCCAACCCTGTTCTGCTTTTTTCAATCGTAAGCAGATCACGGTAACTTCTTATTGATGAAATGACGGTGGTAAACAGCTTTTCTGATGTTAATTCCGGTTTGGATTTATAGTCATTTATGTCATATTCCACAACAACTTTTTCTTCAGGAGCCTGCCCGGGCTGTCCGGTTCTTAATATAATTCTAATAAGTTTATTTTTTAAATCATTACGTATGAATTTTACAAGCTTTAACCCGGAGTCATCTTCTTCCATTACGACATCAAGCAGAATAACGGCAATGTTTTTTTCAGTACTTAGAATGTCCATAGCTTCTTTAGCCGAATAACAGCTTAAAAACTCGATTTTTTTACCCTGAAAAACAACATCACCCAGAACCATCTGAGTAACTTTATGTACATCCTCCTCGTCATCTACAATGAGAACCCGCCATCTTTCCCTGTTAACAGTCGCAGATATTTTTTCTTCTTCATTTGCGAATACAAGCAAATCATCAGACATAAATAATCTCCCGGATATTTCTACTTTATTATTTAATCATATTTAAGGTATTTATCAAGAAAAATTTATTATGACTGTTTTTTTTGTAATCAGCAATTAAAATTCTTGAATTTTAAATGACAATCCGAGAATTATAAATATGGAGTTATTATGAGAAATAAGATTATAGGAATATGCGGAGGATCCGGTTCCGGTAAAACAACCATAGTCAGGAAAATATCGGAAATTATTTCCGATTTTACATTAATTCCCCAGGACAATTATTACAAATCGGCTGAATTCATAAATAACAGTAATATTACAGCTTTTAATTTTGACCATCCTGAAGCATTTGATAATGAATTATTATATGAAGATCTTATAAAGCTGAAAAACAATGAAATTATCCGGATGCCGCAGTATGATTTTGTCAAACATAGACGTAAAAATGAAGTAATTGAAATATATCCTTCCGGCATCATCATTTTTGAAGGAATAATGGTATTTTCCGATAAAAGAATCAGGGATCTGATTGATTTAAAATTATTCATTGATACTCCCGATGATATACGGTTCATCCGCAGACTTCAAAGGGATATTAACGAAAGAGGCAGAACCATTGATTCAGTCATAAAGCAGTATCTGGAAGTCGTGCGGCCGGGACACCAGGAATTTATTGAACCTACAAAAATTTTTGCAGATCTCATCATTCCGGAAAACGGACACAATGAGAATGTGCTTAAACTTCTTATCTCGTTCATTAACGAAACAAACAACAGTCTATAAATAAGGATCATACTTCAATTTCATAATGAGTCCGGGATTTTTATGAGCGAATTTTTTAATATCTTCAGCCTTCATTGCATATAACAGAATATCATTCTCATAACGGAAAGTAAATCTCGACGGAAGATCACTGTAAACCCTGTCCAGAGTACCTATGAAGTCCCCCCTTTTTAAAACTGTAATATCCGCATTGTCTTTGGACATGATAACTTCGCCTGATCTTATTATATATATGTATTCATGAACGTCATTGGTTTTCATCAAAATGCCCGAACCCTTTTTTTCCATCGGTATAAACATTGATTCAAGCCATGTTTTCTGAGTGGTTGAACAGTATTTGAAAAAGTTACTTGATGAAAGAAGATTCCAGGTCTCGGCTGTGCGGGTTTTTGCAAGTTTTTGAAGTGTTATTTCAAAATCAGTTCCCGCAATAAAATTTAGAAATTTATCACGTGTAATGGTATAAAGTATCACATCCGTCTCAGCGAAGACATCTGCCATGCGGGTTTGTTTGGTTACAAGCGCAACCTCACCGAAGTAATCATATGTTCCGTAGATTTTTCTGTGACTCAAACTGTCACCGCTGTTTACAGAAATGTTGCCCATGTATATTATGTAAAATTTATCGCCAAGACTTCCCTTTTCAATAATCTTGTCGCCTTTGGAATATCTTTCTTCCTGCACTATTGTTAAAAACTCCTGAGCTTTCTGCACAGGTATATCCTGAAAAAAATCAAGATTGTTTAGAAGACCAAGAATCTGATAAGTCTTCTCAAATTCAGGTTTTCTGACATTAAAATATAAGGTATTTTCTATACCGAATTTTAAAAGGTTAAGTTTAGTCTCACGGGGAAAATCTTTTGCTGCAATATGATATACAAATATTTTCCTTTTTACATCATCAGGCAATGAGTCAAGGAATGCTACAGGAGTATGCAAAGGGGGTATGCCTGCTTCATGATATATCACGTCACTGTCCCATGGGAAGCTCTGCAATTCCTTATATCTTGATTCGGAAATGACATTATCCTCAAACAGTTTCTTATGATTCGAAGGGTCATTGTTATGATCACTGGTATAGGCAATACTGTGATTTTCAAAATTCAGCCTGAAACCTATTGTAGGAATGGAATGAAGGGAATAGAACATTTTAAATTCAGCACCGTGTATATATACTGCTCTTCCGATCTTAATCGGCTGAAAACTGAAAAGCTTCTTAAGTTTCTCAGTTTCAATGCCGCTGAGAGATGAATATTTGCGTAAAAAACTCATCAGTACGGTTTCAGTTGTATAAAGGGTCACTTTCCCTTCTTCAAGAATTTTCTGAAATGTACCTGCATCATGGTCCGCATGACAGTGAGTAAGGATTATACTGTCAATCAGTTTGGGACTGACATTTGAATTAATCAGCCATTCAGTGGAATTTACGGGCGGATCCACCATAATTCCTTTATGATTTATCCATATTAAAAAACCTGATGTGTTATCCTTCGGATCAAATCCATGACTTGGACCAAGACATGTAATTCCGAAAAGCGGCGGAAAGTAAGGCTCAGCCAGTCTTTCCCCTATTTCAAATTTACCTTTATAATCAATGAAACCGGGAAAATCGACAACCTTCTCGTTATTATCATAAATTATTATGCGGTTATTTCTGTTTTCTATCTTAACCGCTTCGAACTGTACCGTATTGTCAAAACTATATGGAATAAATTCGACAACATCATCAAGAAGAAATGAACTTCTGAAAAAATTCATTTCTTTCATCAGATCAGTTATTGCATATTCACTCTGTGAAAGATCATAATCGGATTCAATATCAATCTCTTCGGGACCGAATAGAGCTTCCTGTAATACCTTTTTCATCTGGATAATCTGATCAATCCGGCATATTATCTTGGTTTTCCTTTTCATTATGAAAAAATTAAAATAAATTGGAAATTCAATTTCACCTATACTTATACCCTTATACCAGTTGAAAAGCTGATTCGGAAGAATGTATTTATCAGGTACGCCGTGATCAAGAACCATTGTATCCTTGACTGTTTCAGGAGGTACGCCGTATTGAAAAGTACCGGAGGATGTCAGAACAGTAAAACCTCCTCGCTGAAGTTTTCTTACTTTATCCTTTGAATATAGGTATGTTTTTTTATCCATAATCAGTCAAAGCTATAATAGGTATGTTGTTGAATGAAATCTGCGAAACCAAGTTCCTTCATTTTCGGGATGAAATCCTCGAAATTATCGCCATAATGAACAAGATACATTTTTTTCTTGATTTCCGGCGGAAGTGCGGCTAACTCATCAATTGAAGCATGTACCCCGCCGGTAAAAAACTGACAGTCATGTATAATTATTTCAAAATTGAATTTTTTATCATATTCAAGTATCAATTCAGGATCGTACCGGGTATCACTTGTAAACATGATTCTGTCATCAATAATGACGCCGCAGCTCCAGAATGAGCTTGTCCAGTCAGATGATGTATCCGGAATATGCTTGGTTCGGAACATTTTTAAATTAATTCCGTTCAGTGTATATTCAAATGTTTCTCTCGGATAGCAGGTAAGATATTCCGGACGCAGAGAGTGAAAAAAATCGTGGAAATTAAGAGTATCCCCGGCCTCTTCTTCATTGAATCCGCATCCTCCGCGGAGAGACATATCCCATAAAAGATGCTGGTATGTTTCATTGATTATGATGTTCGGTTTTCTTCTGTTAAAATAACGGCCCATCAAAGCGACTTCTTCAAGTCCTCCGATATGATCAGCGTGTGAATGTGTAACAAGAAGATTTCTTACTTCCGATACTTTTTTACCCAGTTCAAAAAAAGCCTGTGAACATTTTGTTCCGCAGTCAATAAGAAGATGCTCTTCACCTTTAATGATCAAAAGATTAGTCTGATACAGCCTTTTTGTAAAAGCGCTTCCGGATCCCAGAAAAAAAAGTTCAAGATTACCGCTATTTGAAAATTCCAATTGTTTTTTAATTATCTGCATTTTAATTCCCTGTTAATATATGCTACCTCAGGAAGTAGTTTAAGTCAAGAAAATGTTACTTTAATGTATTTTCATGCACAAAAATTCATTAAATACGGCGAAAAATGACAGGTAAAATGATAATTTATAAGATAAAATATTCCGGTTGACTAAAATCGCCGGGAAAAACAAAAGATATTTCCCGGCAGATTATGTTTTTAAAAATTAAAGACTATTCCAAGCATTGTAGTATTGGTATATATATTTACTGTTTTTGTTTCTTGATCTTCTGAGGTTGTTCCTGAATTATCAACTGTTGTAACAGCAAATGCGCATGCAATCTGCTGAACTGCGAAAATACCGACAACATCATTTATCATGTATTGAGCGCCAAGATGCAAATTACCCAATATATAGTGATAATCCGTAGTTTTATCTATTGTAGATGGATCAGCAGTATATTCATAAGAACCGAATCTATAGGAAATTCCTGCTCCGGTAAACATGTATAAAGATGATTTCATGTTCATATAATAATCAACATCAATACCGGCACCGTAAGAAGGTGAACCATTATATCCTTTTGTTGTGTTGCTTGAATTACCAAGGTTATCAGTGAATTCTCTGTTATACATATCAAGAAATAAACTTGGTTTAATTGCCAGGGAATCATTTACAAAATAATGAAGCTGTAAGGCAGAAGAACTGGTTGTTAATAATGTACCGAAACCCCAGTCTCCCTGTGAAAGTTTTCCGCCTTTTGAATCCTGGGCAAAAATAATTCCGGATGTCAGTAAAACAATTAATGCAGAAAAAACTATTTTTTTCATCATAAGTCTCCAATAATTAATTTTCAGTAATAA
>JAFGJZ010000071.1 GCA_016928815.1 Spirochaetota bacterium
CAGCGGGAATATACTCACTATTCACTGCTTTTTCATTCTAAAAATTCACGGGAATTCTATTTATTTTGTCGCGGGAGTCAACAGTTAAAGGAGACCGTAAATCTACTTCTGAAAAAAAACGAAGATTACAATGCTGCCGTTCCCGCCATGAGTGAAGAAGACAGAAACATTTATGATTCCATCTGAAATGAGACAAATGTTCATTGATAAAATACGGATTTTTTTTTGTTTTTCATGGAAAAGTTCTTATATTTAACGGAACAATCAGCTATGTGCTGTAAAAATTATAAAGATATGGAGATTGCTTATGCTCAGAAAGATACTTCTGATGATGCCTGTCATGCTGATTTTACTTCACACGGGCTGTTCTGATTCAGGCTCATCTGACGGCAGCGGATCAGGAAAAATATATTATGTAGATTCCTCCGGAGGGAATGATTCAAATGACGGTTTATCTGAAGCCGGTGCATGGAAAACCATAGATAAGGTAAACAGCAGATCCTATCTTCCCGGAGATACAATATTGTTTAAGCGGGGTGAAGAATTTACAGGCGGAATAAAACCGGTTTCCTCCGGAACATCATCCATGAAAATAACTTATGATGCATACGGATCAGGTGCAAATCCTCTGCTGCGCGGATCGGAAATAGAAAGCGGATGGACAAATGTTTCAGGTACAATTTATTCAAAAACCGTTTCAGGATACACTCCCGGAACTACCGGAGCAGGATTAATTCTTGAGGATGGTGTTCCGTTAAAGTTCAGGGAATGGAATACAGATGCTGCAACATCATTAGGGGCGGATACGGGAGTTTATACCTATGATCCAGGTGATTTATCTTTTGCTGTTCTATACGTCAGGTGTTCATCTTCAGCCCCTTCCGCACATGTCATGCGGGCGACATATTATCTGTTCGGTATTCACGGTGACAGCATTTCCAATATTTACATTAAAAATATCGATTTTACTGAATTCAGCTGTCATGGGATAACCGCCAGAAGCTGCACAAACATAAATGTTATGAATTGTAACGCAGCCAAAATCGGCGGTGCTGTACTTGCTCTCTCACCCGTCATATATGGCGGAAACGGTTTTGAGTTTACACTCAACAGTTCAAACTGCACTGTTACTGATTCAACAGCATCGGAAATTTTTGATTCAGGGTTTTCTCCGCAGGTTTTTGAAAGCAGTACCTCAACAGTTAATACTTCTTTTATAAACTGCACAGCGTCTAAGTGCGGATTTGCCGGTATTGAAATCTCTGTACTAAAATATGGAACATCCTCAGGGGAAAGCATAAACGGTGTTGTAGTCAGAAACTGTGAGGTCAGTGACAGCGGCAAAGGATGGAGCGGCGTCCGTTATGGAAATGAAGGAAACGGAATACGCATAAAGGCCGATACGGGTGCCGGAACCATATCCGGAGTCGTAATTGAAGATTCATACATTCATGACTGTGAAAATATCGGAATTTATCTCGGAGGGGAGTGCGGAACCGTAAGTATTACACGTTCAAAAATTGAAAAATGTAAAGTCAGCGGAATTGAATGTGCAGGACTTGCCGGTGTAGCAACTCTCAAACTTAAACTTACTTCATCTCTGATTGTTTCAAATAACATTACAGGTACATCGCACGGCATCAGTTATAATGTTGTGAACGGTTCGGGTTTTGAAATAATTAATAATACCTTTTACGGTAATGATCTTGGTATGTATATAGGTGATTGCGGCGGGCAGGCTGTTTTGAAAAATAATGTTTTTTATGCCGGAACTGCCCATTTGTATACAGCATCAGCGCTTGCTTCAGCTGATTTTGATTATAACTGTTATTATGATTTCGGCAGTGGGATAATTGCATACAATAATATAGCCTATAACAGTGTGGCAGACTATTCATTAGCAGTATCTATGGATGTGAATTCAAAAGACGCTAATCCTCAGTTTGTATCAGCGGCGGACCTTCATCTTCAATCAGGATCTGCATGTCTGAATGCAGGTACCGGAGCGGGTGTTGTTCTGGATTTTGAATCACAGGCTTTCGGTTCACCTCCGTCAATGGGAGCGTACCGTTAACAGAATATAATTTCAGTCAGTACCGGACTTTTTCAGTATTTCATACCACTGAAAAAGTTCCTTCAGCTCTTCAGTTTTTCCGGGCGAAGGGGAGTTGGCTAGAATATATGATGAAGCTTCTATGAACTCCTCATCGGTAAAAGACAGTTCCTCCTGTAATAATATCTCAGACACTCCCGATGCTGAGGATGATTTATTCAGTCTTGTTCTGAAAGAAGAATCCTCCTGCACTTTGGAAATAAAGGTTTTCGCATTTTTAATCGACATCTTCAGCCTCTCTTTTCTCTAGCGATATAATTATTGCAGTCGGATCTATTTTTTCCGGAATGCAGTCTGTAGAACAGCTGCTGCATGTACCGGAACAGTTTTTTTGAGCAATTCTTACTATACCTTTTTCAGAAAGCTCCTCAAGCTGCGGCCATAATTCAGAAACCTGAATGCCGAATTTTAATGCTAAATTTTCCGCTGAACACATTCTTCTTTCTGAAAGATATTTTCTAATGCTGTCGTTCTTTTCAGTCATTTTTTCCCATTGTTTTCATAAAATATAACATCAATGTTATTGTCTTCTTTCCTGCTCTCCATCAGCTCAAATGTACCGCTCATTATTATTTTAAATGAAGATTTATTTAACTTATCATTAACATCAGAAAAATATTTATTCTTTTCTGTTTCATCAAAACTATTATGTGCATAAAAGTGTACGGTTCTTACATCTTCCAAATCAAACCTTAGAATAAACGGGGAGTGCTCTATAAATACAAGATCATTATATGCATAGGTTACTTCATAGCCGATTTCTTCAAGTGATTTAGACACTTCTCCTAACGGTATCAGATCTGTCATATCCGTTTCCTCTATTTATCATCTTCAATTTTACTTATTGTTCTGATGCTTTTTATTTTAGCCCAGTCATAATAAGTATTGTAGGCCATGCCGTCGATGTTCTCTGTGATACGTACAAATACATCTCCTAAAAAAAGAACACCGTTGTCATATGAATCATTATTGATTCTGATGCTGACGCCTTTTCGCTGCTTGCGTGAAAGTGTTCCCTGTTTCGGAGAAGTGGCATATTCAAGAACTTTGATCCATGTTTCCTTTAAAATATTTGCATTGTCCATGTCTGACTCCATCTGAATTTATTTAATTTAAATATAGATAAGCGCATTATCACAGAGGGTCAACTTTATTTGACCGTTTTTAAATCAAAGTGATTAAAGTTTACATTGCAGAAATAATGACGTTTTGTCATGGAAATTTCCGGCATGTGATTTTACTCAGGCAGGATTACAAAGAATTAATTTGTTTAAAACAGCTGAATATTATTGTAATGTTACATGTCTGAAATATCCTGAATTAAATTCAAAACAGTACCATTTCATACGCTCCATTTTCCGTTGGAATCATAAAACTAATTGACAATCATAATTTCCCATAACATAAACTGTAAATATGATCAGGAGCTATGATGCCAAAGTTATGAAATTGTTTATTACCATTTCATTTTCACTTATTCTGGCAATATCAGGGTGTTCCCAAAAACCTGAATCGCCGGATTATGATGAAATTATACGCAGACTTACACGGCAGATTGACCGAGCAAAAATTGAAAATGACAGAATTGTTCCGGGTTCAGCTGTATCTTTATGTCCGCCCGCCGGTACATCTGTATTTTCCGGTTTTGCCGGCAATAAATCCGTAATTTTAATTCATACAGGGTTACTCTACAAATTTCTTCCAATTCCCGGTATCATTTCCAAAGGGACTGTTCTTCAGGCTGATTTGGCTACAGGCAAAAGCACTGTAGAATTTGATTATGATTTCTCCGGATATGATAATTCAGAAAACGGTGATAAACTGGTTGATTCGAAAATCAGAAAACTTTTATCGGAGAAATTTCCGGGTTATGAAGGTACATTAAGAATAAATCAGCCGCATAACAATGTTTCCGTAAAAATGATTTTTCGAAGCATCTCATTGGCTGATGCAATGAAAAAATATCCTGATCAGGATGAAACACTTCTCTCTGAATTCGCAGAAACACTGAAAGAGGAATCTATAATTCTTAATCACGGCTCAACCGGAGGTGAAAGAACGGTCAAGACATTTCTGAACATGTACTGACATCGTTACGGGCTGAATTCTTATACTTTTTCACCGGATAATAAATTTATTGCAGTAATGCTGGATGTTCCGTCACATTATATTGCTGATTATTCTACATCGGCGGTTGCTGTTACTTCCATGCAGCTGGCGGCCTTTTATAACGCTGTCGGATATGATTATTATAAAAATGCGGATTACATGAATGCCGGGAAGTATTTTTCTTTGGCTGAAAATACAAACAGTGCTCATGAGATTTCAATTTATAATCAGGCCTGCATAAGTGCAATTAATAACAAACCGGAAGAAGCCATTATCCGTCTTCAGCATCTTAAACTGCTTGATACTGAACTGTCACGTGAAAAAATTGAAAAAAGCAAAACTGACACCGATTTTAACAACATCAGGGAAAATCCGCTTTTCGATTTTTACATGCAGCATTATATTGAGTCTCCAATTGCATTTATTGAATAAAATAAAGTGATTTTCAGAAAGAATCTTTAAGCATCAGAAATGTATTACTTGAATCTTTGAAGTGAAACTGGCTTTATTATGCAGAGTGCCGGAATATCAGACAGACATTATTTTCTCTTTCATTCATCAATAAGATCCTTAACGCTGTCAGGAACATTTGCCCCGTAATATTCCTATTACGTTTGAAGTAAAGTAAAACATAAAAAATTAATTTTAATGCTCATTGTACTAAGTACGGAATTAGTGTATTCATTTTTAAATTAACTTCTTTTTTTAGCCTTATTAATATTGACAAAAATGTTTCAGCATAGTACTATGTCTAAAATAGTACTATGAGTGGAATAAAATGGAAATTGGCAAAGACATTGTTCGCGGTCATATCGATACCATCATACTGAGACTTTTATCGGAACAGGACCGGTACGGATATGAAGTTTACAAGGAAGTACTTGCACGCTCCGAAGGTGCATATGAGCTGAAAGAGCCTTCTTTATATTCGGCATTCAGGAGACTTGAAAGTCAGGGGTACATTAAAGCATATTGGGGTGAAGAAACCCAGGGCGGCAGACGAAAGTATTATGCAATAACTGAAACCGGCCTGGAATACTGCAGCCGTTCCCGGGCGGAATGGACAGCGATCAGAAAGATACTTGATACTTTAATAGGAGAAAATTGATGGAATCAGTGCGTTATTTTGTAAAGGGATTGTTCCGCGGTATCCCTGAGACGGAGAAAATCACCGAACAGCGGGAGGAACTCGAAAGACATATTAACGACCGTCTTGCAGATTACATGGACTCAGGAATTCCGGAAAAAGAGGCATTTTCAAGAGTAGTTGAGTCTCTTGGAAATCTGGATGAATTGATTGATGTAATTACAGGTGAATGGGTGAAGATATATTTGAAAAAGAGAGACTGGTTTATGATGGCCGGAGGTATTGTTTATGGAACTCTTTATATGGTTGCGGTTGGTATCTGGTTTTATTTCCATGCCGTCGGTATATACGCGGTATATATTGCAGTTCTCGGATGGCTTGGTTTTATAGTTCCTGCATTAATAGGATATATTAAATACCGGAATCAGCCTCTGGCAACTGCTGTGGTGCCTGCAGATATTTCTTCGTCAGTGCGCCTGTCAGTTTTCGGATGGGCCGGAATATCTCTTGCATGCTGGATTGTTAACATTCTGCTGATAAACAGCGGTACATTTCTTTCAGTTGTCTGGGCGTGGATGCCGACTTTCGGAATTCTCACCTGGCCGTTGATGACCGCTGCTGCGGACTGGATGACAAAAAATCTTAAAGTTTTATTTCCGGATGCTGAATGAAATTTTTTAAAATTATAATTTTTATTATCTTACTGATCAGTCCGCTTTATGCGGAGGATTCTGTTGAAGATAATAATACTTCATCTGTATCTGATCAATATGTAGAAATTTCAAAGATACGGATTATAATTGATGAAAAAATATTTGAATGGACTGAAGGTGAACTGATTCAAACAGATACTGCAGAGAATGATGATGTTGCTGAAAGTAACATTACTCTGAAAAGCAGTACGATCATTTCTTTTTTAAGTATTAAACCCGGTCGTAAAGTGAAACAGAATTCTCTTGAAGAATTGTGCAGAGATTCAGAATTGCGACTTAATAAAAGCGGATATTTTTATTCTGCGTCTGTGATGATTGTACCTCCCGTGAAAAATCCTGATGAACGGACAGTTATCGTTACAGTAACTTCAGGTTACTTCTGGAGATATAGCGGCGGAAATGCATGGGGAATGATCGGAAAAGCCGGTCTTTTCGGAGATAGGGCATCTTTTTATCTTTTTGCCGGATGGAATAAAAACGGTTTTGAATATATGCATTATCGAGCGGGAGGTATCCCTCTGATACTCGGTGCACGGGCATTTTATTTCGGACCTGGAGACTATGCCGGAAAAAGAAATGATGAAAACGGAAACCGCTTTGAATCTGCAGCTACAGCGGGATGGTTTTTGCATCCTGATCTTATAATATGTGCCGACCTTGCCGACTCCGGATTCGGGCCTGACTCGAAGGGTCTTGTTTCATTTCAGCCGTACATTAGATATGAAAAATTTTTAAAAACCGGAACAGACAGTAATGCCGGATTTGAGACACGCAGTTTCATTTATCCGTCATTGAATAAATTTAAAGCAGAAACCGGAGGATTTGTACATGCAGGTTTAACAGGCAGTACAGTCTTTGCATTCGCTCTGAGCGGCGGTTATTCTCCTGATGATCTTACGGAAGATATCTGCTTTGATCTTTTTTACACGGAGGACCGGAATGTCAGATCAGGATATGAAGTAGAACAGTTATCGGCTTCAGATTATCTGCTTGGTTCTGCAGAATTGAGACAGACAGTTCTGACTTTAAAACCTGCCGGGGTAGAGTGTAGGTTTCAGACATTTCTTTTTGCTGATGCGGCAGGACTGCATACTATATCTGATCCGGATGAAATGATAATTGCGGATGCTTACGGTGCCGGATTCAGAATCCTTTTCGAGAATCCGGTATTCGCCAGATTTACTTTTTCATATGGAATTAATAGAGATATAAACGGACGGTTCTTTTTCTGCGGAACCGCAGGATTTTAAATTTTAGGAGTCAAAAGATGAAAAAATTAGCATGTTGTTTAATTGTATTTTTTGCTGCAGGCAGTTTTGCAGGTGCTGCGTCTATTCAGGATAAGATTCAGGAAGGAATCAGATATCATGATCTTGCATTATTAGATCCATCCAATATTAAAAAAGCTAAAGAAATTCTGGAGCCTCTGCAGAATGTTTCCGCTTTAGCAAAAGGCTATTACGGAAGTGTCATTACTCAGGAAGCTGGTGAATATGCTAAAAACAAAAACGGTATTAAGGCGCTTGCCTTACTTTCTGATGGAACAAAACTTATAGATGAGGCTGTTAACATGGATCCGGATATTCCGGACCTGCATTTTCTTCGCATGATCAACAGTTATCAGGTTTCTGAAGGTTCACCTGTGAACCGTTATAAGATAATGAAAACAGACATAGACTGGCTGCTTAAAAGGCAGAGCAATTATAGTTCTAAAAATCAGGGAATAATCCAGCTATATTCTGGATTATATTATCTGAAAGCACGCAGACTCAGTGAAGCACTTGCAGCATTCGATGCATGTATTGCAATATCGCCCGGTTCTGCAGAGGCCGCAGAAGCGAAAAAACATAAAGCGAGGTATGCTGAATGACAATTGCCGGAATTATTGAACCGCTTGTACTCGGATTTTCGACAGGTACATGGTGTGTAATGTATTGTGCACCTGTACTTCTGCCTTTTTTAACGGCTCGTGAAGGTCTTAATCAGAAACGTAATATTCAGCTTATCGGGCTTTTCCTTGGGGGACGTCTGTTTGCATATGTCTTACTAGGACTGTGTCTTGGAGCTGCAGGTCTTCTTGTGATGGAGTTTTTTGATCCTGTTCTTGCAAGGCGAATCTCATACGTTGCATATATTTTCTGCGGTATTGTTCTGCTGTTGAGCGGTTTCCGCAGACATATCTGTAATTCCGGAAAAAAATGTTTTTCGGTGGTAAAGGCTGCATCGGGTGATCCAATGACAGCTCTTTTTTCCGGCATCTGTGTCGGCTTTCATATCTGTCCGCCGTTCTGGACCGCTGCTGTGCGGTCCGCTGCAATCGGGAATCCCTTAGCAGGCTCGATATATTTCTTACTTTTCTATGCGGGAACTTTGCCGTTTTTTCTCCCGCTGCTCGGTATTCCGTTTTTTAATAATCGTTTCCCGGGATTCCGTAAAATTGCTCACATGACACAAGTACTTATCGGTGCATACTTTCTGATTTTCGCCGGTCTGATACCATTTATTTTCAGGAGATAATGTAATGGCGGTTAAAATATTTTTCAGTTTGTGCATGTCAGCGGTTGTTTATTTTTTTATCGTTGCAGGAAAGTCATCACCTGCTGAATGGATATATGCAGGATTTCTCATGGTACTGTTTGTTCAGATGATCAGGACAGGTGATTTTTCAAAATACCGGCGAATTTTTCAGTTTACATTTGCATTTCTATTTGCCATTTCGTTCATCGGTATTCTTTATGATGAACGCGGCAGTATGGCTATAGCAGAAGATTCAATACAGAATTCGGAAATTCCTTTCTGTCACATTACCATACCACTGACAATGCTGCCGTACTTTATTACGAAGACAGTTATATTTCCAGCACGGATTATAGGACATTTTGCATCTGTTATTAGTATGCTTCTTATCTGGTTTATCGTTACAATTACCATCGGGCGCGGATGGTGCAGCTGGGTCTGCTTTTACGGCGGATGGGAGGATGGTGTTTCCAGATTGTCCAAAAAAACACGTTTCAGACTGCTATCGTATAATAAAGATATAAGGGCTTTTCAATTTGCATTTCTTTTTTTTATCATACTTGTTTCATTTGCATTTCTATCCTCAGTTTACTGTGAATGGTTCTGTCCGTTTAAAATCGTTACTGAATTTTCTCAAATAACCGATATTCCAGGTTTAATAGCAACAGTAATGTTTATAGGTCTGTTTCTTGGCCTTGTTATTGTCATGCCGTTTTTGACAAGGAAAAGATTTCAGTGTGTATCATTCTGTCCATTTGGAGCTTTTCAGTCTTTTGCGGATAGATTAAGTTCTTTCCGCATTTCAATCGATACGGATAAATGCAGCGGCTGTATGAAATGTGCTTCATCCTGTCCATTCTGTGCAATTGATAAGGATACGATCACAGGAAAAAAAGGAAGGCCGGAAATCACCTGCGCGAAATGCGGTGAGTGCATTGCGGTGTGTCCTGAAAAAGCAATAAGTTATCAGTTCTCATTTGTAAGGAAAGGATGCTCAGGACCTGAGGCTGAAAGCAAAACAGGTGAAATAATTCAGATGTTTCTTGAACCTGGAACATTGTTTCTATTTTCTGCTTTTACTTTCAGCGTAATTATATCCAGTAAATTCGGTCCGGATGCACTCATGCGGATATTTTCAATATTTACAGGAGGACTATGATGAAAAATAAAAAATCCGGATATTATGTTCATGCAGTTTTTATATTTCTTACAGCTGTTTTTGGTATATCATCATTTTTTATATTCAGCGATATCATCGGACGGTCACTCCAGTCTGTAATTAAACTGAAGACTGATCCGTCTTTTACCGGCGGAAGAATTGCTGCCGTATTTTATGATCCTGTCGGTGATGATCATGGATACGGCGGACTGTCATATCCTGTGAGTAAAAATTTTCCGGCAGGTGCGCTTGATCTTGTGAGGTACACTGTTCACGAACCGGTGTACAATGCGCAATGGTCAAAACTGTCTGATTACTGGCAGATTGATCTGGAATTCACCGGGTCATTACGGTATGGAAGAAACATCAGAATTTACATTGATGCTGACGGAAATAGCCAGGGGGCATTACAGACAAAAACCGAGTTTGCTGAAGGAGTTGAGTTTGATGCTTCCTTTCCATGGGATTATGTTCTCTCAATTCAAAACAATGAAGGTACTCTTCAGTCAGCTGACGGGTTACTTATTGTTCAGCTTAATGTTGTACAGACTGATCATTATAAAAAGTTAGCTGTCCGTATTCCTCTTGAAAACCATTTGCTGCAGACACTGTATTCAATAGATGTTACACGTCACTATGTTTGTGTAGGCGGATGGTCTCCTGCCGGCCGTGATGGATTCCTTGATGTTTCTGAATCAGCATTTACTCCGAAACTTTTTGATATTCTTGTGCCTGACGGTAAAACTCAGGAACAGGTGCTTTCTGCATGGAATGAAGATACTTTTGAAGTTCCTGTTTTATATCCGGTTGCTGTCATCATGAAAGCGTCATTGGAAAAAAGTCAGCTGAATTCTGCTGAAGAATCGGATGAACTACAAAAAAAACTTGAACTTGCAGCAGCAAAAAAGTCCGGGGAAATTCTGAAAAATTCTACTGAAGCATATGAAGCTGCAGTACGGGAATCACCTCAGGATATGGAAAAAATTGCAGTTGCTGCATTCAATGCTGAAAAATATGATGAGGCTGAAAAACTTTTTGACCAGCTTCTTATGAAGAATCCGGATTCTGCAAATGCATCAGCATATAAAGGTTCGCTTATTGCGTTAAGAAGCAGTAAGGCATCGCCGTTAAGAGCAGTTGACATGGTTGCCGAATCTTACCGGTATCTTGACCGCAGTATCAGTCTTGCAGATGATCCGGCGGAACTTATTACTGCGTTTCTTAACCGCGGAAATGTTTCGAAAGCCGTACCGGATATTGTTTTCGGAAAAGCGTTACAGGGGGCTGGAGACTTTCTGGCTGCCGGAAATGAATTTAAAAAACTTGCAGCATCAGGAACAGATGATAGAAAAAATTATCTAAATTCAGCCGCTTCTGCATATTGCAATGCAGCTATATGTTTTGAAATTGCCGGTAAAAAAGAAGAGGCCGGAACCTGGTTTAGAGAAGCTGATCGCATGACTGCAGACCTGGATTTCGAAGAGACTTCAGAAGTACGTCTTATGGTTTTACGTTATTTCAAAAAGGTTGACAGGTAAAAAGTGTTTGTTTTCTGATTTTATTTTCAAATGGGAGCATAGACGAAACGTTAATTGTTTTTTTCTCATTTCTTTAATTAAATCTTTAACGTTAATCGGTTACATTTTGTATGAGTATTTTCGGAGCAGGCACTCGAATAGCATGATCATGGTAAAATTTTGAAAACACAGTTTTAAGTATTATCTGAATTAATAATAATCATGTGATATCCCTGTTTCCCATTGATTCGAGGGAGATGATAATTGCGGCAGAATCTGCTTCATGTGCTTCTTCGCAGATTGATTGTTCACCGCATGATTTCCTGAAATTTTTTCTTACAATTCGAATAAATCTGTTCTGCTTCAGTGTTTCCAGTATCGGCCAAAGGACACATGATTGTACGTTAAATTTCAGTTCAAGGTTCTCGGCAGTGCACATCCGGCTGATTGACAGATATTCACGGATTTTGTTATGAAGCAGTGAGGATTCTGTGTCGCCGGTTAATTGAACAGCCATGTTGTTACACCTTTCATTAAATAGCAGAATATAGTTTTCTTTCTCAGTATACCGTATCCGGTTAAATGTTCCCGGATAGCGGCAGAAATACAGATACTTGAATATGCTTATAGATAAGATAAAAAGTAAAATTATGCTATCTGGTCAATATTTTTCACTTTAATGGTACTTAATCCGGGAAAAGTTTACATTGATGACATAAATAAATTATTATCATGGTAATAATAATGAGGAATGATTGAGAGTCGTATTATAGTATAACAGATTATTGGAATATACCTTCCGCTATTGAAATATATTAATACTGTCACCATGGCGTATAATTATCATAATTATAAAATCATGAATATTATTAAACAAAGCCGGAATTGATATTTTAAAAGAAATTTTATTTATTCAAAACTACACTGTTATATAACAGATATGTATTCAGAACAATGGATTTCCAGTCTTCATCATTAAATTGCTCATTATATATCAGTTTTACTGATATTACATAGGTTTCTTTATTTGCTTTATCGTAGTAAAAACCTGCTGTCGCATTACCTGATATGAGCCCCCGGCCGAATAGTATCGTCATTTTATCAGCTTGACTTTTGTCATCTTTCGTCCATTCGTCAGCCTCAAATGGTTCGGAACTGAAATCTGATTTTTTAGCTTTTGAAATCAGATTTTCGTAGCTGTTGATTTTATCCGGTATTACGGAAATTATAATCAGCAGTGTAAAACATGATTCAGGATCGGAACAGTTAGCCATGAATGCCGTTACCGGATATTTATCCTGTTTGTGAATCTGATCAGAACGATTGCACGATGAAGGTATATTAATTGAAATGTTTTTTACTTTCTGCTGTGTTTTAGGGAAAAAAGAAATACCGCGGAAATTTTTTTTCAAATCAGGTTCTGCCGCCATTAGTGAAATTGAAAGCAGTAAAAATAGAATTATCGAAGTTTTTTTCATCATATCTCCAAAAGATTGAATTAAATTTTAAGCCAAAAAAATTATATGATATATATTTTTAATTTATTTTCAAGTTTTAATTATCGGAAAGTGGGATTTACGGAATCGGGTTTATTAAAATCAGGTTTCTATATATTGTTTTTGACTTTTATGTCAGGTGCTGTATATTTGATAAAACTTTTAATATGTGGTGAATAATGGAAACTAAAGATGAAATTACGCACAACTGGCTGCCGCGGTATACAGGGACGGCTCTTGAGGATTTCGGCGAATATATATTACTGACCAATTTTTCTAATTATGTTGAAAATTTTGCTAAAAAGTTCGGCGTTGAAGTAATAGGTCATGACAGGCCCATGCAGACTGCAACAGCCAATGATATAACCATCATAAATTTCGGAATGGGCAGTGCAATGGCAGCCACTGTTATGGATCTATTGTCGGCGATTAAACCTAAAGCGGCTCTGTTTCTCGGTAAATGCGGAGCGCTTAAACCGCAGATTAAACTCGGAGATATAATAATGCCGATTGCTGCTATCAGAGGTGAGGGTACCAGTAATGATTATCTTCCTATTGAAGTCCCGGCTCTGCCGTCTTTCAGACTCCAGCAGGCAGTTTCTGCAATGATTAAAAAACAGAAACTGGATTACTGGACGGGGACAATTTATACAACCAACAGAAGGGTATGGGAACATGATAATGATTTTAAAGCCTATTTGAAAAAAATACGGGCGGCAGCGATAGATATGGAGACTGCAACAATTTTTATTGTCGGATTTGCGAACAAAATACCGCACGGGGCACTGCTTCTTGTTTCAGATAATCCCATGACTCCTGACGGCATTAAGACTGAAGAAAGTGATAAAGCCGTTACAAGGAATTTTTCAGAAATGCATCTTGAGATAGGAATTGAAGCACTGCTTGAACTTATTAATTCCGGAGAGTCTGTCAAACACATGAGGTATTAGGAATAAGTCGAAAGTTGAAAGTGGATGACACACCTGCATCTTGACATTTCTGGAAGACTCATTGTGATTTTCAATTAGTAGGTTGGAAGTTCACATCAGATATCCAATTTATACAGAAGCAGATTGAATGATACAATACATAAAAAGAATAAAGAAATATAAAATCTTATGATAAAAACTAAACTTAATAGTAATGATGAACTTCCGCTTACATGTTCACGGAGAGGAACCTGCTGTCACGGAAAAATTGTCAGATTGAATCCATGGGAACTTAAATGTCTGGCAGAAGTGAAGAATCTCACTCCCGGGAAATTCCGTGAGCTTTACTGTGAATACGGAGGAATCATACTGAAATTTGACGGAGCAGCAGGATGGAAAAATCAGCCTGCCTGCAGTCAGTATTCAGGGAATTCCGGATGCAGTGTACATGGTGCACGTCCGTTATCCTGCCGTCTGTATCCGCTCGGCCGGAAAATACAAAGCGGGACTTCCGGTTATTTCTATAACGGAAGTGAATTCCCGTGCCTGGACGGATGTCCTGAGGTGTCAGGGCTTCCTCATTTGACGGTTGATGAATATCTTAGAGGTCAGAATGCAGACAGGTTCGAAACGGCACAGGACTCATATCTTGAACTGATGCAGAACATTGCTGATGTCGCATTCATGCTTCTTCTTGATACAGGACTCGCCGGGTCAGATAATAGAGAAACTTTACGGCTCTGGAGAAAAGCGGGCAGTGAGTCTCCCGCAGAATTGGCTGAGCATATAGGTTCTGAGTGGGTCGACTTTCTGATGATTCCGGAAATCAGCACTGATACAGGTAACCCGGTTTCATTTATTAAAAAACATTATGACTTACTGCAGAAAAAGGCGCAGGATAATTTTGAAGATCTTCAGACAGATAATCAATTCCATGAAGCATCTGTTCTAATGATGAGACTGGCGCTCTTTCTCTCGCACGGAATCGGCGCCGATACTGAAGGTCTTGCTGATCATTGGGTTAATACTGCCAAGAGCCACGGAGCAGTTGATTAGAATGATCAAACCCCGTTGTTTTTAATTACATCCGCGAAAAACTCCCCGCTTAGTTTTATTTTGCGTTCCTTCGTACGGTAATTTACCTTTATCAGTCCGAACCGTTTGCTGTAGCCGTGTGCCCATTCAAAATTATCCATTAACGACCAAGCATAATAACCTTTGAGATTACCGCCGTCCATGATCGCACGGGCGCACATTTCAAGATGAGATCTGAAGTATTCCAGGCGGTCTATATCCCAGACTTCGCCGTTTGTCCGGGTTTTGTCATTTGCTGCCATACCGTTTTCTGTGATATAGACCGGGATGTTTCCAAAATGATTTTTTGTGTTCATTACAGCCCAGTAGATACACTGCGGTGTGATGGTCCAGCCCATATCTGTACGCGGGAAATTATCAGGGTCTTCCAGCCGTTCCCATCCTCTTTCATTATCAGCGGCACGTACCGCCGGACCTGTATATATGTTGTATCCTATCATGTCCATGGGAGAGCTGATGATTTTCATTTCTTCCTCAGTAAAGCCGGGAAGCACTTTTCTTTCTCTTATATAGGCTTCCTTATCATATTTACCTGTCATTACAGGAAATAGAATAGACTGATTCATGTCATAAAAAGCCTTATGAACCGCAATGTGGTTTTCTTCAGTATCGATTACAGGCCATGGAGTCTGCAGGTTTTCAACAAGTCCTATTTCAGCATCAGGGCATTCCTCGCGGATTGCCTGCATTGCGAGTCCATGGGCAAGCAGGGCATTATGCATGGTCTGGTTACTGACGCTGATATCCTCATATCCTCCTGGTGCATGCCTGTCATCATCATGTGCTACGGCGGTGAAGCAGATAATTTCATTAATAGTGAACCATTTTGTAACACGATCTCCGAAAGTTCGTGCGCAGAATCGTGCATAGTCGGCGAATATCCGGGAGAGTTTACTGCTTTTCCATCCACCGTATATATTCTGAAGATTCTGGGGAAGATCCCAGTGAAAAAGAGTAACAGCAGGCGTAATACCGGCTTCTATGAGACCATCAATGAGATTATTGTAAAAATTAATTCCCGCCTGATTGGGATTGCCATCTCCGTCAGGGAAAATTCTCGGCCAGGCGATTGAAAAACGGTAGGACTGAAGTCCGAGTTTTTTCATGAGAGATATGTCTTCCTTCCACAGATTATAGTGATCACATGATCCTTCGCCTGAATCGCCGTTTGTAATTTTACCCGGGCGTTCGCAGAAAGTATCCCAGACTGATCTGCCGCGTCCGCCTTCATCAGTAGCACCTTCTATCTGATAGGAAGCCGTTGCCGCTCCCCAGATGAAATTTTTAGGGAATTTAAATCTTTTTTTCATTTAATTTTTCTCTTTCAATTTTAATTTCACACGATTCGCTGCATTTCAACGGTATGATTTTCCAGTAATTTCCTTCCGAAACAGCAGTGCAGTTTTTTATTGCTGTTATACTGCTTTCTTCATAGAGTTCGGCGGTCCAGTTTTTAAAAAGGGAGTCTGCAGTAATTAAAACGGTGTTTCCGGAATTTACTGTTTTAAAAAAGGCTTTTTCATTACCTGATGAACTGAATACTGAACATAAGGATTCCCTGTCTATCCGGAATATTTTAAAAACAGTATCTGAAAAATAATCATGTTCAGCTTTTCTGTTTCCGTATGTAAATGCTATTATGCTGTTTTCCCTTACATAAAGCGGTATATGTCTGAAATCATATCTTTTTCTTATCCAGCATCCGCCTTTAACGGATTCACCTGAAAACCATTCTGTCCAGATACCTGCGGGAAGGTAAAAATCTGCCTGTCCGTCATTGGTGAAGACAGGGGCAACAAGCAGATTTTTACCAAGCATATACTGGCGGTCAAGATGGTCACAGGAAGGATCATCGGGAAATTCGAGAAACATCGGTCTCATTAGCGGTATGCCGTATTCCGCTGCTTCGTGAACTGCTGAATACAGATAGGGCATAAGAGAAATTTTGAGATTGGAAAATATTTTCAGTACATCAACCGCTTCTTCGTCGAACATCCATGGAACACGATAGGACTGGCTTCCATGAAGCCGGCTGTGGGATGAAAGAAGGCCGAAAGCGCACCAGCGTTTGTAAACATCAGCCGGCGGGGTGCCTTCAAAACCGCCGATGTCATGACTCCAGTAGCCGAATCCGCAGAGCGAAAGCGAGAGACCTCCGCGAAGGCTTTCAGCCATTGCTTCGTATGTTGACTCGCAGTCTCCCCCCCAGTGAACGGGAAATTTCTGTCCGCCTGCGGTAGCCGATCGTGCAAACAAAACGGCGTTTTCCGGATTATTTTTATAGAGAAGATCATATACAGTCTTATTGTAGATGTAAGAATAATAATTCCTCATGGCGGAAGGATCTGCACCATTATGCCATACAACGTTATTTTCCGGAATACGCTCTCCAAAATCCGTTTTAAAACAGTCTGCGCCCATGTCGAGGAGAGTCTGAAGTTTTGCACTGAACCATTCCGCGGCGGAGGGATTTGTAAAGTCAACGATTCCCATTCCGGCCTGCCACTGATCGGTCTGCCATACATCGCCGTTCGTTTTCTTCAGAAGGAATCCGTTTTCGCTGCCTTCTGTGAAAAGAACTGACTGCTGGGAAATGTAAGGATTAATCCAGAGAGATACCTTAACGCCGGATTTCTTAAGGCGTGCAAGCATCCCCTGCGGATCAGGAAATACTTTTGAATCCCAAATAAAATCACACCAGTGATATTCTCTCATCCAGAAACAGTCAAAATGAAATACATCGACAGGTATGCCGCGTGAATTCATGCCTTCAATAAATTCGGTAACGGTTTTTTCCTCATAGGATGTCAGGAATGATGTGGACAGCCACAGTCCCAGAGACCATGCAGGGACCAGCGGAGGCCTGCCTGTTAAAGCCGTATAATTTGTGATTACGTCTTTAAGTGAATCTCCGCCGATTACAGAATATTCAATTGATTCCCCTTTGACTGAAAACTGCACACGGTTGACTTTTTCTGAAGCTACTTCAAATGAAACCTCTTCCGTCTGGTTGACAAAAACCCCATAACCCCTGTTTGTAACATAGAAAGGTATGTTTTTATATGCCTGTTCACTGGCTGTTCCGCTGTCATTATTTTTTACATTTACTGTCTGACCGTTTTTAACGAATGAAGTGAATCGTTCACCGAGTCCGTATACAAGTTCACCTACGCTGAGTGAAAGTTCATCTTTCATGCGACTGCCGCATCCTGTCTCGGCGTATCCGAGTGATTTCTTTTTTGATCCGCAGAGATATTTTCCCTTATGGAAAAAATTTATTTCATACTGCCCGGTATGATTGATCTCGGCACTTAGATTTCCCGAAGTGAAAACGAGCCTGTCATCAGAAATTCTGAAATCCGGAAAAATATCGCCGTCAGTTGACAGGTCAAAAGATACCTTATTCTGTGAGGTTCCGGCATGATGTTCAGCTCTGACCGAAATCATATTTTTCACCGGAGATGACAGAGTAACTGTAAGCAGCATACCGTTAAGCGTGTCACCGCGGTTTTCTGTTTTTTTTACCGGAAGATACAGTTTCAGCTCTTTCCCGCTGAACTCGTAATTATAGACAGAATAAGGATTATGCACTGTCACTCCCTCTGCCGGGAGCCAGTAACCGTTAGTAAATTTCATATATTAACTGCACCTCGATTTTTTTCATTTTATATGCATGTCTATTTGACACTGCCTGCTGTTACGCCTCTGGTCAGTGTACGCTGAAAAATTACAAAAAATATTATGCATGGAATGATACCGAGCATTGCTGATGCACTTGCCATGGTTACATCCATGTTATGCTGTCCCTGCGTAATTGATACTGCAATAGGAACTGTCTGTTTTGCCTTTGATACCAGCATAATCAGCGGTAGAAAAAATTCATTCCATGTCCAGATGAAAAAGAACGTAAACAGCACTGAAAGGGATGCTTTACTGTTAGGCAGAATGATATAAATCAGCATTTCAAATTTTGAGCAGCCGTCCACTCTTGCGGCTTCGATTATCTCAACAGGGAAGCGTGAATAAACCGAAGACAGAAGATATGTCCCGAATGCGCTTTGTATTACTGAAAAAATCAAAATGACAACCAGTTGTGTGTCGTATATTTTAAAAAGTTTAGCCATGTAATAAAGCGGATATGCAAGTGCCTCCTGCGGAAGGGTATTTGCGATTATGAAAAGTACAAGCAGAACCGCCCTCCCTTTGATTTTGCCGATTCCGAGTACAAAGGCATTCAGACAGGAAAGAATAAGTGCAATGACTGAAACTGAAAAACTGATGACAAAGCTGTTTAAAAGTGATTTTTCAAATGAAACTCTTTTCCAGAATTCAATTATCCCGCCGAGATACAGACTTTTCGGAAGCGAAAGAGGACCGGCGGCAGCATACTCGGCCGGTGTTTTGAACGCATTTATAATTACCAGTAGGAAAGGAATGAGCATTCCTGCAGCAATTACGGTCATTATCAGCAGAAGGGCATAGCTGTTCACTTTTCTTGATAAGGTGCTGTTTTTTAATGCAATCATGCCGATTCCTCCTTTTCAAATTTCAATTGTGTTTTTATGAAAATTATGGTTAAAATAACTATTATAATGGTCATGATAGTCGAAATTGTCGCACCGTAACCTACACGCGCTTTTTCAAAGAAATTCTGGTATGCAAAGTAGGAAGGAACCAGGGTTGCATTTCCCGGACCTCCTCTTGTAAGTACGAAAATCTGTGCAAAAAGTTTAAGCGATGCTATTGTAGTTGTCAATACAACCACCATTATTTCCGGACGTATCATATATATCGTTATTTTCAATCTTTCTAACCATCCGGCACCATCCAGGGATGCCGCTTCCATCAGCTCCGGATCAATCCTCTGCATTGCGGACATGAAAATTACGAGAGGATAACCTATCTGGAACCACACCATGATGAACATAATCGTCGGCAGGGCGGTTTTTGCATCACCAAGCCAGTTATGCGCCAGATTGCCGAGATTAACCGCTTCGAGAATCCAGTTCAGAACTCCGAATCCGGGATTAAGGATCCAGCCCCAGACTACTCCCGCAATGGCAATAGGCATTATCTGAGGAAGATATATTCCGGAGCGTATCAGATTTACGGTCTTGAGTCCGAAATATGCAGATATGTGATCAAAAAGAATCACGGCAAAAATAAGTCCAAGTATTGTCGGAATTACGGTTACAGCCAAAATCATTATTATGTTGTTTCTGAAGGAAATCCAGAAAACCGTATCTGAAAGTATTTTAATATAATTTCCAAAACCTATGAAATCCGGTGTCCCGACGCCGGTCCATTTTGTGAAGCTGATAAATACATTCATTGCAAAAGGAACTGCTATAATTATGAGAAAGAAAATAATTCCGGGTATGAGAAAAGGCAGGTATCCTTTTTTTTGGGAATCAGACATTTGCAACTCCTCTTTTAACAACGGTGCCGGAATCTCCGGCACCGGTATTTTTGTAATAATTGAACGATATTATTTATTTTCGTAATATGAAGCTCCGATTGATTCAAGAAATTTTTCCGGAGTTTTGCTGCCCGATAAAAGTTCCTGAACCCCTGCAACAAGTGTATCGTAGAAACCCGCTGCCGGCCAGTCAGGGTAGAAAGCAAGCCCGTCAGATTTTACAATCTGATCAAAGTTGGAAATAAGTTCTTTCAGTTTTGCATCTTCAATCATGGAAAGATCAGCATTAACAGGAATTCCGCCTTCTTTTCCGAGAATGGACTGAATTTCAGGAGACATGGTTATGTCAATGAATTCGTAGGCCATCTTTTTATTTTTAGCTTTTTCCGGAACGACCCATACGTTTCCGCCTGAACCCGGATGAAGCTTATTTCCAGGGAAAAGGAAAATTCCCCAGTCAAAACCTATTTCCTCGACAAAACGTCCATACCACCAGCTTCCGGATACAAATATCGGACTTTTCCCTTTGGAAAAAGCAAGTCCCATGTCCTCGGCTTTAAGGCTGACTGCATTTTTATCAATGTAGCCTTTGTCTATCCAATTCTTCATTTTTTCAGCACCGTCAATGAATGCCGGATTTTTAAAATCTATATCTTTTGTATACAGTTCATAGGCGTTAACGAAATCACGGTCGGCTTTATTCAGAACAAGTTCATAAAATACCTGCTGTGCAGGGTATTCCGCACCTGCAAGTGTCATCGGTGTAACTCCCGCTTTTTTAAAAGCTGCCATAACTGTTTCGAATTCTTCAATGCTTTTCGGAATCTGAAGATTATATTTGGCAAACATTTCCTTGTTGTAATAGACCATTACGTATTCACCGTAATTTGTAACTCCGTACCAGTTTCCCGATCCCATTATTCCGTCAGCTGAATAACGGCATGTAGTCTGGAGACTCGGGCTTAAAAGTTTGTCCCAGCCTTTTTTTTTCGCAATTTCTGTAAGGTCTGCCAGAAGACCCTGTTTTGAAAGCATTCCAGATGATGCATTTCCCTTATTGAATTCCATTACATCGGGCGCTTCATCTGAATTAAGAACCATCTGAGCTGTCTGACGTATCTGTTCAAAACCTTTCCGTTCAAACTGGACTTCAACGTCGGGATATTTTTCCTGGAATTTCTTAATGGCAGCATCCCATGCTTTTCCCATTGCACCTGTTTCTGACTCATAATGCCAGATTTTCAGAACTTTTTCGCTGCTGTCCGTACTTTTCCCGCACCCTGTAATTCCGGCAAGAATTGCAATAGTAATGACAGCGATCAGTGTTTTTTTAAACATGTGTCCCCCTTTATTTTTATAAATTCTTTGTTACCGTTTAATTCTGCATATTGCAGTACTCTTTCGTTTTATAAGCTGCAATGGCAAAAGTACTTTTTCACCTTTTACCTGTTTTTCTTCAAGTTCGTTGATCAGCTGTTCGACTGCAACTTCTCCCATGGCCTGTCCGTCATAATCAACAGATGTCAACTGGGGCATGAAAAGCTCGGAAGTTCTTGAGGATGTTACTATCGATATCAGGGAAAAATCATCGGGAACAATGATGTTTCTTTCTGATAAAGCCTGCATGATTCCTGAAATTGCCCTGTCATTCATTACAATTAATGAAGTAAGTTCTGTATTCTTATCAAGAAGGGATTTAGTAATTTCATACGCTTCCGCAGGCGCGGCATGGCAGAATTCCGATACAGGAGTAAGGTCAAGTTTCTGCATCTCCTCCATAAAGAAATGCTGTGTCCGTACGGATGGTCCGTATCCGCTGTCAAAGGTTTCTTTTGACTGATTGATGAACGCAATATTTCTATGACCGAGCTGGTATAAGTGATCTATTGCGTCTTTGACCGTCTGCTTGAAATTAATATCAATGTAACCGATATCCGGCGCATTACTGCACCGTCCGATCATGCAGAAAGGTTCGTTACATTCGAGAAGAGTGTCTATCCGCGGATCATTCTCGTGGACTTCCATAACAATCACTCCGTCTACAAGTTCCTGACGGATCAGATTTTTCAGTTCTTCAGGTTCCTGAAGGGGATATGTCCAGAGTACAAGATGATATCCGCGTTTACGCGCCGCATCTGCAGCTCCGGAAAGGACTTCAAGTTCTCCCATTCCGATTCCACGTTCCTCAATGGGACATAATACAGCAATAATTCGGGTGTTTTTACCGGCAAGTCCTCGAGCAAGAGCATTTGGGTTATATCCTAGCTCTTCCATAGCTTTGTGGACAACTGCCTTTGTTTTTTCCGAAATCGGGCGGGTACCATTAAGTACATAAGAAACTGTACTAAGCGAAACCCCTGCTTTTTTTGCTACGTCAATCATTGTTGCCATATTTTCACCTATCGAAACGTATAGTCGAAACGTTTCGATGAATTGTCAAGAAATAATTACATAAATACTGAAAATCTTTAAAAAATCCGTTTGTAATTGAAATAATGCATTATTTTGAATGATTTACAAATTCTCTGGAAATATTGGCTAAACGGGAGTCTGAAAAGGTTTTAGAGGGAATAGAATCCGTTTATATACTTAAATATTTTAAATTAAATGCAAAGTCGTGTATGATAGTAATTTAAAAGTTGCTTGCATTTTGCATTTGCAGGTTTAAGCTGTATTACAGACAGTATGAATTTTCGACAGAAAATCTATGGGATTTTTTATGAATGATAATTTCACAATTTCACTTTTCGGTATTCCGGTATTTTCAGCGGGGGAAAATCCTGTTGCAGTTATTGCTGTAGGCGCCATGCCGCGGGGGGTTATTGCAATAGGGTGGATGTCTATCGGAGTTTTTGCTGTAGGTCAGCTTTCTGCCGGAATTTTTACAATCGGCCAGCTGTCAACGGGCATTTTTACGCTTGCACAGGTAGGGATTTCGCTTTTTTTTCTCGGTCAGGTCGGCATAGGAATTATTTTTTGTGCAGGTCAGGGTGCACTCGGATTTATTTCAAACGGAGTCGGATATTACAATGTGGGCATAGGTTTCGGAGTTCCATTCAGATCATACCCGAAGATAATTGCTGCAGCGGTTGCTGACAATCCGCGCCCTTTGATAATATGGTCGGTATTCTGGATTACATTCCTGACTGCAGCAGCGTCTGCATATTTTTTCTATTTCCAGTATGCGTTTTCGCGGATGAGTGAGATGTGAAATAGAGTTGAAAGTTTATAAAGTTTGTAAAGTTTGTAAAGTTTGTAAAGTTTATAAAGTTTATAAAGTTTATAAAGTTTATAAAGTTTGTAAAGTTTATAAAGTTCGTTAAGTTTGTAAAGCTAAAGTCCACCCAAAGAGGAAAAAGTTTAACTTTACAGACACAGACACAGACACAGACACAGACACAGACACAGACACAGACACAGACACAGACACAGGTTTCTTCTAACTTCTAATCTTTAACTTCTAACTTCTAACTTTTAACTTCTAACTTTCACTAATCCCTACCTGCCCTGGAGAAATTTCCATATAAGACCTTTTGTGAAATTTTTCTTTACTGTTTTACCCGATGCATCGGATGCAGTTACCCTTTCCTCAATTCCCGGAGAGCAGTCAAATCTTCCTGAAGAATCGGAAGCAATAAATTTTTCATTTGCATATAATGAAATATTTAAAAGTTCCTTTGTTTCCAGATTTGTAATTGCAATGTTTCCATCCTCTTCTGATGAAACCAGATATTTGTTATTCACCATTCCGATTCCAATAACCTGTCCTGAATGAATGGTGCTTAAGCTGTGAAGTAATTTGCCGTCCGTATTCCATACCTGAAGATATCCGACTTTATCATGTCCGCCGGCAATCAACGACCCGTCAGGTGAAAAGCTGTAGGCATATGTAAAGAATGCTCCAAGATACCATTTCTTTATTATTTTTCCGTCAAAATTAAAAAGATAGATCTCCTTGTATTTAGCACTTGTACTCGGGCTTACATAGTACTTTAACTGCGGATCGACTGCAATTTCCTGACCGATTGAGCAATTGGGATATCTGCGTAATGCTTCGCCGTCAGAATCAAAAAGTGTAAATCCGGAATAAGTTTCTGCAAACTGGTTGTTCGGCAGAATTACAATAAATTTCGGATCGTATTCAGGATATTTTTCCGACCTGCCGTTTAGTGAGAGAACTGTTGTATTTTTTCTGGTTGTCTCATCCTTCAGATAACTAATCCTCTGTTCCCTGTTTTTATTGTCAAAATATATTGATGCATTTTCTGTTGTAATTTTATTTTTGCGGACATCGAACAGGTAGGACTTTTTAAATTTTTCAAACTCAAATGATATAAACTCTCCGTTATGAGAAACTGAAATTTTCAGCGGTTCGAGATTGTCATGTAATAAATATGCAAGCGGTTTACCTTTGAAATCATAGTAAATTATTCCGTTTTTCGGAGACGTGCAGTATGCCAGAACTGTATTTGTTCTGCTGTTGATTAATTCGGCGGATGTCTGAAACGGATAAGAAAGTTCTTTGTCGTCTTCTGAATATTTTACATTTTCATTCTTATATGTGCTTAGGATTTCTCCTTTAAATGAAATTGTATAAATGTTTTCCGAATCAACAGCTATGATGTTTTTGTCATCACCTGTAAATGCAACTTCATGAATTCCGATTTTATGATCTTCCGTAATCCATGTCTCGAATTGCTTGCCTGTCGATATTTCTGTCCGCCTGATTTTGTGAATGATCGTCATCGGATATTCACGGCCGTATTTCTGAATTTTCCTCCCTAGCGGATCTACTACTGTTGTACTGAAATAAGTTCCTTTATAAATTACATATTTACTGTCATTACTTATATTGAATGTTTCCGGTTTAATAAATACTCTTTTGAATTTTCCGTCAGTTGTTGTAATATTTCCCGGCTTATCGTTTTCAAGGTCACGGATGTAATTTCCGTTTTCATCATATAATTTCATGATGGAATTCCATCCGTCTGTTGAAGGTGTTTCAGTATTCTGAAGAGTAACAAAATATTTTCCATCCGGAGTGATCTTTATTGAAGTGAATTTATAGGCTGAAGATCCATGCTGCAGATTGATTCTTTTAAGCAGATTATAGTTTACATCCCGGATTATAATATCCGTATCAGTTGATTCATATGTAATTATTTTCTTTCCATTTGGAAAGTAAATGATATCATCGATGTAGCTCCATCCGCCTGATGCGGCTGACATCTTCTGGACCGGAACATTAATTGTTTTTACAATCTTTCCTGTGAGCGTAATGATGTTCACTTTTCTCTGATGTACCGCAACAGCAAGATGTTTGTTATCCGGAAGAAATGCAACCGCTGAAATTATCCTGTTGGGGTTCCAGAATTTCCATTCATTCGGCGGATTGATGAACGGGTCAGGGTCAATAAATGTCCCTGTCTGGTTTCCGTTTACATCATATATCCTGACCTTATAGTCACCTATCAGTGCAAAATATTTTCCGTCATGTGAAATGACAGGTCTTTCCGATTGAATGCTCTTCGGAAGATTCCCATGACTGATAGTAACATCTTTGGTTTCGGCTTGTACATTATAAGTAAATGTAACTATGAGCAGTGATGCCGATACAGTCAAAATAGTTAAAAATCTTTTCATGGTTTCCTCGCTGTTCCGCTGTCGGATTTTATTATATCATGATAAAAGTTTATATATGAATTTTGATAATTTCAAGAAAAATCCTCTGATTTTCCGGTAGTCATCCAGGACATTGTCTTATCTCTGCAGCAGTGATAATAATATAATTGACATTACATTTAGATATCATCATAATATATTCAGAATTTATAATTTTTGAATTTATTAAAATAGGAAATTGATGGAAAGAAATTTTTTAATTATGACATCGTTGCTAATACTGATGATTTGTACAGTATGTTTTTCGGCTGAACTTTCAAAAGACGCTCAAATCAGGCAGATACGTGCTGATTATATTTTAGTCGAAGACAGTATCCGGAAAATAAAACCGGTATCAGTAACCCTGAATGAATTTGATAATTATCTCTGTTATAAAGCCGACAAAAAAATTCTTAAGATTGAATTATTTTCAGAAGGAGTCAGAACTTCTTTTTATTATAAAAACAGAAAAGTTTTCTTCATTTTCATTGAAAATGCATGGAACAAATCTGTTCAGGATTCGGGGCAGCCTTTTAAAGAGGAGAGGGTTTACATTTACAATGATAAAATTATTGAAGCTCTAATTAAAGAAACAAATGGTGAAGATTTTGTGAATGTTGAAAATAAAACTAATGAGAAAATTCTTTCAAGTAAGCTGAAATATGAAAAGGAACTGCTGAATGGATATTTCGGTGCATATGTTGCATTGCAGACATGTGAGGCTGTGCTGAAATAGAAATGTTGTACTTAATAGTTGAATTTAAGAAATATTTTCAGTTCCAGCGGTTTTCCTTTTTTTGCTCTTGCTGGCGGCATTGCTTTCTTTAATATTCTGTTAAGTTTATAATTGGTAACCGAGTCATGGAGTGAATTTCATGATCAGTGTAATGGTAAATATGCGGATATGGATGGAGATGAACAAAATGAAGTTTTGGGGGTTTGCAGTGACTATATTATTCGGTCTTTCAAGCCATTTCATCCTGGGAATTAAAATATTTGATAACATACCTGTCCGTCGAAAGCGAAAGGCTGAAAGAAAAGAAAAATAATTGAGATGAAAAGGTAAATATCATCGGAAAGCTGGAATTAAATGATTAGCTCTATATTCAGAAATTCATGTATTCTTATGTTACTCTGCATTATGCCTTTAGCTGCATCAAATTATCCTACGTATTTACCTGATGATAGTATAGGCTTTATTTATGAAACAGATAAAATAGATTCTCTTGGAGAGCATATTCATTTTCCAAGAAATAAAAAAATTATTTTAACAGAAAACAATTCTGAAGAAAATGAAATATATATGTTTTCATCTGAATGTGAAGATGCAATTCAAAATTGCTGGGATAATAGCGTATATGCAGATAATAGAAAAACTCATATTTTAAATGATGATTTTGTCTCAGTTGATTATGATGGATATTGTCTGAAATATTATGCGAACAGGGGGAAATATTTACGGATTCTTGATAAAACAAAAAGCTGTTGGGTTTCTATTAATGAATTAAAAGCCAATGGATTATCCTATAAAGACTGGAAATCATTTATATTCGATATTGCAAATCAAAAGGTTTTTTATCCTTTAAACAATTTAAAGGTTATGGAATCAGCAGATTCTACTGGTAAAATTTTGACCGAAATTTCAGGAAAAAATTTTCAGATAAAATTAACAGGAAAGTCCAGTCAATCATGGGCTGAGGCAATAGTCAGTGAGTGTGACTATTCAAAAAGTGATTACTATGAACCATTTGTTATACGTAAAATTCAGGGGTGGATAAAAATTGTCGATGATAACCGGAACGTGACAATCTGGTTTTCTCCGAAGGGGTAGAGTTTTTATTTATAAGGAAATTTATATGAATTGTTCAATACCATCAAATACTTTATTTGTAAAAGACTGTAAAAAATATTTCGGAGAATTACTTACACCTCTCGGCTATCAGTTAAAAAGCTGTGAAATGAAGGAGCTATTTGCTAAAATCATTTATGAAAACAGAAGTATCTGCCGCAGAATTGAAATTGAAAACGCCTGTTGGCCGACAGATTACGGATATTCGCTTTTCATTTATAACACACAATCAGACGATTATAACATTTTAATAAACGTTCCATGGACAAAAGAGGATGCAGATAATATTTTTTTAAAGAAATCATATGAATTTATTGACGGGCATGAAGAGCTGATCGATATGTTTTCCGGTAAAAAATGGCTGAAGTATAATGGAATACTTTACAAGATTAGAGAATAAAGTTGCATTTGGG
This sequence comes from Spirochaetota bacterium, assembly GCA_016928815.1. Classification (GTDB taxonomy): domain Bacteria; phylum Spirochaetota; class UBA4802; order UBA4802; family JAFGJZ01; genus JAFGJZ01. The sequence continues at coordinate 28,078 of JAFGJZ010000071.1, forward strand.
GATTGTATTTACGATGATGCACGCAAATCTGATCATTGTTTTATTAGCAGATGTTTAGTAATAACATCAGAATGCATTTTAAAAAATGGATTAGGTTGTACCATTAAAAAGCAAAGTGTTGGTGCAGACTTAATTGCAAGTATGAATGAGATCTTTAATGTAAAAGGCGAGTGTTGCTTCCCTTAAAAATACGGAAGTAAAAATGATTCCGGCATCTTCTTCTGAAAAAATTACAATAGCAGGGGCAAGAAACAAAATTCTTCCGACCTTTACCTTAAAAGTTTATTTTATATATATTTTGAATTTATATATTGACGGCAGTTGAAAATTTCCTTATTATAAATTCAGCAGTTTAAATTATTGAGTACAAATGACGTGATTTGATATCTATATTGCAGCGTCACAAAACAAGTGCTAAAAAGGAGAATTTAATATGCATACCATCGAAAGATTCATCTGCAGCAAAATCAAAAATGAAAAACTCACAAAAGCGGAAATTGTAAAACGGATAGGTTACAGGAACATCAGTAAAGGATTACGCCATTTTGATGATTTCCTCAAAGGAAATTTTCAGAACAGGTTCATTCTTAAAAATCTGATTACTGCACTTGGATTAACCCCGGAAGAATGGAATGAAGTTATTCAGGCAACCAATCTGGAAATTGAAAAAGAGGTACAGGAGGAAAAACTTCAGGAACAGTTATCATTCAAACCATTTATATACTGCCAGACTGAACGCAGCAGGCCGGGTCAAATATTTATTGCGGCAATGCTGCGGGTTGATTTATTCCGTATAATTAAACTTCCGGAAAATTTCCGCTCTTTGTGTGAGGCTGATAAGACTGAACTGCGTAAAGAACTGATTATTAAAAAATTATCAGCTTACGACGGATGTGTTCCGACTTTTGGAAAAATCACAGCATTTGTACAGAAACTTGATTATTATGATGAAATCTCGGACCGTGATGTTTTTGATCTGAATGGAGATTTGATGCTGAATGCTGATTATGCTTTAAAGGATATTAAAAAGGGGAAATTTTCATTAAACTATAAAAACAGAGATTTACTACCGTTGTTTTGAGTCTGTTGTACTGCCGGAAATTTACATTATGAAAGAGGAATCAAATGAAATTTAATAAAGCATACTGGATATCTCCTGACGGTAATGTCATAACAGTCGGGACATCTCACATTAAGGCAGTACTGGACTCGCCTGAAGTTTTCGGTTTCGAAAAACAGTATCTGTATGATGTATTTAAACGGCATGGAGAAAAGCCCGGACTTGAGGGCAGGGCGAGAAATGAGATCATTCTTCAGCTGATTAAATCTGGATGGATACGCATGCGTTTTTATGACAGCAGATATTCCTGGAGTATTACAGTAGACTCTGAAGATAATGTTAATTATAAATCAGCTATGGATTTGGCGGAGAGTGTGATTAATTCGGGAGTGAGTACGGCAATCAGTACGACAATGAATAATGAATGGTTCGGCTCCGCGGTCACTGAGCCTGCCGAACTGCTCACCACAAGTATGGAGTTTGAAAGTGATTAATATATGTGTCTATGTCATTGTCTTTGATTAATGATGTATGTGGCATTGCAGCTGATTTAAAATGTTATTCATAAAAATACAAATTGTTTTAAATTTAGAACAAATAATGCAGCAGTAGAGACGGTTCAAACCTGTCTCTACTGCTGCATTATTTTTTATTTAAATGTTATTAAGGTACGATGGTTACTTTTGCTCCGTTCATCATCATGTCGGTTGCAGGATATTCTCCGGCCCCGACTGTCTTAATGTATGTATCGTTTGTCTGAAGAACTCCAGCCGGTCTGCTGACACCGTCAATTGTTACAGTTGAATATGGCGTCCAGCCTGCAAATACAAAATTAACTTCACCGCTTGCAGGGAAAGCATCCAGATCGACTACGGCTTTATAGAGAATAGCCGGCTGATCTCCGAAATATGTATTGGCATCCCATGAATGTTCAAGTTCGAAATATACGGTAAATTTTCTTAGTCCGTCAGGAATATTTTTAATCACACTAAATCCACCTCGCCCTCTGGTTGTTGCACCTGCAGGAATCGGTGTTGCGATTTGTCTGCCGACCAGATTGTCTGAAGCTCCGGCGGGGAGATTCGGTGTAGCTGTTGTAACTGCATCAATTTGCGCCTGAGTCATTAAATTTCTACTATTTAGTCTCCAGTATGCCAGACCCGTAGCCATTTGACCGTAGGAATTTAGAATTCTTCCAGTAATCAATATTGGGAGTACAGTACTTTTTGTGCTGTTTTCCAGCCATATGCCGTAGACTTGAGTGCCCTGCCAGACTCTTCCTTCATTGTATGTGATCTGTATTTCCACAGGCCCGGATGGAATAACTACTGTAGGTTCTCCGGAAGTATCACTTGTGTCCGAAGAAGAATCACATGCAAAAAATAATACGGCTAATGCTGTCAGTAATAAAATTGCAGTGAATGAAATAATTTTATTTTTCATAATTAAAAAAATCTCCCTTGATTTTAGAAAACCGGTTAATATCTCAAAATTTCTATTTCTGTCAAGAATATTTATGTATTTTTATGCAGACTGTTAGTGTCTGGTTATAGAACAGTGAACAGTTTTCAGGATAGTGATTATTGATCAAGGATTAAAGATGAAGGATTAAAGATGAAGGATTAAAGATCAAGGATTAGATAGCAATAAGCCATAGTGTTGACTATTATTCATTTTTCATTATTCTTTATAAATTGATTTTCCATGTCTTTGCGTGAACTCAACGAAAATGCCTGCAAGCCATCTGTGTTAATCTGAGTTTATTGAGCGAAGCGTGCGGTTAATTAAAACGTAACCCCTGCAGCCTAAAACTTTTAACTTTAATAAAAAAGACTCCGGCGTTATTATAACGCCGGAGTGAGAGTACTGCTATTTTGACATTTTTACAACCTGATTAACCATTTTGGTGATACCAAGGTAGATATTTGCATTTGACTCGCCGCTCATTACCGCAGGAGTTGTAACAATTCGGTTTTCTTTGTCTACAACCATATCAGCAGCTTTTGCTATAACCTGCTGCGCTCCGAATGTTTTAATTGCAGGACCGAAATAATCATTTTTAGGACCAATAGTAATTTTTACATTTTTGTCTCCGAATACTTTGGCAATAATCATACTTGCCGCGCACATGGAACCGATTGGTTTTCCGGATGCATTAACAGCTTTGATTAAATATTCCACATCAGGCTCGACTGTTCCTTTGTCGCCTTTTGCCATGAAGTTACTCAGTGTAGTTATTGATCCGATTCCCCCTATTAGAATCAGAGCATCAAGATCAGATGCTTTTACATCTTTAATGTTTTTAATATCTCCGCGTGCAATACGAGCAGATTCAACAAGTGCATTTCTCGTCCCTTCAGCTTTTGCATCATTTTTAAGGTGATTAACCACTGATGCCTGATTGATATCCGGAGCCATAAATACCACTTTTGCACCGGCTTTTTCAAGTGCTAATACCGTAAAAGCAGCTTCATAAACTTCAGTTCCATCCATCATGCCGCATCCTGATAGGATAATCCCCACTTTTTTCTCTGCTTTAGCCGATGCTGTAGAAATTGCAAATAAAGCAAAAATGCATAAAGCTGTAATCCCTGTGATCAGATTTCTTTTGAACATTTCCGTTCTCCTTGAAATTAGTAATTTAGGGAAATTTTAAATCATTTTAAGGGCTTTGTCGTTCTGGTGCATGTACCTGAACATATTTTTTAGATTTTTTTCAGCAGTCAGCTGTTCAGATAATCAGGAGTCAGATTTTTTCTTTTAAATTCAGAAGGATTCATCCCAGTATTCTTTTTAAATGCAACATTAAAAGCCGTTTTGCTGTTAAAACCTGCATCAAGAAGTATCTGTAATATATTCCTTTTCTCTGAGTGGTCGAGAAGATATTTTATTGATTCTTTTACACGGTAACTGTTTATGTAGTCATAAAAATTCTGGCCGTATGATTCATTAAGTACTTTCGATAAATGTCTTTCAGGTATGGAAGCTTTTTTTGCAAGAGCTGTAATGGAAAGTTCAGGCTCAAGGTAAAGTTTTTCCTTCTGCATGATCTCTTCGAGCTGTTTTTTATATGATATTTTCTGGTCCTCTGAAAGTTTATGTTTCTGCGTTGATGTAATCTGCGGTGTATTTATGAAAACCTCGGGAGACAGCCAGCCGCGGATAACAATATAGCATGTAATGAGAAACAGCATTGGATTAGTCAGATTGATGGTTTCCCATGTTCTGCCTGATAATATGAATGAACCGTATTGGATTACGGCCGAAAACCAGAGCAGTGAAAAAGAAAAAACAACAAACTGAAGCCATTTCAGGTTTTTATTTTCAATTGAAGAATAATATTCACGCAGCTGCATTGAATATTTATTCAACCGGTGGAGAATATAGACAATATAGCTGATATTCATGACAAGTGTAATCAGTATGAGTACTACAACCAGTTTATACGGATATACTGAATATTTCATCAGCATTTCCTTTTTTATGTTCATCGGGTACTGGTAATATATGACATACATTACAACACCGTATGCCAGCATTGGTATTGTATGCAGAAGATATATCGGCCGTAATTTGAATGATGGCGTAATCATGGAAAGAACATAAAACAGCAGAGCCATTCCCCAGATTTTTGTAATCATGTGCGGAATAAAGAAAAATAATGTCAGATGATCTACCGACCACATGTAATATCTTCCAATCAGGGCGTCAATTATACCGAATGACTGAATGATAAGAAAGAATGCAAGATAACGGCTGCCCCTTTTATTTTTACCTGAAAGAAAAAGTACTGCTGCAAGCATGAAAAGCTGGAAAATGGTAATGCAGTTAAAGATATCTACGAAAATCATATAATTCTTCTCCGATAACTTTTATAATTGTTCTCTGACGTATGTAGATACGTCCTGCTAACTTCATGAAAAGTCAAGAATTATATTCAGTGTTGCAGCCCTCTAAATCCCGCTTCGACTAAGACAAATGAAAAACATTACATGCTCAGTGCAACGCCCAAAGGTAGACTTGAAAACTTAATGGTCAAGACAGCCCCCTAAATCCCCCAAAGGGGGACTTGAAAACTTAATAAGTATTAAATTTAAATAATAAGTGTCCAACAAAATGGTATCATAACACATTTTAGCTCCCCTGTGTGTCCAACTTTTAGGGGTCAGTTCAAAGTCCCCAGCTGGGGGATTTAGGGGGCACTACATGCAGAACTTAATTCTTCGAATAGTACGAAAAAAACTATTGACAGTAATTATTAAAAATATAGTTTTCGGTTGAATTACTTCATGTGGAGGTTCATTATGAAAATAGCAATTATAATTCCGCGGATAATGACAGTCTGAGTTTAATAACAAGCAGTCAGTTTTAATCCTTCCTGTCTATTCCCCGGATAAAATCCATTTAAAAATATTTTGTATTGATTGTCCTGTTCGAATTTTTATTAAAATTTGACAAGGGTCAAGTGTGTTTAAAATTTATAAAGGAAATTTATGAGTAACGTAAAAATAATTTCTTCCGCTAAAAGCTGGATAGAAAGTAATGCAGTCGCGCAGCTTGAAAAAACTGTGCAGCTGCAGGGTGTTGTACAGGCTGTAGGTCTGCCGGATCTTCATTTCGGTAAAGGTGTGCCTGTCGGTTCTGCTATTCTTGTCAAGGACAGGGTTTATCCTCATTTAACCGGAAATGACATAGGTTGCGGAATGGCATTTTTTAAAACAGATGTACTGATTAACAGATTTAAAGCCGATAAAGCTCAGAAAAAACTTAAAAGCATCAATGGGTTAATTTCTGTAGATCTTGAAGATGA
>JAFGJZ010000072.1 GCA_016928815.1 Spirochaetota bacterium
CAGCGGGAATATACTCACTATTCACTGCTTTTTCATTCTAAAAATTCACGGGAATTCTATTTATTTTGTCGCGGGAGTCAACAATATCTGCATGTTTTTTATTAAGATAATGGTATAGTGGAACAGAATCCAGCGTAGAAATCATATAAATATCTTTGTATCCGTTTTCTTTGATGGAATATATCCCGCTCAGTCTGGATGTGACAATTATATCATAACGGTTGTTTTCGAGCTGTTTTATAAGATCATTCTGATTATTTTCTGTTTGAAGGTTGAATTTTCCGAGTTTTTGTTCTGAAAGAATAATACCACGGATGTAAGATGCTTTATAGTTTCCTACCTGATCCCAGGATGTAATTTTCAGATTTCTGTTTTTTGAAAATACGCATATATCTAGATACTGTACAGGAGAATTAATGCAGATTAAATTTGTATATTTTGTTTCGATTCCTTTAACCCGGTGGACTTCTCCATCCGATTTGCCGCTGTTGGACATATCCAGTGATCTTAAAGACGGGTAATACTCTATTTTTATGTCGATTCCGATTTTTTGATAAGCGCTTCTCAGAACAGCCGCAGATATATCATTATCATATGCCTGTTCTGACGTTGTAAGAAGTAAAATATCGGGTTTTTTTGCATTCAGGCTGCATAAAATTGACAAAAATACGAAAGAAAGAATTATTTTTTTATTCATAATTATCCTTCCTGCTTATTTTTAAAAATTTATTTTTTGTTCAGAAATATTATTTAATTTTCATCAATAATAATGTCTGATCATCATGCTGTTTTGCTCCTGCTACAAATGTATTAACTTCATTACGTATTTTAGCACTTAATTCGTCACAATTCATATTAATATTATCCTGTACCACGGATTTGAATTTTTCAAGTGAAAATTGTTCCCTTTTTTTATTAACTGCTTCGGTAATTCCATCTGTGCAGAAAAACAGGGTATCTCCGGATGCAAAACGGATTCTTTTTTGTCCATATGTGCCGTTAGGATCAATTCCTACCGGTAATCCCTGGGTGTCAATTTCTTCAAGGTTTCCTGTTTTTTTCCGGTATACGAGCAGGGGAAGATGGGCAGCATTGGTATAGGTTGCTTCCATGGTTTTCTGGTCATAGATCAATATTGACATTGTCGCAAATCTGTCGAGACTGATATTTCCGCAAATACCTTTATTGATCCATGAGATGAGGTTTCCGGATGTTCTTTGAGGATTTGCAATCAATCTGAAAATGGAACGTATCATTACCATCACAAGAGAAGCAGGAACTCCTTTCCCGGCAACATCGCAGATGACAAGCGCAATTTTATTTGCGTCAAGTTTGATAATATCGTAGTAGTCTCCGCTTACGCCTTTTGCCGGCACGGAAAAAGCTGATATTATGACACCGCTGAAATCAGGAATTTTTTCCGGAATTAAATTTCTCTGAATTTCCGCCGCAATTCCAATTTCTCTGTCAAGCTCGTGCTTTTCAACAAGTTCCAGATATGTAAAAAAGTTTTCAATAGTTAAGGCTGCATTATCAACAAATATGTTTATATGGTTAAAGTCTCTTTTTGAAAAAAACTTTTTTCTGTCTGTATGAATTACTGAAAAAACTCCTGCTATTTTTTTTGAAATAACAATTGGAACGATTATTATGGAGTTTATATGCTTGATTCCTATATTTGTGTTATGCTCCATCCGTTCATCTTTGGAACAGTCTCTTATGTATATTGGTTTTCCGGAAACTGCCGTTTCACCAAGCACTGAATCTGAAAATTTAATTGAATTTGAAAGAAAAAACTTTTCAAGATATTCTCTCTTTATCGTTACATAATCATCTGTTTTATACGGCGGAGGAAAATATCCCGTGACAGCCTTAACGTTTAATTCGTTTGTTTCATAATCAATCATTAATAATGCCGCTGCTTCGGCACCGATATTATCTACTGCAGAATCACTTACAGCCTTATAAATGTGGTCAAGTTCATGATTGCCTTTAATGACATCTCCCATCTTTTTAAGAAAGCTGAACAGTGCATCAATTTCCTCTGAAAGGTAGGTTATTGATATTTCTTTTTCTTTAATATAGACTGACAGTACGAAATATGCTACAAGAGGATAGAGAGTGTAGGCTGCCGGAAATACAATTAACTGCGTCAATATATGATCATAACCCCAGAAAAAATAGAAAAAATACGGCATTATCAGGAAAAACCTGATTAAAGTGCTGAATTTGAGAATCGGTTCATAATCTTCATTATTAAGCTGCTTTATTTTATCAAAAATATAAAAGATGTATAATGTATTCAGAAAAGAAAAACATATGGCAAGAATGCGGTTTTCAATGATGCTTTTAATTATTATTTCAGAAGACTGCTTCATATACAGCATTGCTGAAATTGCGACGAAAATGATAATTAATACAATGTTATACTTTAAAAAGTTCAGAATGAGATTGGGAAGAACTGTAGATGCTGTTTTTTTATTATCCATTATATATGTTTGAAACCATATTACAATAATAGCGATCATTAAGGCATCTGAAATTCCGATTACCATTGGTATAGGGATAAAGTGGTATAAAATGTCCCTTGCGAGAATCAATACCGGAACACTTACATACCAGATTAAGCGTCTGTTTTTTGTAATCTGGAAAAGTGAAATAAAGCATATAATAGATAAAACTAGAAAGAATATTTTAATAAATATCTGGTCAATCATACCCTGCATCCTGATTTCTGAAGTTAATTATATAAAAGTAACTTTTTACCTGAAACGTCAAGGAATTTATCTTATCTGCCGGTGTTTCTGCCCTGTTTTCTATCTTTCCTGTTTTCAGCGGTTTTTGACATTTTTTCATGAGGGAAAAGATTATCACAAGCTGCTATATATTAATAACAAGTCCGTCATAAGCCAGTTCCGTATTTTCAGGTAAATCCGCATTAACCTTCTCGTGTTCAATTTCATGGCATATATGTGTAAAGTATGTTTTAGCAGGTTTAATTTTTTGCGATATGCTGATCGCTTCCGGAATTGTGAAATGTGTTGAGTGTTTCTTGTATCTGAGAGCATTCAGTATCAGTACATCAACGCCTTTGAGATATTCAATTGATCTTTCAGGAATGTAAGATGCATCTGTAATATAGGCAGCATTATTTATACGGTATCCGAATATTTGCAGTTTTCCGTGCAGGACCGGAATCGGGGTTATTTCATAATTTTTAATCAGATATTTTCCGTACGGTTTTAGAACAGTATTTTTTACCTGAGTTACTCCTCCTCCCTGCTGAAATAATTTTTTATACATGTACGGAAAGATATGTCTGATTTTTTTATTGAAATCCGCATTTAAATAGAGATTCAGGCTGCCTCCTGTGAGTTTGTTGAAAACTCTCATATCATCCAGACCGAATATATGATCAGCGTGGATGTGAGTAATTAAAATATCTGTAATGAATTTTATTCCATAAGCAAGGGCCTGCTGCCTGAAATCAATTGAAGTATCTATCAGCAGTTTATTTTCGGCAATATATTCATCTTCAACAAGTATGGATGATCTTAATCTTTTATTTTTTCTGTTTTCGGAGATACATACCTCGCAGCTGCATGCAATTTTAGGTACTCCATGTGATGTGCCTGTTCCCAGAAATGTTATTTTCATTTTAAAGGTCTCTTATTTTAGAAAATTTTTAATTGCATTATTATCAATACCAGGCACATATAAAATACAATGTTTTTTTTAGGAATTCTTAATTGAAAAAATCCGTTCAAAATCTTGATTTTATAGAAAAATATAATCACTGGCTGATTATCAGCGGATACAGCAGCAGCCGGAAAATCGCCAGGATTAAAAATATTATTAAAAAACGCGGTAACTGCTATTTCGCATCCGGCATTTCCTCGGAAATAATGTTTTTTTCATACCGGGCGGTTAAAAAACTGAATTTAACAGGAACCAATTTCTTTTTTTCCAAAGGCGCTGTAAAAAAAGGGAGGCTGTCTCTTTTAACTGCCTGCAAGGCTGAAAAAATTCCATGGGATATAGGCATATCTGTTAAAATTCCTGCACGTTTGAAAGTATCTGCAGTCAGGATATTCAAAATTGAAAATAAGCTATATGAATTAAGAGTTATGGAGATTCTTATTCTTGGTACACTGCTTAAAATAAGATATCCTCATAAGCTGCAGAAATGGTATTCGGAAATTTCAGTATTGATTCTTGCAAAAGGATGGATTATACTTGAAAATACAGGTTTGCCGGATGTATTTCTTGTTAAATAAATTCTGAAGGTGAAAAAAACGGGAACTTCCAATTAAAATAAATGTCATAAATGAAAAGAGGTGTTGATTATGAAAAAATTTTATTACTGTTTTCTTGCTGCATTTATTTTATTTCTCTTCGGATGTTCAAGTATGGAGAAATCCAGCCAGGGTCAGCGTCAGAATGAAAGTTTAGCAGGTTATTCCGATTCATTTGAAGACAGCAAATCTTATAAGAAAAGAGATATGCTTGATAAACCTGTTCAGACAATGGATACCGGAAAATCCAAATCTGAAGCTCGAATGGTAATTTATAACTCTGAATACAATATCAATGTTGAAAACATAAAAAATTCGATTGCACAGATAGAAAAGCTGGCTGGTTCTTTTAATGGATTTGTTGAAACATTTGAGACTTCGGATTCATACCGTAATGCAAGAATAATTCTGCGTATTCCGGTTGAACAGTTTGATAAATCACTTTCTGAAATTGAAAAAATCGGGAAAGTTACATCTAAAACAATTTCAGCTGAAGATGTAACTGAAAAATACACCGATATGAAACTTCATGAAGAATCCTTGAAGCATATCAGGGAGAGGCTTTATTCTCTTCTGAAAAGAGCTGTGAAGCCTGAGGAAAAAGTAAAAATACTTAAGGAAATAAGCAGGATAACTTCTGAAATTGAAGTGCTTAATGCAAATCTCGAATATTATAAAAATAAAGCGGCATTTTCCACTGTGATTATTAACTTAACAGCATTTATGAAACAGAATACTGTGAATTATATTCCATCTCCATTTGAATGGATCAGGTCTCTTAACGTCAATTATGCATCAGCAAAACCGGGTGGTTATTTTTTTAATAAACTGAAGTATAAATCTCCGGAAGGATATTTCGAACAGGAAAAATCATTCAGGAGAGGAAAAGCTGAATTTATTTTCATTACTCCGGGTTTTACTTCCGGAATAAGGGCGGGATACGTTGATAATTATCCGTCGGCAGATGATCAATTCTGGAAAGAGGCTCTGCTGATTGATGCCTCAAACAGATTTTATAAATTGATAGAAAACAAAACAGAGGGTGAAAAAAACAGATATACTGTTCTGGCTTTCAGACTTCCGGATTCTTCGGTTTATGCCATATCATATAAAACTTCCGGAAAAAAAATTATAGTTTCCGAGGCATATTTCAGCACTGAAGAGAAATATAATGAATTAAAAGAGAACTACTTTCAATTTTTAAATAATCTGGAGTTTTAATAATGAAAAAAATAACAGCAATGGTATTTATGATGTTTTCCGTAATCTGTACAGCGGCACAAACGGATACTTTTATTGAAAATTATAAATTCTTTATAGTACATCCCGTTCCTTCAAGTGCTGTTTCTGAAATCCGCAAATTTGCATCCGATTCGGGCGGATATACTCTTTCATTAAACGGATACAGGCTGAGGGTTTCTGTTCCTGTAAAAATGAAAGATTCATTTCTTCAGCAGATCAGAAAACTGGGATATGTAAATGATGAAATGAACAGTTCGTCTGATGTATCGCAGGCGATTCTGTCCCTTAAAACAAAAATCCGGGTAAAAAAGGATTATCTCGCTCAGCTCTATTCCGTTTTTAATGATGCTTCTTATAAGGAAACTCTCGAAATGGAAAAAGAAGTTAATAAAACCATTCTTGAAATAGAAAGTCTTGAAGGAGAGCTGAGAATATATGAGAAGAGTGCCCAGAATGCAGTCTTTGATATTACCGTATCACTTGATTCAGGAGCGAATAATCTAAGAGAATACGGAAGAAGTCAATTCGAATGGGTAAATAATCTCGGTCTTTCAAATTTAATGGGAAAATAGGATGAAAAAATGAAAAAATTACTTTTTGCTGTATTAACAGGTGTTTTTCTGGTTTCATGTGCTTCTGCTCCGGTGGTATCATACAAGTCTGATAAATTTGCTCATTTTCAGAAATACAGGAGTATATATAAAGCCGTATCATCAAATAATGTGCGGATTATTGCATATAAAGTTGATTCCGAAACTAAGGAAAACCAGGTTGCTGAATTATGGATAAATGAAATAAAGCTTGTTCTTAAATCAAAAGGGTATAATTTTATTAAAAGCGAGTCATTTCTGTCGGACAAGGGTGAAAATGTTGTTTTTTCGGAATTTGAAACATATTTTAATGGAGAATTATATATTTATTCACTTGCAATTATGCCTGAGAAAAATAAACTGATAATATCTGAAGCAGGCGGAAGAAAAACTGATTATTCAGCCTGCAGAAATGATGTAATTAAAATAATAAAATCCATTTAATACAGGGGTAATATGAAAAAACTCACTCTGTTCTGTCTTTTGGTTTTTTCAGCAGCAGGTCTCAGTGCGCTGGAAACGGAAGATATTTTTTACGTGGTTTCTACCGGTCAGCTGCAGGAATACAGAAATCTGAAGAATGAAGTTTTTGATATTAATTCACGCGATAAAAACGGCCGCACGTTATTAATTGCAGCTATATACGGAATTCTTGAGTTTCAGCATAAAAATTCGGGAACAACCGCCCTTCATGAAGCGGCAAAAATCGGTGATTTTGAGACAGTGGAAATGCTGTTGAAAAACGGAGCTGATGCTTTCGTAACAGATGAATCGGGTATGACACCTTATCTGCTTTCTCTGAAAAACGCGAATACATCATCGTCTGAAGTGATTCTGAAATATTTAAAATCAGGAAAGATCAGATCATCGGAGAACTCGGTTACAGGTTTTATTGAGAAGAATTATATTCCAATCATAGAAGATTTATTAAAGAAAAAGATAAATGTGAATGTAAAGGATTTTTCAGGTAATACAGCCGTTCATTATGCCGTTCAGACCGGTCTTTATGATATTGTAAAAGTTCTCATAGATAATAATGCCAATGTTAATATTCTGTCCGACTCTACTGGAAAATCTCCGTTAATTCTTTCATCAGAAGGAGGGTTTCCGGACATTACAGAACTTCTTCTGGCCAACAAAGCGGATGTAAATGTTGCTTATTCAGATGCTAAAGCAGCGGATAATAAAAATCAGTCCGGCATTAATTTAGCCGGAATACAGTATTTTGAAGTGCCCCAGGAATATAATCTGAAAATTATAATACATTCTGAAAATAAAAATAATCCTGACAATGACAGGCGATGCTACTATAAAGTATATATTGATAAGGTTGAAGCAGGGCGTACATCTGTCGGTCTTGAGACGCAGAATAAAGTTTTTACAGCATCAGTAGACGCTAACAGGCATCTTCTCCGGATTGAAAAGTACGATCTCGACGAGTCACAGAAAAAATATATACAGGTGAATAACATTTATCAGCCGGATCCGGATTTCATTTATATTGAAACATTCGGGGACCGCATTCTAAAAATAGACGTTGTTCATACTCCGAGAAATATTAAATCCAGATATGAAATGTCATTTGTTAAAAAAGGGGAACTTTGATGCATCTGCTCTATTTCTATGTTGATGCTGAACATGCGGAGATCGTAAAAGAAGCCCTGTTTAAGTCCGGAGCGGGACGTTTTAATAATTATGAGAAATGTTCGTTTCAGACAGCCGGAAAAGGGCAGTTTACCCCGTTGCCCGGAGCGGATCCGTTTATCGGAGATGTTAACCATGCTGAAATTGTGGATGAAATGAAAGTTGAAATGATCTGCAGGGACGAGGATATTCATACTCTTCGCAACATACTGCTGCAGGTTCATCCGTATGAAGAACCTGCTTATGGATTTATTAAAATTTTTTCTTGATTCATTTCTGATTTTATCATATTATTTTCATAATTGCTTACCAAATCAGTCTTCAGCAGTCCTGATTTTGAAAAAACAGCTGTTTTGTTAATTTTAAAAGTAATTTTCCTCGGTTTTCTTATATTTGTTGACAAAAATGACTTTTCTTTTTAATTAGGGCAAATACTGGACAATTTTTTAAATTTTGTCTAATTAAAAGTTTAATGAATAAAAACCATAATGGTTCTTAAATAAAATTAAAGGAGTTTAACATGCTTGAACTGAATAAAGGAGTAGATATCCTGAAAGAAGTTGGCGGACTCAAAACTGTTGATGAAGCGAAAGCTCTTTTCAAAGAAAAGCTTGATGCTGCGAATCTTGCCAAAATTTCTAAAATTCAAACTGAAGATGCGCTTGTTAAAATAGCTAATGCTATCTCTATGTGTCAGCCTGATGAGGTTTTCATTATTGATGATACTGAAGCTGATTACAAGGAAGTTAAAAGAAGAAGTATTGCAACAGGTGAGGAAAAGGAACTGGCTATCAAGGGTCACACTATTCACTTTGACCTTCCTCAGGATCAGGGTCGTCTTGTAAAACAGACTCTTTATATCGTTAATGATGACGAAGAAACATCTTCAATTGCAAAAACAGAACCAAGAGCAGAGTCTCTTGCTTACATTCAGAAGTATATGAAAGGAATTATGAAAGGTCTGACAATGTACATATCTTTCCTTAACAGGGGACCTGTTGGTGCAAAAGCTTCAATTCCTGCAATCATGATTACCTCTTCAACATATGTTCAGACATCCGGTGAACTTCTTTACAGAAATGTATTTTCATCATTTGATGCTGAAGTAAAAAGAGCAGGCGTATTTTTTACAAACTGCCATTCTCAGGGAACTAACAGAGCTGAAGATGTTCCTAATGCAAGAATATATATGGACAGAAGCTACATGACTACTTTCTCTACTTTCTGTACATATGCAGGAAATACTCTTCTTCTTAAAAAAGGAAATCACCGTTTTGCATGCGACTGGGCGGTATATCAGAGAACAGGTGTTGAGCTTTCAGAACACATGTTCCTTACAGGCTTAAAAGGACCAAACGGAAGAAAAACATATTTCGCAGGTGCTGCTCCTTCAGGATGCGGTAAAACGACAACTGCAATGGTAGGAACAGATTTTATCGGTGATGACCTTTGTCAGATGTGGATTGCTGAAGATGGTAGTGTAAGAGGTATCAATCCTGAGTGCGGTATTTTCGGAATTGTTGAGGATGTAAATTATGAAGGTGATCCATTCCTGATGAAACGTCTTAGAGAAGAAGGAACTGAAGTAATTTTCTCTAATTTGCTTGTTGATGAAAATCTGAAACCAAGATGGGTTGGAGATGGGGAACCTGCACCTGCGAAAGGTATTAACTTTCAGGGTGAGTGGACTCCCGGAAAGAAAAATGCAGAAGGCAAAGACATTCCTATGTCGCATGCCAATGCAAGATGTACATTGAGAAATATAGCAATTGATAATTATAATGCAGTTGATGCTGAAGATCCTAATGGTGTTGAGGTTAAAGTTGTTACTTATTCAGGACGTGATTCAGATACAATGCCGCCTGTATGGGTTGCAAAATCAATGGATCATGGTGTGGCTATAGGTGCATCAATCGTTTCTGCTGCAACAGCTACTGAAGTTGGAAAAACCGGAGTTAACAGAGAGCCTTGGGCAAATGCTCCGTTTATTCCGGGTCCTCTAGGTGATTACATGGATGCTCAGTTCAAATTTTTCAATAATTCAAAACTTGCTAAAAAACCTATTATGGCAGGACTTAACTACTTCTTAACTGAAGGAGCAAGAGGCGGAGAAGGTAAAAAACTTCTCGGTGAGAAAAAAGATGTAAAAGTATGGCTTGGATGGCTTGAACTTCGTGCAAATAACGATGTTAATGCAATTGAAACTCCTATAGGTTTTATTCCTGAATATGCTGATCTGAAAAAACTTTTCGAAGGAATTAACAAACCATATTCAGAAGAGCTTTATGTGAAACATTTTTCTTTCTATGTCGACAATATCATATCGCGTCTTGAACTTCAGAAGGAAGCTTACAGTAAAGATATAAAAATACCTGGAAGAATTTTCGAAATCTATGATGCACAGATTAAAGAACTCCAGGCGCTTAAAGCAAAATATGGTTCAGTTGTAACTCCAGCTCAGCTGATTGAAAACGCTAAATAATTTTTTCAGCCATATATTAAAAAAAAGAGTGCCGTTACGGCACTCTTTTTTTGTTGAAAATTTTAAATATATATTATTAAGATCAGGTTATATTGGTCGTGTTATTGGTAATAGGGGATATTAAATGGAAATTAAGATTGGAATTGGACTTGATAATGTATTCTTCGGGATTAAAGAGGATAAATTAATCCAGCTATTGGGAGATCCCGATCGTATAAACGAAATAGATATGGAACTTCCTGATTCGAGAATACTGTATTATAATGATCAGTTTACAAAATACAAGTTTGATAAAAATGAAAATTACAGATTGTATTCAATTGAGACATATAATCCCATGGTGATTATGTTTGATAAAAAATTAATCGGAATGAAAAAAGACGCATTATTGAAACTTCTTAAGGAAAAAAATGTTGCGCATCTTGAATTTGAGGATTATTACAGTTTTGAGATTATTCATTCTGATCAGATTAATACAACCTTTATGATTGAATTCGACCGTCTGACAAGTATTGAATTCAGTCCATTGCTTCTTGATGAGGATACAATACAATGGCCGAACTGATTTACAGAGATATTTAAAATCGAACTATGGAAGTATAAACAGATTATTTACAGGTTTTTTTTTGCTTTCCAGCTGATGCCTGTTTGGGGAACTTTCCGGTTTTCCCGTCAGCACTGTTCCTGCTTTCAGTTCTGGCCCTGTCGAATTTTATGCCTGTTGCCGTTGAAACGGCTTTATATGCACCGTCATATAAACCTGCTGATTTATTTCCGATTATGCAGCTGCAGAATAATTCAAGAATATCGTTACTTTCGGCAGTAATATCAATTGCCTGAAGTATTTCTTCAGTAGTCCTGCATTCCAGAGATCCATCTCCTGTTTCAGCGCTGCGTATTGCGTTCAATTTCTGTTTGATACCAGCCGCACCTGTCAGAATTTTAGGTACAGGATAAAACGCAAGTTCATTTGGATCTGTTATTAAAAAATCAGAAACCCGCATCAGGTAGTTGGTTGAATATACCGCATGGAAGATGTTATCATGCAGAAAAATATGTATACCGCCTTCAAGTTTGCCGTTTCTGATTTTATCAGCAAAATCTTTTGTTTCCTTCCATGAGGAATGTACCTGAATGATATCGCCGTATTTTGCAGTGTCTTTCTGAAGTTTATTCCATGCAGGGAAATAGTCTCCGAAATTTATAAAAAATGCGGCTTTATTCTGCTGTATTACGGGTATGCAGTGATCAATTATGGATTTAAGCAGTGCCGGTTTTGAGTTAAACCTGTTAACTGTAAGAAGAAATCTTCTGGGTTCATCTTTCCGGCTGCGGTTTAAACGCTGCTTGCAGTCATTTTCTATATTGAAAACAATTTCATGGTCAATGTGATTTCCTGTAAAAGTCAGAACATCATCAGGCAGAGGTTTAAGCATACGGTTAACACTGCTGCGGTTTTTGAGTATGCGAAGAGCATAATATACTGATGGGGACGATACTGCATGCAGAGCACCTTCACATAAACTGGAAATCAGCGGTATGTTTTCCGGAACAAGAGTAACAACATTCGTCATTCCCCCTGAAACAGCACCGGCAGTACACCATGCATGAGCTGAAATGCAGGGCATATCATGAGGCATAGCTGAAAAAAGATTTCCAAATAGTCCGCATATTTCCCGTTCTTTAAGCGTTTTAAGAAGAGAACCGGTATTAGATTTGCCTGTCTCTGTTAAAATTAACAGTGCATCTCCAAATGGATTTTTCCATGGAATGGTAATGGGAATTTTATCGGTAATTGCATTTATTAACTGTTTCAGTTTTCTTTGTAATGGAGATCCGGTGCATTTGTAATTTATTAATTCCGTTGTTATGCCTGGAACAGATAGGATGTCAAGCCAGTATGGCATAATTCCCATTGCATTTGCGCATGACACTGCAGCCAGAGCGGTTCTGTAATGCCCATATTCCAGTCTGATTGTAGTAACGAGAACACTCTTTTTTTTATCAACAGGATCACCTTCAGTATTTCTTGAAATATTTTTGAGATTAAAAATTCCGGATAAGCCTGTGTTTTCGGAAGCGGTCAAAAAATACGGTTCGTCATTGTTGAACCTGAATTTTTTCTTAATATGATTTTTCTGTAAAGAGATATATTTTGACTGTAGCAGGCTTATGTAATTTTCAAAAAGAGAATATTGAGGGTTTTTATTATCCACTTTAGTTTTCCTTAAAACAGAGTTAACTGTTGAAATGTTATTAAATGTTAAAAACGGAAGACCTGTGATAAGGGATGCTTTTTGCATCCCTTCAAAATTTTACAGATTATTGCAGATCTGTGTACCCATTTCAGCCGTTCCGACTTTTTTCATTCCTTCTGAAAAAATATCCCCGGTTCTGTATCCTGCTTCAAGTGTTTTTGATACTGCATTAAAAATGTCATCATATGCTTCATTCATAGAAAATGAAAATTTAAGCATCATTGCTGCTGAAAGAATCTGGGCTATAGGATTCGCAATTCCTTTGCCGGCAATATCCGGTGCAGAACCGCCTGCAGGTTCATATAAGCCGAATGTTCCTTCTGACAGGGAAGCTGAAGGCAGCATTCCGAGTGATCCTGTAATCATGGAAGCTTCATCTGAAAGGATATCTCCGAACATATTACCGCAGAGCATTACATCAAACTGCCCCGGGTTTTTTGCCAGCTGCATTGCTCCGTTATCTACATACATATGGTTAAGTTCAACCTGCGGGTAATCTTTTGCAACTTCATTTACAATTTCACGCCAGAGAACCATTGATGTCAGAACATTTGCTTTATCGATAGAAGTGAGTTTTTTATTTCTTTTCAAAGCCGCTTCAAAGGCAACAATAGCGATACGTCTGATTTCTTTTTTTGTGTATACGAGAGTATCGAAAGCTTTCTCTTCATCCCGTCCTTTGGGCTGCCCGAAATAAATACCACCGGTTAATTCGCGGATAATAAGTATGTCAAATCCGTCCCCGATAATTTCACTTTTAAGAGGGCTTGCATCTTTAAGCTGTTTGAAAATAATTGCAGGCCGCAGGTTGGCATATAAATTAAATATTTTCCGGAGAGGCAGAAGAGCAGCGCGTTCAGGCTGAAGTTCCGGAGCTAGCTTCTCCCATTTCGGACCTCCGACTGAACCGAATAATATGGCCTCGGAGTTTTTACATATCTCAAGAGTGCTGTCAGGCAGAGCTGAACCGTGGTTGTCAATTCCTGCTCCGCCTACATCTGCAGCAGTAAATTTAAAATTTATTTTATACTTTTCTGAAATTTTCTCAAGAACTTTCAGAGCTTCTTTCATTACTTCAGGACCGATTCCGTCACCGGCAAGAACAGCTATTTTTTTATCAGACATTTGATTCTCCGTATTTATATGTTCAATAACAGGACTTATTAATTCAATCTATAATGATTTTTCGTCAAGAGAAAAAAGAGTAATTTAATTAAATTCATGCTGTTTGTAAAAAGAGATCATAAAAAGTCCTTTACAATATTAGCAGTAATGGATTTATATACTGCAGTTAATATTAATTTCCGGAGAAGATTATGAACTGGTGGTCAGCCTTACCGATGCATATACAGCCTTACATTTTCAAAATAGGATCATTTGAACTGCGATATTATGGATTAATGTATATTGTAGGTTTTGCGGTCCTTTATTTTATGACTATGTATAGAATTAAAAAAGAGAATTTAAATTACACCAAAGACGATGTATCAGATTTTCTGTTTTATGTTATTTTAAGTACAATTATCGGTGCAAGACTCGGGTATGTTCTATTTTATAATTTACCATATTATATTGAGAATCCGCTGGAAATTATTATGCCGTTTGATTTTTCCGGAGGTATTAAGTTTACTGGAATTTCCGGAATGAGCTATCATGGCGGATTTATAGGTATTACTATTGCTTCAATAATATACTGTTACATAAAGAAAATAAACTTGTTGGATTTTTGTGAAATTTTTATTCCGTCAGCACCTCTCGGTTATATGTTCGGCCGTTTCGGAAATTTTATAAACGGTGAATTATACGGAAGAGTAACCGATTCTCCGATCGGGATGCTTTTCCCGCTTGATCCGTCAGGGCAGCTGCGTCATCCGTCACAGCTTTATGAGGCTTTAGGAGAAGGGCTTCTTCTTTTCTTCGTACTTTGGTTTATGAAAAACAGAGTGAAAATTAAGGGTGCAATAATTGCCATGTATGTGGGAGGATACGGACTGATCAGATTTATTATTGAATTTTTCAGAGAACCTGATCCTCAACTTGGAAACGTTTTATGGTTTCTTTCCATGGGACAGGTTCTGTGTGTTCTGATGATTATGGGTGCTGCAGGCTTTTTTGCAATCAGGCTTTACATTACCAGAAAACAGAATGTCTGAATAAGAGCTGAATAATGAATCCTCTGTTTTTCAGAAAAAATGGAGAAGTGATAGATTATTACCGGATTTTTAATCTCAAACCCGGCTATAGTCCTGAGATTTTAAGATCAAAATTTTGTGAGTTGATAAAAAAATGCCATCCGGACAGTTCAGGAAAAATAATTCCGAAACAGTCTGAAATTATATCTTTAATAGTAAATGGATATCGTGTACTGTCAGATTCTGATTTGAAAAGAGAATATGATAATCTGCTTATCGATGATAAATTAAAAGAGTATAGTTTCATAATTCCGGTAAGTCGAATTAAATATTCTTTTTCTCTTTCAGAAGTAATTAAATCAAAAACCAAAAATAAAAAGATAAATCATAAATATCTGCTGAAAAAATTCGGACAGGATGTTGAAATATTCATTAATAAAGCTGAATCAATAAAGGGGGCACGGGCTTATATTGAGCTTCCTTCACGGACGATATGTCCTGTCTGCTCGGGAATGGATAATAGCTGTTATCTTTGCAACGGGCTTGGACGTATAAATTCCATTTCTGTACTTGAAATTGTTATTCCTCAGGGAATTAAAAAAGCAGAAAAATATATGTTTGATTTAACAGGTATGAAACCTGATTCTGCAACCAATTTCACCATGAGGACAATTTCTGTGAAAATTATTCTGCTAACTACCTGATCAGACCAATTTTTCTGAAATCCGGTGAAAAAGTCTTATCTTTAAAAGCCCACCATCGGAATATCAGTTTGCCCTCAATATTATTTACATCGAGCAGTCCCCAGAAACGGCTGTCAAAACTTTCATCCCTGTTGTCACCCATAGCAAAATAAAATCCCGGTTCTACAATAATTGAATAATTATCGGCATTTTCCATCGGGTTTGAACGCGTGTAATTTCTGATAAGATGAGTGACATCTCCAAGTTTCTCATAATTATAAATGAAATCTTTAACGCTTTTTATGTTGGAATCCGGAATTTTAACTCCGTTTATATAAACTGTATCATCTTTAATTTCAAGTGATTTGTTGTCAGTGAATTTATTTTTTACCAGTTTGTCAGTAATAACCTTAAGTTTCCCGTTAGCCGGATCAACATATTCAATTTCCTTGACAAATGAAGCGAATTGAGTCGGTATTTCCTTGTCATTAATATAAAGTTTTTTGTTTCTGATTTCTATTTTATCACCTGGAAGACCTATTACCCTTTTTGTGAACATTTCCTTTTCATTATTAGGATTTCTGAATGCAATTATATCTCCTCTTTCCGGAGTTTTCCATCTTATTAATGTTGTATCCCTGAAGGGAACCATTAAGGAATAAGCAAGTTTATTTGCAAATAATCTGTCGCCGACTTCAATTGTAGGGACCATGGATTCAGTCGGAACTTTGTAATTGCCGAGTACAGACCATCTAATCGCAAGAAGTATTATAATAAATATTATAAATTCAAGATCAAGCAATTCTTTTACAATTTTTTTAAAACCGTTCATAATTATTCCTTTCTGATTCGTAGATAGTATTTTAAAAATGTTACATTACAACATAAAAACATATAAATTTTATATCGTTTCTGTCCATTCTTTTAATATTTTTTTAAATTTTCCCGGTAATTTTCGTTATATAAGTAGGAACCTGAAGGAGAATTTTATGTATCATACATCATTAAATATTAACAGGGCTATTTATAAAATAATTGCTGAAAGTGCTGAAAAGTATAATGTTTCAATCTGCTATATAATAAGAAAATTAATCAGCAAAATGCTGGTTAATTTTGATTTCGCTCTGAAACAAAAAACATTAACTGAGTATCAATGTAAATATCCGGAATGTATTTATAAGCGTTTTCATATTACATTTTCTGAAAATGAAATTGAAGCAAATTTTAAAGCCAGATTGGATTATAAAATCAGTGTCAGTAAAATTCTGATTTTAGGTTTTATATTGTTTTTCCATGAGATAATTAAGGAATTGGATGGAAATGAAAAAATTGTAATAGAGTATTTGAATAATTATTCAAAAATTCTGAAGGAATTGTACAAAAATTTAAAAAAATCAATTAACAAAAGAATAAGAACAGATAAGATTAAAGAAGATAATCTGATTTTATATTATGAAGAGCCTTAAAAACAGACTCTTTGAACATTGGATTTAGTTTTATGAAGTCTTCGATAATAGGTTTCATTGATTGTCTAGATTGAGTTGCTCCATAAGTGCAATTTTCTTTTTGAATTGTCATGTTCTTTAATTCTGCATATTTAATAATTGATTCCTCTTTTACGCCGGCAAGCGGTCGGATTATAAAAAGATCTTCATCAAACAGTGAAAGTTTAACAGGCATTGTTGAAATGTTACCTTGAAAAGAAAAATTAATTAAAAATGTCTCAATAATATCATCCATGTGATGACCTAGAGCAAGTTTTTTTGCTTCAATTTCTCTTGCCGTATTGAAAAGAGTTTTCCGGCGGTGCCAGGAGCAGATGAAACATTTATCTTTCTCCGGTTCAAGATTGAAATCAGGTGACACTTTTTTATGAATAAAAGTAATATCCCTTTTTTCACAAAAATCTTTTAAAATTTCAGAATCAATTTTATGTCCTAAAGATCCCATTTCAACATAACATGCATGGAGTGTGAATTTTACGGGAAGATGTTTTCTTTTTTCTGCAAGAATGTCTGCAAGTGTAAGAGAATCTTTCCCTCCTGATAATCCAATTAATATTTTATCACCGGTTTCTATTAAATGATAATCGTAAATAGTTTGCCCGATGATTTTATTAATTTTTCTGAAAAAGCGGTTATTTTGTGTCAAATTTATCCCCATATCAAATATTTATTAATAAAAAAGATTGATAAATAATTTATATTATTATAATCTCAATTCATTGCAGCAAAGTATATAAAGGGTTAAAATAATGGCAAGAATAATGATTGTAGATGATTCAAAATTTATGAGAAATATAATTAGTGAGACAATTAAAGAGGCGGGTCATGAAGTTATTGTTGAAGCAGAAAATGGAATGGATGCCATAGAATATTATAAAAAATTTAAACCTGATATAGTGACAATGGATGTAACAATGTGGGGTAAAGACGGTATTGCCGCTGTAACTGAGATTCTGGAAATTGATAAAAATGCGAAAATAATCATGATTTCGGCTTTAAATGAACAAACCATGAAAAGTACCAAAAGAGATGTAAAGGCGCAAGCATTTATTACCAAACCTTTTGTAAAAGCAGATTTAATTAAAGCTATTGAAGGACTCTTATGAGTGATAAATATATCCAGTTATTCAGAATAGATTCAGATATTGACAATGCCTTTTTGGTTGTCAGTGGAGATGTTCTTCTGTTTTTAAATGAAAGTGATAAATATGCAATTAAAGGAGCAAATTTCGTTATTGGCGCGTCTGAACTTTTATTAAGAAATAACATTGGTTTAGATGTAAATAGAATGGAAACGGCCGTAATTCATGACTCAACAAAAATTAAAAAAATTTCATCTAAAAATTTTATGGAGAGCATTAAAAATTATTCATTTATTCTGAATGTTTCCATGGTTATTGCGAAGCAGGTAGTTTTGACGAATAATATAATCAGCCGGTTTAATAAAGAACTAACTGGCGGAAAAACTGTTTACAGGATTTCATGTATTGGTTACTATAAAATAATTTCCGGTATTAAAGAAGAGTATGAAAAAAGAAAATTTCCATGGCTAAAGGAAGTTCTTGATAAATATGAATCAAGCGTTACCTTTAAAAAAGGTGAGATTTTTAACAGGGAAGATGCAAGTGTCAAAATAATACCTTCACACGATCTTGACAGTAAAAGATCAACTTATCCGAAAGGTTCTATCATATGTGAAGAAGGTAAACCCGGTGACAGTATTTTTATTCTTCAGGATGGTGTAATTGATGTTCTGGTGAACGGAAACCGTGTTGCTTCAATATCTGAGAAAGGTACCAGCATCGGAGAAATAGCTTTGCTTCTGGGTGAACCAAGAACGGCTACCTTAAAAGCAAAAAATGATGTATCTCTGACAAAATTGGATAAATCTGATCTTAAAGAAGTTGCTGAAAAAGATATCAATGTTCTGATCGGAATTGCGAATTCATTAGCACAGAAACATTATAATAATGTTCAGCTTGTAAAATCTTTAAATGATAAAAAACTTGAAGAAAATCTGAATTCCATTGATGAAGAGTATAAACGTGAAATTCAAAGTCAGAATAAATGCATAACTTCTTTCGGGTCTTTAAAACGGGAAGTATCGGAATTAATTTATCATAAAAAAGCGGATTTTCTTCAGGACAGATTCACTGATTATCTGGACTGAAAATGGATGCTGTTTTTGCTGCTGATAAGTTCTGAAATATATTCAAGATTGGTTTTATCGGTTTCATCAAAATCATTTGTCTTGTAGCTGCCGAGATACATTATTCCGTAAGTTAACCCGTCGTTTTTCAAAGGAACTGCAATTTCTGAGTTTGTATCAGGATCGCAAATCATGTGTTCCTTATATTCATGTATGTCTTTTATTATAATAGTATCATTTTCTGAGAGACATTTTCCAAAGATGCTTTCATTTCGACTTATTCTTGCTTTTGCCGGTTTGCCCTGAAAAGGACCAAGAACAAAATCATCTTTTTCTATCAGATAAAAACCGCTCCATGTTATATGATATAAATTTTGAAATAGAACTGCTGAAATATTTGCAAGATTTGCAATTAAATTGTTTTCGTCAGATGTAAATTCCTTTATCTGATTAATAACTAATGTGTATTTATTTTCTTTCATAACCCTAACCCTGGTCTAAATATTATTTTAATATAGTATCTTTAAGTTTAATCAGATCATTTCCGTCTGAAAAAAAAGAAAATGTAATGTTTGAAAATTGTTTTTGTATGTTTTCAAAACGGTCTTTTTCATCGTCTAAATTTCCCGTATTTCGTATAAATACAGCTTTGATGTTTTCCGGAAATAATTTATAGAGTTCGGAATAAATTTCTGCATCCATTTCCCCTGAGTCACCGATTAATATGAATTTTTTTTCAGGAAAATCCTTTATAATTGCTTTAATTATGGTAACTTTATATTCTTTCTGATCTGCAATCAGGAAATCAATGAAACTTTTATCCTTAATTCTGAATTTTTTCAGATAAAAGCTGCCTTCAGGAAATCCGGTATTTTTCATAAATCCGGAAATAGACTCGTATAATTGCCACGGTGAACCTGAAACATAATGAAAAGAAATATTATTTTTATATAACTGTGAATAAAATTCAGGCATTTTATTTACTGCCTGAAATGGTCTGATAAATGTATTTTTAATCAGTTCTTTTTTATTAAGAACGTTGCTTATTTTTATCGTATCATCAATATCTGAGATTACGGAAATGCCGTCCGGATTTTCAAGAGTTATGTAGTTTGAAAAATCACGTTCAGATTTGTCCATGGTTTTCAGCTTAATCTCAATGGATTTTTTGCCCGAATTTCCGGGTTTAAACGGAACTGTAATTTTAGTAATTGAATGTCCATCCGGTTTAGACGGGTTGAGCATGTATTCATTTCCGTTGATTATTACTGTCAGTTTTTTATTTCTTTCATTATCAACCATAAAGGCCTTTAAGCGCTGATCAAAAATTTCGGAATTTTTGAATTCTTCATCATCAAGAAACAGCTTAATTATGGAAGATGTTATAATATTTCGAGTTATTGAATTTTCTTCCGGTTGAAAAATCCACATATGTACTTCTGTATAAATATTATTATTCTGTATTTTCCCGTAGGTTGGCAGAAAAATCACTTTTTCATTATTTTTAACTGTTTTTGATATTGCTATATTTGCAAAAAGATAGCAAAAGAGCAAAATAACTGCTGTTACTAACAAATAATTTTTCATTTATATTCCTTTTGCTGTATATTATATTGTTAATTCATACTGACAAGTAATTTTCCGGCTTGCAGTAAAAATGTTGCAGGGAAAGATTTGTTATTGTTGTTATTTAACAGAAATTATATTAGTATTGTATAATCAGAGAGTTGATTATGGAAAATAAATCTAAAATTTATCTTAAGAATTTAAATGCTGAATATGAGGAGAGGATTGAAAAAATACCATTCCTTAATATAGAAACCTTTATAATTCCCAGTCCCTATATCATGGATAATACTCTGGAAAAGGACTATAATTACAGTTATGTCTGGGATGAAGATGGTGAGATTGCAGCATATATTCTGGTATATTCCAATCCTTCAAAAACAAAATTTCAGATATATAAGCAGGTTACCAGCCCTTTCGGGCGCGGAAAAGGAATTGGGTCCATTTTCCTGAAAACTCTTGCATCTTCTGTTCCGGATAATTCAATAATTTATCTGTTCGTATGGGAAAAAAAAATTGATTCAATAGATTTTTTTGAAAGCAAGGGATTTAAAATTATTGAATCAATCGTGTACCGCCAGCTTATATTCCATCATATGTCTGCGGATGTCGGTGTTGTAAGGGATAAGCTTGATTCTGTTATACTTACCGATCAGAAAAAAGTTGAAGAAATAGGGAAAACAAGGCATGATGCAGGCAAAATACTTACATTGATGAAAGATATGATCGACATGCTTTCGATTGATAATTTCAATAAAGTTGTTGAAGACATTAACAGAGAATCCACTGCGCTTGTGAATCTTCTGAATTCATATGAAGATAAAATAGATGTATATCAGCGGGAAATAGACATAAAGGATATAATTCTGGAAAGGGTTATTCCATATGTAAATGCTTCTGATATTCCCTGTGAAATAAAACTTCATCTTTATCCCGGAACCGTACATGTTTATGCTCATTACCTGGAAGTCAGCAGGGCGCTTATTAATCTTGCATCCAATTCACTGGAGGGGATAAAAGCTTCCGGCAAGGAAGGTATTCTGCATATTGTTTTGAGTGAAGAGGAAAATTTTGTAGTTCTTGTATTTCAGGATAACGGAATCGGTATTGTACCTGAAAAACTTGTACGCAATTCGGACGGATTGCCCGCATTTGTAGGAAAAACGACCAGGATGAATAAAAGCGGAAGCGGCATAGGTACGCGACAGATTTTTTCAACCTTCGGTGCCTTGAATATTCTGGTAGATTCCGAATTCGGTGATTTTACAAAATTCGTAATCAGGCTTCCTAAAGTCAAAGATGTTAAAAACAAACAGATGCTTGAACTTCGGCAGAAATACAGTGAATTTATAAATATTTATAATTTTGTAAGAATTGATTTCAAATCAGATGAAAGCAGCATAAGTGCATTTGTTTGGCAGCTGAGAAAGATGCAGATTTTCATGCATGAGCTTGTTTTTCAGTTCAGTAAATATAATAACATTCGTACGATATACAGAACACTTCTGTCATTTATTCATGGGCCTCTTGATATTGATGCATTAAAAAGCGAGTTACTTAAACTGAGAATTGAAAGCAGTGACTTTACAATCTGGCTGATTGATATAGTTGAAAAGATTAAAGCTTCATATATTATGATTGAAAAATTTGTTAAAATCACTCCGGTAATAAGAGGGATTTTACTGAAAAGTTATGCACAGGCTCAACATGCTACTATTATTTTTACAATGGATCCCCAAACTGGTGATTTTTTTGCTACAGACAGAAAACTCGCTGAACATCTTGATTTTGCACCCTATCTGAATAAGGACAGAGACTTATTGCTAAGGGGGGAGTTTAAAGGTGATTTATATAAAAATCATAATCCCATTTATCTTGGAGTATGGTCTGTTGCTGATGAAGCGGATATGCCGGTTAAGTTCAGATTAATTAAATCAGGTGCAGAGAGACTTCTGGAAATGGGAATCAGTCCAGGGAAAAGGCTTAATTTCTATCATACTACATATAATTCTTCAGGAATAGAAATTGATACCTATAAAACGCTTACTGTAAAAGAAATGGCAGATACCGATGATGATAAATATGCTGAATTTTTTGTAAACACTGATGATGAACTTCAGGGTTTCATGTTTACAGATTAATAATAAAAACGCCGGGGGCAGACCCGGCGTTTTTGAGTGGTATTTCGATCTTGGCTCAAGATTTTTTTACTGTAATAATTTTAAAATTCCCTGACTTTTCTGGTTGGCTTGTGCCAGCATTGAAGTCGCGGCCTGTGTAAGAATCTGATATCTTGTAAATGATGACATTTGCTCAGCCATATCAGTATCCCTGATCCTGGACTCGGATGCCTGGGTGTTTTCATAAGCATTCATTAATCCTTTTGCAGCATGTTCAAGTCTGTTGTAATAAGCTCCCAGGTCAGCACGCTGTTTGGAAATGATTCTAAGCGCTTCATCGCAAAGACCGATACTTGCATTTGCCTTGCCCGGAGTTGAAATTGAAATAAATGTAAGTACGGTCGGATTTCGGAGTCCGAGTGCTGCACTTGTCATTGTTTCAATAAATACACGTTCACGCTGATGCATGTTTGGTCCCATATGAAACCACATGGAAGCTGTCGGTCTGAGACGTCCGAATGCACCTGTAAGAAGTTTCATTTTGTTAAATTCAGCCTGTGATGAAATACGGTCAATTTCATCTATGAGGGCGGATACTTCAACCTGAATAAGCTGACGGTCGCCTGGTTCATAAATACCATTTGCGGCCTGAACGGCAAGTACCCTTATTCTCTGTACAATCTGATGTGTTTCTTCAAGATAGCCTTCAGTTGTCTGGATCATTGACATACCATCTTCAGTATTTCTTTCGGCCTGTCTTAAACCCTGAATCTGTGATCTCATTTTTTCTGAAACAGCAAGACCGGATGCATCATCACCCGCTTTGTTGATTCGCATGCCTGAAGATAATTTTTCAATATCTGAAGTAAGACTCCAGTCATGGAATTTAAGTGTTCTGTGCGCAAAAATAGCACTCACATTGTGATTTATAATCATTCTTTCCTCCTTGAAATTTGTTGTTATCATCCGTGATAACAGAACAATTGCTTTGGTTCATACTAAAGTTCGGTATATTAGAAATTTGCTGTAATCCTTATTTAAGGCATTTATGAGCATTTATCACTATATATGATTAAAAAACAGTTTATTTTGAGGTATTTGTATTAAAAATAAAAAATTACAGAATTTACAAATTTTTTTTATTTTTATTGTATTCGTTAAAATTATTTCCATTAATGGCATAATCATAATGAAATTAAAGGTAATATGTTTAGAAAAAAATATTCCGGTTCTTCAAAACCGATAATTCCTGTAAAAACAGGAAAAAAAACAGTTATAAATGGACAGCCGTTTAATGATGCAGCCCGATTTAACCGGAATCGGAGAAATAGGAGTAATACAGGTTCAGGTTTGGGAATTTTTAAAATATTTATTTATATCCGGAATATTTATACACATATACCCGGTATTTTTGTAGGAATTTTTGCAGGATTGTTTATTACAATTATCATTATTTTTTCGTTATTGTTATGGAGTGATTTTAAAAAAGTACAGGCTCTGGCTGAATTCAGACCTAATACTACAACCAAAATATATGATAAAAACGGGATATTAATTTCCGAATTATTCACACAGAAAAGGGAAGTTGTTCCTTTTGAAAAATTACCTAAAGAATTGATTAATGCCTTTATTGCAATGGAGGATAATGAATTTTATGAGCATATAGGTGTTAGTCCGACCGGAATAGCACGTGCTTTTTTTGTAAACATACTTGCCGGAGGCGTACGTCAGGGCGGAAGTACAATTACTCAGCAGTTATCCAAAATACTGCTGACTTCAAGAGAAAGAAGTCTGACCCGCAAAATAAAAGAAGCATTTATCGCACTGATGATGGATGCAACATATTCCAAAGATGAGATACTTACAATGTATCTGAATCAGATATTTTTAGGACATGGGACATATGGTGTAGAATCCGCTTCTCAGCTGTATTTTGGAAAACATGTAAAAGATCTGAACTTAGCGGAATGTTCTCTTCTCGCAACATTACCGTCAGCACCGAATCTTCTTTCACCGATAAAATATCCGGAAAAATCAATGGCAATGCATCGCAAAGCACTTGCTCAAATGGCTGAATTGGGATTCATTACCATTGAAGAAGCCGAAAAAGCCTATTTGAATTTCTGGCCGGATTATCTGTATTATATTAATGAACTTCCGCCAAGTATGAATACTTTTTCATCACGTATTAATTTAGCACCATGGTTTACAGAATATATCAGGCGTATTCTTGTAGAAAAATACGGAGAGGAAACAGTTTATGAAAAAGGTCTGGATGTATATACCACTCTTGATATTAAAAAACAGCTGATTGCACAGGAAGTTATGTTCAAAAAACTGGAATATCAGACGGAAGTATCCGGACATCTTTCATTTAAAAATGAGGATTTGATAACTGAAAAATATTCATCAATAGTGGATATGTTCGGTCTTATGTTTGATATAGATCCTTTCCCGAACAAAGGATCATTGCAGACGAGAAAAATAAATGATTATTTCAAGCAGAATGTTCTGGATGAATTAGAGGCATTAAATTTTCTTTATGGAATAAATCCTGTTGGAGTTTTGTGTGAAGAATATAAAGAAAGATACATGCAGGATAAGGATTTTCAGAATGTTGAAGGTGCGCTTGTTTCTATTGATTATAAAACCGGTTATATTGAAGCAATGGTAGGCGGAAGCCGTTTTACAAGTGATAATCAGCTGAACAGGGCTGTTCAGGCTTACAGGCAGCCGGGTTCCAGTATTAAACCCCTTCTGTATTGTGCGGGTATTGAGAGCGGAAAATTTACTCCTGCAACTGCAATTCTGGATTCACCTTTATTATTTCTCGATAATGAGGGCGGTGACTGGATTCCTGAAAATTATGAAGGCGGTTATATGGGGCTGGTCAGATTACGGACTGCACTTGCTAAGTCGATAAATGTTGTTTCTATCCGTATTGCTGAAACAATCGGTATTGATATGGTTCACAGATATTATCAGAAACTATTGAAAATGAATGATGCAGAAGCTCAGAAAAGGATGAGAAGGGATTTCTCAATATGTCTTGGATCAATGGAAGCCTCTCCGCTTGAAATGGCAACAGCATATTCAATAATAGCAAACGGCGGAAAGGATGTAATTCCTTTCAGCATCCGATATATAAAAAATAATGAAGGAACTGTTATTGAAAATGAAGAAGACAGGATTAATAAGCTTCTAAAAGATAAAGATAAAAAGAAAACAAGACTAATCTTAAATCCGGCTACTTCACAGATAATGATCAGTCTTATGAAAAGTGTTATTGATTCCGGTACAGGAATATATGCAAATCCCGGGCGTCCTGCAGGAGGGAAAACCGGAACAACAAATAATTATAAAGATGCATGGTTTATCGGTTTTACCCCGGAAATTACGACATGTATGTGGATGGGATATGACCGTCTTGGCATGTCATTGGGAGCAGGTCAGACAGGAGGAAATGTTGTTGCTCCGGCGTGGGGTGAATATATGAAAAAGGCTCTAGCTTCCGAACCTGTAAAAGATTTTCCGGTATATGCAGGTCTTTCAAGCGTAAATATCTGTGCTGTTTCGGGTAAGCGTCCTTCATCATATTGTAAAACAGTTATTTCAGAAGTTTTTGTTCCAGGGACAGAACCAGGAAACTCGGAAGAAGATATTTGCACAAATTGTACTGACTCGGAATTTTCAATTGATCCTTTACGTAAAACACCAAAAGAAGATATTGTTGAGAACCAGAAGAAAGAAATTTATAAAAAAATCGATAAAATAGATGATAAAACAAATGTACTGGATGATATCGGATCTGATTTATTGCAGTAAAACGGGGAATTTTTATTCTTTCTGGATGATATCTAGTCTTTTTATAAAATAAGGTATTAATATTAAATATTTTTTCTTAATTTCTATGTAACTATATACAAAATTTCTGTTAATTGATATTTTTAGTCTTTCTTTATATGAAAACATGAGTAAATCCCAAAAAAGGATGAAACCGATAAACGCCAGTTTTGAAATTGATATTTTTAATTTTTGTCTTGTTTGACCATAATATTCAATTTCATCCATATTCAGTGAATAATGCAGTATTTCCCATTTCTCAGGTGAATGATCCTGATATTCCGTGAGGCGGTTCAAAACCTGCTTCTGCCGGATATATTTTTCTGAAATTTTTATTAGATCCTTAAAAATGATATCGGATTTTAAATTATAATAAACAGATGCTTTTAGCAGATTTTCATAAAGATCACAATCAACATTGGCTGAAGTGAAATGTAATGTGTTTTCTTTCATAATTACTCCCTCTGATTATATAACGAAATTTCCAGAGAAAAAATGAAAAAAAACTGCTGATTTCAATATTCAGCAGTTTTCGGCAGGGAAATATTCAGACAGTTACTTCGGAATATGATTATCAAAGAATGCGGAAGATGATTTATTCCAGTTGTTTATTAAAAGTGCACGTTCCTTATTTGTAGCATCATTGTCTGTATTGTATGATTTTACTGCGTCGTTAAGTTCTTTTACTTTTTTATTGTACAGATCAACATCTTCCTTTGTCCGTTCATCATCTTTTTTCAGGTCAAATGCCGATTTAACCTTCTGGTATGATTCATTTTTCAGCAGGTAGTCGACTATAAGCGGAACACTTTTCTGGGATTCTTTGTTGTAGAATTCCAGAATTTTGATGCATGAAACGGACAATGAATTATCTTTTTCATACGGTTTGATTTTTTTTATTAATTCTATTCCTTCTTTTGAATATTTATATAATGAATCACTGTTTTGTTCGATTGCATTTATATCCTGTTTCGAAATAGCATCAAGCAGATAGAGTTCCTGTTTATAAGATTTAAAAAATATGAGATATATTTTGTCATGGTAATCTGATACAGCTGATGATTTTTCAATTTTTGCAGACAGTTCATCCTGTACCGATATTAAGGTTATGTTGTTTGCAGTTGCAAATTTCTGCTGAGCCAGAGAAAGTTCTGTAAATGCACTTTCAAGTTTCTCATTTGCTTTTTCACGGGCTTTAAAAAAAGCTTCCATTTTATCATATGATTCTTCGGCAATCTGTTCCATATCAACCAGATCCGCGTAATCCTGATTCATAATTGCATTGAGGGTTGTTAAGTATTTAAGAACTGAATCTCTGAATTCACTGTTTCCATTATAGGGAGGAACTTTTTTTACATCGCTTATTGCTTTTGAAATCGATTTTAAAAGTGCCGAACGTTTGGCGTTAATTTCTTTTACATCCTTGCTGTGTGCAAAGGTACGGATATATTCCCATGTGTCCGGTTTTATTTTTTCAGAACCCTGGGAAAGACTGTCCATGTATTTTGCTGCATCACTTTTTTCCTGAGCATATCCGTTTGATACGAAAAAAGTGAGCAATACAATAAGTACAATGCATCTGAATGTCCCTGTTTTCTTAAAATTCATTTAAATACTCCCTTTATTTTATTAAATCATATAAAATGTTATATGTTTCCTCAATATAAATGTCATTTGAAATATTTTCGATTATGCCTTTATTTCTTTCTGCGGAATATTCATCTATGCTGCTTATTTCTTCTTCATATTTATTATTTTTGACGGTAAAGTTTTTTGATTTTAAGTGCAATTTGTCAATATCCTGAAAGACGGATTCTTCATAAATACGGTTTTTTAGAAATAAATTGAAGTTGAGTGAAAGCGGTATTTCTGAATTAAATAATGCGGATAATTTTTTATTTATATCGGTAATTGAACGGAAATTTTTATTTTTTGATACTCTTGTTTTACTTTTAGAGTATAATTTTTTCACCGGTAATTCGGGTAATGGAGAAAAGGTAACTTCTTTTATAATATTTTCCTGGGAAATGGAATGAGGCAGATCTTCTTCTCCTTTAAAATAACCGTCTGTTAAAAATGGAAGAACTATATCCGGTATTACTCCTTTATTCTGCAGAGATTCTCCATGTATATTAAACAGCAGTGATACAGTAAATATAAGAAAATCAGTATTACTCCCGCTCTGGTAATTTCTGTCATTAAGTAATTTTAAGTTCTGGACTACCGGAACGAATATTTGAGTTGAAGCCTTCCCATATGTTTTTGTACCGACAATAACAGCTCGATTATATTCTTTCAGGATTGCAGCTACATGTTCACTTGCGGATGCAGACTGTCCGTCCACCAGAACGGCCATACTTCCGCTGTAAACAGTACCGCGGTCAGGATCCTTGAAGATGGATATTTTCATTTCCCTGTCCTGTTCCAGGTAAACCGGTCCGTCATTTATGAAAATACCTGCAAGGCTTAATGCTTCACCAACTGAACCGCCGCTGTTTCCCCGTAAATCCAGTATCAGACCGTCAATGCCTTCTCTTTTAAGTTTAATTACTTCCTTCGTGATATCATTGGCGCAGCCAGGCCCTGAATCTTCCCATTCTGTATAAAATGCGGGCAGATAAATGTACCCGATTTTCTTTTTTCCATCCAGAATAAATCCTGTTATGATGTTTTCTTCAGAGATTAGTTTTTCCTTTTTTAGTATGGTCTTAACTATATTTCCGCCCGGTTTTTTAAATAGAAATTCGGCTTTTGTAATTTTACTGTCATTTAAAATTGAATCCAAAATATAGTCATCTGTATCGGCAGTATCATATACCGTTTTTTGTGCATCAAAAGCCGTTACTTTTATTAATTGATCATTTTTATTCAAAAGAGAGGATTTCCAGGCAGGCCCCCCAGGTGTTATTGCAGATATGATCAGATTTCCTGAAATTGATCTGGTAAAAAAAATACCGAAAGACATGTTTTTTGAAGACAGGGCGGATTCAAAGTTTTTTTTCTGGCTTGCAGACATGAAAAAAGAATGCGGATCATAAAGCCCTACAATACTGTTAATAAATATCTGGTTCAGATATCCGGATGAATTTATCTGATTATACAGATTTTCCAGATTTTTGATTTCTTTTTTGATTATTCTTTGTTTAATCGAAGGCAGTAACCCGGTAAAATGCTGAAAATTTCTGGATTCCGAATCTGTCTGCTCGCAATAATAATCAAGTATTTTATACTTGATCAATTTTTTCCATCTGTCAGTTATCCCTGAATTATCCGTGTATTTATCATACCCGGATATTTTTTCATCATCCGTAAAATCAAAATTTATATTTTCAAAACCGGATAAGTCTTTTTTCAGTTCAATTATTCTTTTTTTGAAAATTTCTTCTGTTTTATAGTAATAATTCAGATTATACTTTCTATTATCAGCAGGAATAAACAGATCCGTTGAAACTAAAATTTTATAATCTTCTGCGGTGAAAATTATTTTATCCGGATCAATGGAATTCAGGAAATTTTCCTTTATTTCAGGGAAAACTTTTTCATTCAGGTCAATTTTTCTGTAATGATAATTATTGAGAATCCGGATTGTATTACGTATTCTGTTTTCAAGAAAATCGGCGCTGTAAGTCTTAATTGATGTGGAAAGCAGTAATAGAATCAGAAAAAATACGGCAGTAAATTTTTTGAGCATGATGATCTCTTTATGTAATTATTATTATTATTTTAACAGATATAAATCAGGAGTCAATTTTACGGATATGTCAATTTATATTTTAATTCAGTTCTAATTAAAATGGCTTATAGAAGAATTTCGTTGATGTTGAATACAGGTCCGTCAATGCATGCACGCCTGTTTCCATTGACTGTTTTAACGGTACATCCTGAGCATATGCCGATTCCGCATCCGAAATAGTTTTCAAGGGAAACTTCTCCATTGATATTCTGTGCTTTTAAAATGTCAGCGCATAATTTCATCATTGGAGACGGACCGCAGATATAGGCAAAATCAAAGAACTCTTTTTTTATCAGCTGACTGAGTTTTTCTGATACAAATCCTTTTTCTCCGTCAGTTCCGTCATCAGTCATGTAGTATGTTGAATCTGAACATTTGTGGAAATCATCACGGCAGTATATGTATTCTGCAGAACGGGATCCGTATATATATGTTACGTTACAGCCGGTTTTTCTGAGTTTATTTGAGAGATAATGAAGAGGGGCATTGCCTACACCGCCGCCTATCAGAAGTACCTTGCTGTTTTCCAGAGGTGTAAATCCCTTCCCGTAAGGACCCGAAATGTCTGTATTTTCCGGTAATGCGGAATTCTGTAAAATTGATGTTGCTTTTCCGGCAACCTTAAAAACTATCTTCAATTCATTTTCTGAATAATCAAAAATTGAAAAAGGTCTTCTTAATAAAGGATCTGTCCCTTCGTTAACCTTAATGCTGACGAACTGACCCGGTATCGGGTCAGAACCCTGATACTGTATTTTCAGAAGATAATGATCCTTGCTGATTTTTTCTGGTTTGGAAATCAGTTTCATTATTATTCAATGATTTTAGGAACGGTTATATGTCCATTCCGGAATTCAGGAGCTATTTTTTCAATTTCATCACGGTTTATTGATTCGAGAATTACATCCTCACGGAAAACATTTTTTATTTCTTCAATATAATCAGTTGCCTTAACGGCGGATGTGTCAACCTCTCTGATTTTTTCAACATAATTCAGTATATCATTCAGCTGTTTTTCGTATTCGATTTTTTCATTTTCAGTAAGATGAAGATTTGCCAGTTCAGCCGTTCTTTCAATGGTTTTCCGGTCTATAGCCATAAATTTTTCTCCTTCTCCTTTTCAGTTTTCTTCAGATGTTCCATGT
This sequence comes from Spirochaetota bacterium, assembly GCA_016928815.1. Taxonomy (GTDB): domain Bacteria; phylum Spirochaetota; class UBA4802; order UBA4802; family JAFGJZ01; genus JAFGJZ01. The sequence goes on from JAFGJZ010000072.1 coordinate 31,388, forward strand.
ATTCTGCGGAGTCAGTCCTATATTCAAAATATGTAAAATCAAAATCAATAACTTTTTTTATATTTTCCTGTGTGTAGCTGATTTTAAGTTTATAATCATCCTTATTTCTAAAAGCGGTTTTATATGCGTTAAAAAACATTATTGCATCGTTAGGAAGCAGGGTCTTAAATTTATATAATGAAGTGTCTTTATCAAAATTAACTTTTTCTATTTCGGAAAAAGTTGTCAGAATTCTTCGATACTGTCCTATCTTTTCCAGATTAATACCGTTGTAATCCGGATATATTTTTTCATCTTTGATTAATTCCGGTGAAAGTGGAGAAAGTGATTTTTTTTCATAGAAAATTGATGAATTAATATCTGAAATAGGTTTATTTGTGCGGTTTTTTATGATTATCAGGAAAATATCCAGTGGAATTTCATCTATTATAAAAGTATCCTGAGCTTGTGTATTATCATCAGATCTGAAGCAGAATGAATTCTGTACTGATTTTTCAAGATCCTTATCAATATGTTTTACAAAAATATCCGCATGAAGAGTCCGGATAAGCGCCGTATTTCCAGTAAGATTTACATCCAGTCTGTTTTTAGGAATACTTTCACGGTAATATTTTATGTTATAGCTGCAGCTGAAAATTGAGACCGTGATAAGCAGAATTATTTGTTTTTTCATTGTTTCAGCATAATAAAGGAGGCCTTTTTCTCAAGTAAAATATTAAAATCCTGATAAAAATTAATCTTGACACTCATAACTGATGAATTACTTTCATTCCGCAATTTACGGTAGAAAATTTGATAGAAGAAAAGGCGTACGCAAAGCTTAATTTATCTCTTGAAGTCATTAATAAACGTAATGACGGTTATCATAATATTTTAAGTCTTATGGCGGCCGTAAAAATGCATGATCTTTTAAAACTGAGATATTTTAATAATCGTATTGATGGAAAAGTATCTGTTGAAATTGTATCATCAGGACCGGAAAAGGCGGTAATAGATTCAACACCTGTTGAAAAGAATCTGATTTACCGTGCTGCAGCTGAATATTTATCAGAATCAGGTTCCGGCGCAGATATCATTATTGAAATTGATAAGCATATTCCGGCGGGAGCAGGTTTAGGCGGAGGCAGCGCTGATGCGGCTGCAATGCTGCGTATTTTGAACCGGAAATTAAGAAAATTTGATTTAAAAACCCTGGAATCAATTGCATCACGGGTTGGTGCTGATGTCCCGTTTTGCGTTTCAAACGGATATTCAATTTGTGAAGGTATTGGAGATATAATTGAACCTTTATCAGGTAATCTTCAGCATCAGGTATTAATTGTAAATAATGGGATACATTCCAGTACTGCTGAATCATATGAATACATTGATCTGCATAAAAAAGATAAAATACCGGAAAATGATAAAAAAATTCTTTTTAGGACTCTTATTAATCAAGGAATGCTTGACGGGAGATCTATTTCTTTTATTAATGACTTTGAAAATGCGGTTTTTTCCAGGTTTTCAGCTGTTAAGGAGCTTAAGAAACAGGTTCAAAACAGCGGGGCTTTTTTTACGTTAATGACCGGTTCCGGATCAACAATATTCGGTTTATATGACGATGAAGTTTTAGCGGAAAAAGCAGCTGATCATTTTTCAGAAATGTATAAAACGGTTTGTCTGACCGGGTTTTTAAACCGAAAGACGCAAATATAGAGGTATAGCCAAGCGGTAAGGCATCGGGTTTTGGTCTCGACATTCCTAGGTTCGAATCCTAGTACCTCTGCATAAATTAACCATGTAGTGGAGAAATATGGAAAAAGGCATAAAAGCAGTTGTACTTGCTGCCGGTAAGGGTGTCCGAATGAAATCGGAACTTCCTAAAGTTCTTCACCTTCTCGCCGGTAAACCTCTGACTGAACATGTAATCGGGAATCTTCGAAAATCGGGAATTAATGATATAATTCTTGTCATCGGCTATAAGGGAGAAGAGGTTCAGAAAGCAATTGGCGATTCAGTAAAATATGTATGGCAGCATGAACAGTTGGGAACAGGTCATGCTGTATTGATGGCGGATGAATTATTATCAGATTTCAAAGGAAATGTTCTGGTTGCCTGCGGTGATGCACCTCTTATTTCCGATAAAAGTTTCAGACTGCTTATTGAAAAAATGAAAAATGATGATGTTAAAGCATCTGTACTTACAATGATTCTTGATAATCCTCACGGTTACGGCCGTATGATAAAGGATAATTCCGGAAATCTTGTCCGTATTGTTGAAGAAAAAGATGCAACTGATGAAGAAAGAAAAATTAATGAAGTAAATACCGGTACTTATGTATTTGACAGTGAAATATTATTTGACGGATTAAAAAAAATCGGTAATAATAATGCTCAAAAAGAGTACTATCTGCCTGATATTATCGGATATATAAAGTCTCTTGGATATAAAGCAGTAACATGTGTTCTTGATAATCCTTTTGAGGGAAGCGGAATAAATTCCAGAGAAGAACTTCAGAAAATTGAAGATTTAATAAAATAAATATCTGAGAGTCAAAAATGAAAAAAGAGATAAAAATTTTTTCGTGTAATTCCAACAGACCGCTGGCTGAAGATATTGCAAGACGACTTGGAATGGAAGTATCTTCTTCAGAGATAAAAAAATTCAGAGATGGAGAAGTCTCTGTAAAGATAAATGAAAGTGTCAGAAGTGTGGATGTTTTTATCATTCAGTCTACCTGTTATCCAACTAATGACAATATAATGGAGCTGCTTTTAACAATTGACGCATGTCATAGAGCTTCTGCCAGGAAAATTACGGCTGTAATTCCATATTTCGGGTACAGCAGACAGGATAGAAAAGTTGAACCCCGTGTACCTATATCAGCAAAAGTGATAGCAAATCTGCTTCAGGCAGTGAAAGTTGACAGGGTTCTTACAATGGATCTGCATGCTGATCAAATTCAGGGATTTTTTGATGTACCTGTTGATAATCTATTTGCCACTCCTATTGTGATTGATTATATCAAATCACTGAGAATTGATGATCTTATGGTGGTATCTCCGGATAGCGGAGGAGTAGATAGGGCAAGATTTCTTGCTAAAAAGATGAATTCTGCCGGATTGGCAATTATTGACAAAAGACGTCCCAAAGCCAATGTCAGTGAAGTCATGAATGTAATAGGTGATGTTGAAAACAGGAACTGCATTTTAATTGATGATATAGTTGATACTGCCGGTTCAATATCCAGTGCAGCAAAAGCATTGAAAGCAAACGGCGCCAGGGATGTTTTCTGTCTGGCAACTCATCCGGTTCTTTCAGGAAATGCAGCCGAAAATTTAAAAAATGGCGGTTTCAAGGAAATTATTTTTACAGATACTATTCAACTGCCTGAAGAAAAACGTCTTGATAATATGACAATTATTTCAACTTCGGCATTGTTTGCTGAGGCAATAAAACGTATTTATGAAGGAACATCTGTAAGTTCACTTTTTATTTAAAATTGAACAAAGCGAGATGCGGAATCAGACCGTGTCCGGTGTAAATTGAAAATTAAGTAAATTCATATAAGAGAGGATTAAAATGAATCTAGCTGCTGAAAAAAGAACACTTGTCGGGAAAAACAACAACAATAGATTAAGAAATTCAGGTATGATTCCTGCTGTTGTTTATTCTCATGGAAAGTCTGAAAATATTCAGGTTTTACAGAAATCGTTTAATGAACTTTTTAAAGGACATATCTCTGAAAGTCAGATCATTCAGATTGATTTACAGGGGGAGTCTTTGGATGTTTTTGTAAAGGACTATCAGAAAAATCCTGTTACAGATGCAATAGAACATCTTGATTTTTTTAAAGTAACTAAAGGTGAGACCATTCGTACGAAAATTGAACTTCATACTGTTGGTGTCGCACCGGGTGTTAAAGCAGGCGGTATTTTTGAGCTGCTTGAAAGAGAACTTTCAATAGAGATTTTACCAAGAGATTTAAAACCGACACTTGATGTGGATATTTCCGGTCTTCAAATAGGTGATAGTCTGCATATTAAGGATCTTAAGGGACCTGAGTCAATGGTTTTTCTTGCTGATCCTGATCATGTTGTTGCACATTGTATTGGTGCACGGGCAGAACTTAGTCTTGATACTGAGACGGCAGCAGCTGTAGCAGGAGAAGAGGGAGAAACTGCAGGGGAATAATTCCCTTTCAATTTTTCTTTCATCTTTTTAGTTTTCGCAATTTTTCTTTTGCAAAAAATAAAAATTCGTGTAAAATACTTAAAAGAAGAAAGGAGCAGGTTTTTGAAATTAATAGTCGGATTTGGAAATCCAGGTGATAAACATATTAATAACCGCCAGAATATCGGTTTTAAGGTTATTGATATTTTGGCTAATAATGCAAATATTGATGTTCGCATTAAGAAAAAGAAGTCAATTATCGGCCGTGGAAAAATCGAAAATGAAGATATTGTTCTTTTAAAGCCGCAGACTTTTGTGAATCTTATCGGAGAGTCAGTATTATATATTGCTTCATTTTTGAGAATAGATGTTAAGGATATTATCTGTATTTTTGAAGATTCTACTTTAGAAATAGGTGATTTGCGGATTGATTATATGCTGTCACAGAATACTCATGACGGCGTCAAATCAATGGCAAAAGCTTTAAAATCGGACCGGTTTGCGAAAGTCAGAATTGGTGTCGGTCAGCCTGCAAAAGGCGAAAAAATGAAGCGTTATCTATTAAAGGATTTTACGGATGATGAGAAACTTATTCTTATTGATGTACTGAATAAGTCAGAACTTGCTGTTCTTGATTTAATTGATAAGGATATAGAGGTTGTTCAGAATAAATATAACCCGGAAGGCGCTCCTAAAATTGAAAAAAGAATAGTCAGATTGAGAAAAATATAAACTTTTAATGAGTCTTGTAATTAAAATCCCGGGTTTGCCGGGATTTTTTTTGGTGCGCCCGGCATGGGTGCACACTTGACGGTGAAAGTCCGTTATGGAGGCTGATAGCGCCAACCATTAGCTGAAG
>JAFGJZ010000073.1 GCA_016928815.1 Spirochaetota bacterium
AATTCAAGGAGTTACGTTCACTATAACAATGCCCCTTTTTCAGGGGGTACTTCAGTTTCAAGTACACCAGTGAGTATAAAACTATTGACAAATATATTTGATTATAACATTAAAAAACTATCTGAAATAAAAAATTACTGGATATTTCATGAATTATAAACAAATTTTTTCAATAATCGGTATTGTTTCATTATTGCTACTTCCGGTTAACTGCAGAAACATTAATGCAGATTTAATATCATCTGACAGGCAGAACATCATTACAGAAAAAAATAAAGATGGCGATACACTTGCAGTTGATAAAATGATACTGATAAACAATACGTGGAACAAACAGAACATAACCGATTATAAACAGAGCATCTACATAAAAAAATCTAACGGTAAAAAAACATTCGGATGGAGCTGGGAATGGCCGAATTCAGGCTGGTCTGTTAAATCATATCCTGAAATAACCTGCGGTGATAAACCATGGGACAGGCCGTTAAACCTCAGATCTGATTTCCCGATTAAGGTTTCTGCAGCCCGAATTTCTGCTGAGTACAAAATCAAAACCGCATCAAGCGGAACAAATAATCTGGCATTTGAGATGTGGATAACTGATAAAATTCCGGGTACGCCCGAAAGTATTACACATGAAATCATGATCTGGATTGACAACAAAGGCATGAGCGGTGCCGGAAAACATGTAAGTGATCTTACCGTGAATAATACGGAATTTGACTTTTACCTGAGAAAATCTCATGGAGATGCGTCAGGGAAAAGCACTGTTCAATGGACCTATGCTGCATTTATCGCCAGACAGTCAAAATTTGAAGGACCTCTGGACTTTACTCCGTTTATTAAATTTCTGATTGAACAAAAAATTCTAAATCCTGATCTGTATATTGCCAACATTGAACTCGGAAATGAAATTGTAAACGGTAAAGGCTATACTGAAGTTTCTGACTACCGCATAATTGTAAAATGACATAGCAGTAAAATATGCCTGCAGACTGCAGGCATATGATAATATAATCAGTTTAATAACCAATAGCACTGACAGCGAATGTCAAAGTACCGCTGCTAAGATCATCTTCGTAGAAACCAGCTGCATAATCAACTGAAATGAAAATATAATCAAAAATTTCATAACCGATTCCGAAATAAACCAGATTACCGCTCTTATCTACAGCATTATCAACATCGGGAAGAGTAAGAACACGCCCTGCACCTGCATTCAGAAAAAATCCGTTATCTGCAACAGGAAAATACATTGCATCGGCACACCACATCCATGTATGATATGTTACATCATCAATTCCCACATTCCAGTATCTGAATTTGAAATCAAGAAGGAACTTTTCATTTATTCCATATCCGAGAACTGTTCCTACCATGAAACCGGTTCCTGAATCTGATTCCGAACCATCATCAAAAGATGCACTTTCAAATCCGGTGGTTACACCCATTAGCAGCCCTGTTTTCTCTCCGTCAGGCCATGCAAAAACTGATGTCGAAACTGAAAGAACCAGCATTACTATTACGATTTTCAAAGCATTTTTTTTCATTAAAGCCTCTCTATTAAATATAATTTTTATTCAACAGTTAATCCCGGCAAAAATGCCGACCCCCTTATTAAGGGGGTTTATGATCCCTCCCGGTGAATGCCTACCACCTTAATAAGGGTTGGTCTTTAAGTTTTTAATCACAGCATAGTTGCTTTAAGCAGCTCAGGCAGCTGCTTAATATTTTCTGCAAGACCAGCAGTATTGCTGTCTGCAACTTTAAAATTGACGGGAAACTTTTCTTCTGCGACTATCTTTAATTTATAATAACCTTTTTCATCAGGTTCTCCGTCACGGACCCGAAGCCAGATTTTAATGAAAGAACCTACCGGAGCAAGTGCTGTAAATATCTGCATCTGACCGGTTTTACCTTTTTCTGTTTTATATCTGAAATCCATAGCCTTAACTTTTTCTTTATATTCAGACCAGTTAACCGCGAGCCATGATGTTCCCGATATTGCATATCTGCCTACAAGTCCGGTATTCATACTTGCTCCGTCAATAGTCACAAAATCCGGATTAGTTTTAACTTCTATTTTTTTATTTGCTGCAACAAGGACTTCAGATTTCAGATTACCGGCTTTACGGTTTTTTTCAAATTCTGAAATATCAATTACAGTAGAATATTTTTTCTCCATCAGATCTTTTATTTCGCGGATAGGCAGCACATCAACAGAATATTTTGAATCAAGATAATTTTCACTGACAATTCCCATTTTCAGATTTAGTTCAATCGCGAAACATTTAAATTCGAACTTCCCTTTACTTTTTGAATAGTTTTCAAAATCGGACTTTGTCCATTTCTGCGATGTCTCAGCACAGCTGAAAATCACTGTTGTTGATAGTAGTAAAAGAATGGTTATGCTTTTTTTCAGATTTAACGTTTTCATACTTTCTCCCGGGAATAAATTTATGTATAACTATACATGTTTCCCCGGATTCTGTCATCGTGGTAAATACGTAGTGGGGGAAAAAAGTGTTGAATCCCCCCGGCATAAATGCCGACCCCCTTAATAAGGGGATTATGTTTCTCAAGAATAAATTGCTGCTTACGCAATAAAGAGATTTTGAGGAAGCGAGGAAGGTAATTTGATTGGACTATAATATAATCGAAAACGAACCTAAAACCTTCGAATTGCTCTCACATGATTTGAACTATTTTTCGAAGTAGAAGAAGGTGATCCATTAATAAAATACACAGTAATTGCATTAGAAGCATCACTTTCTGAAGAACTCCAGTACCCATTTATTGATAAAAACCCTCCAACGGAATATACCATTAAATTATCATATATCTTTAACAATTCATCACGTGACGGCAGAAACCAGTCATCGTAACCACCACCGCGGTAATCACGGCATGATTTTGCTGAACTTGTAGTAGCACTTATTATTAAATCAGTGTTTGCTTTTCCTGTCCCAATGCCGGTTCCGATTGCTCCTATATAAGAAACAGGATTCATCCATGTAGTTCCGCTGCTCTGATCTACCGGAGCAGCTTCCAGATACTTCCAGCCGTCAGCTTCCCAGTCCGGATTTTCGTAGAAGATCCATCCGCCTGCCGGGCCTCTATCACGCAGGTTATAATCTGCACCTTCATTATATAAATCCAGAACTTGATATTCGCAGGAAGTCAGAATTAAGAGTATTAAAAAGAAAAACATTATTAATTTTTTCGTCATGATAATCCCCTTTAGAAACTGTATTTAATTCCGGCATTTATCTGAAGAAAAGACAGCAGACCGCTTTTTTCAATGAAAACACCATATTCACAGCCTGAAACAAACTGCAAAGAATTGGAAAAAATATATCCGGCAGATAATCCTGTTTTAGCAGAAAAATCAACAGTCTGTAGAACCTTTTCCGGAGTTTCCATGACTGAAGCATTCCTGTAAGCTACATTCATGTATGCAAATCCAAGCGATAAAACAGGATTAACGTAAAATCTTTTTCCGGAAAATAACGTATAGCCCGCATTAAAATATAACGGGACTATAAAAAATCTTGTAAGTAAAAGATTTTTATCATCAGAAATATCTTTCCCCGGCAGGTAATAGCATCCAAGACTCAAACCCAGTTCTATTTTTTCAGAAATCACTCCGTTCTTGTTTAATGCAAATTCCATACCATATCCTGTTTCAGCCATTTCAGAGAAAACACCCATTGGAATTAAAACTGAAGGCGCAACTGATACATTCATCTGCAGTTTTGAATATATCCTTACCGGAAAAGACTCAACAGAATCATTATCAACAGCAGTAATTTCAATTCTATCATAATCATTTTTATTTTTTAAAACATATTCAAGGGCTGCTGTTTCAGCAATGATTACCTTTTTTTTGTTTTGAATTCCATAAACCCTGTATTTTTCAACCTTACCATCTGGATCTGCAGGCACTTTCCAGGAAACCTTGAAAACTTTATCATTAATATTTTTAGAACTCTGCTCTTCTACTTTAACAGAACCTGGAGAACCTGGTCGCATGCTATTTGTTATTATTTTAAGTTCATTACTGAATTGACTTTCTTCGTTTAATTTATCAATACTTGTTACAGCAAAAATATATTTCACCTTGCTTTCAAGATTCTTTATGGTTATTTCCAGTGACTTTGTTTTTTCAATCAGTATAAATCTGTCTTTATCATTTCTTTTAACATAAATGTTATATATCTTTACTTCATCATACGGAGGATACCATTTCAGTCGTACAGAATCCGATTCAATATCGCCTGAAACCTGCAGGCCGGATGGATTTTTTTCAGTCATAAATAGAACATCACTTTTTTTCAGATTGAATTCTTCATTTACTTTCAATTGTGTCCGGAAAGTATAATTGTCTCTATCTTCATCAACTTTATATGCAGTAAAACTATTTCCATCTCTTTTCTGAACAAAAATCTTATCAAGCCGGAGCTCACCATAAAAAATTCTCAAAATAGTATTTCTATTAATTTCATATATTTTAGTTTCGCTGCTCCGGATTGTAATTGTAGCGATTCCCTCTTTTATGATCTCCCCTTTTAAAATTGAACCATCAGTCAGGAAAACCACTTCTGCAGACAATGAAGACACCATAAAAAACAGAATTAGCATACTCATAACTATTTTTTTCATATTCATCCGGAAATTACCTGCTTAAAAATTCATTAAAAACATGTAATCATTTAAATATTTAAACCATAAAAATGCAACTATTATTATATTGCACATGGCAGAATTTTATCATCGTGGTAAATACGTAGTGGGGAGAAAAAGTACTGAATCCCTCCGGCGTGAATGCCGACCCCCTTATTAAGGGGGTTATGATCCCCCGGTGAATGCTGACTTCCCAAATAAAGCTGGGTTGGTCTGCGGAAAGAAGGATATTCTTTTAATAAAAAAATTGAATTCAAAAAGTCAGAAAAATCTGCAACTGATAATTATTTTAGTCCTGTTTTAAACAGCAGAAATGAAAACGGAAACAACATTTTATACATGGAATTTCGCAACCGTCTGGAGAACAAACAGCAGTATAAATAACTGGTATCCTTATTTACAGGAAAATGTTACTATTGATTGAACCGTTATTCATTATTGAAGTTCTGTAATTTATTTGAAAAAGTAAGAGAATTTTATATAAATCTTTCTGATTAAAAAAAGATTACGGAGATTTAACTGAAAATAAATTTATTGCTCAAGCAACATATGTATGATAATTATAATTTCATATCACAAAGGTTTTTCAACAAAAGATAATGGAATAAACACATAAAGTTATATAAAGCATTATTTTATCAGACTGCAATAAAATCTTTATAAAATTTAAAATCTTCGAATAGGTCGGACATATACTGTTGAAAAATTTTTTGATAATCCAGCTTTATAGGAAGTACTAATAATTACGAAATAACTATTTGTGTTGCTGATTTCAGTTGACGTCCAGTACTGAACACCGTTGACAAATCCTCCAATCGGATAAGCCGTTGCCACCATATTAAGATACATACAATATGCTTCATCCAATGACGGCAGGAACCAATCATTATAACCCCTATAGGTGTAATCAGCACAATTTTTAGCAGCACTTGAAGAAGTAGCATTTATTATTGCAATGGTATTTGACTTGCCCGTCCCAATGCCTGTTCCGGTTGCTCCTGTAGTATTATTTATAGGAGTGCTCCATGCAGTTCCAGTACTTTGATCTTCCGGCGCTGCCTCCAAATATCTCCAGCCGTCAGCCTCCCAATTGGGATTTATGTAGAAAATCCATCCGCCGGCCGGTCCTCTATCCCGGAGATTATAAACTTTCCCATCCTTATATATATCTAACATTTGATCTTCGCAGGAAGTCAGAACTACAAGTCCTAATAAAAAAATAATAAACAAATTTTTTCTCATCATAATCTCCTTTTAAAAACTGTATTTTATTCCTGCATTTGCCTGAAGAAATGAAAGAATACCGCTTTTTTCTATAAAACCTCCATACTCACAACCTGTTGTCAGACTTAATGAATTTGTGAAAGCAAATCTGATGGAAATACCTGCTTTCCCTGATAGATCAAATATATTCTTTGTTTCTTCAGAGATTCCTTCATCGGCAGCATTTTTATAATTTAAATTTATGTAAGCTCCTCCGAGGGATACCTCAGGTTTAATCGAAAACATGCTGCCGATAGAAAAGTTATAGCCGGCATTAATATACAACGGCACTATTAAAAACCTGTTAAAAGACAATCCTTTAACATCCATTACATCTTTACCCGGCAGGTAGTAACAACCTAAACTTAATCCTGCTTCGAAATAATTTATAGAAGTATTATCACTCAACGAAAAACTAAATGATCCGCCATAGCCCATTTCAGCCATTTCAGAGAAAACTCCTAAAGGAATAATTATACCCGGCGAGAACGCTCCGTAAAAAGATTTATTATCTTTTATTTTAACATCATCCGACTCATCACCCTTGTCATCAACAGCCGTTAATTTTATGCTATTATATGAATCAGCATTTTTTACGGAATACTCTTTGCCTTTTACTTCCGCCAGAGGCTCCCATGTTTTATCTTTACGGCCGTATATTTTATATTTATCAATTTTTCCGTCAGGATCAAGCGCATCATCCCACCAGAATTTCAAAACATTTCCGGATTTTCCGTCATTTGAATTTTCATCAACTTTAACGTTTCGGGGTCTTCCGGGTCTGATGTTTGCTGTTGTTATTTTAAGTTCATTACTCGGTGTTGATTCATAATCAGATGCATCAACGCTTGTAACCATTATGAAATAAACCTTATTACTTTTAAGATTTTTCAAAGTTAATTCTTTAGATTTGGTTTTTTCAATCAGCGCGTATTCAGCCTTTTCACTTTCCTTAATATATATGTTGTAATTTTTAACAGCATCATAAGGCGGCTGCCATGCAAGGGACACCCTGTCTGTACCGGGTTCACCGTCCACCATCAGGCCGGAAGGGTTTTTCTCGGAAATAAAAAGAACCTCACTTCTTTTGAGAACAAATTCTTCAGGTTTATACAAATCCATTCTGAAAGTATAAGAATTTCTGTCTTCATTAACCATGTACGCGACAATACCCTTGCCGTCCCGTTTCTGAATGTAGATTTTCCCCATTTTCAATTCCGTATATAGAATCCGTAAAATGGTATTCCTTTTAATCTGAAGTTTTTTATTTTCCTTATTCCGGACAGTGATTGAAGCAGATTCCTCACTTACTATTTCTCCTTCAATGATGGCGCCATCAGTCAGAAAGATAAATTCCGCATATAAAGAAGATCCTGTAAAAAACAGAATTATCATACTAATAATCATTTTTTTAATATTCATACGATAAATTACCTGCTTTAAAATTTCTATTTATTTCCCGGGATCAAAAAGCAATAAAATCAGCTAAATTTTATTAAAAACCTTATCATATATGACAAATTCTGTCATCAGTGGAAATACGTAGACTGTAAAAAATTCTCCGAATTCAGTTCTGACTCCGATTTCTTGATCAATTACTGAAAAATATCCCGCAATGAAAGCCGTATTCCGGTTTGAAAATCAACCATTATTTTCATAGGAGCACAGGGGTGTATAAAAGAATTTGACATTTTTAACATGGCAGCTATCATATAGATTCTCTTATCCGGAATTGAAAATAGAACAGGATTCTGAAAACATGATATTGCTGATTTATATTGTATCAATGGCGATTATTGCAACCAGCTGTTTCATTCTGGGATTTTATATTCTCATGTCCGATAGGCGATCCAGAATAAATGTTCTTTTTTTCATTAACTCAATGCTGCTGAATATTGTCATTATTTTTACGGTAGCAATTCAGTATCCGCAAAATACAAAAACCGCGGTAATACTGCAAGGAATATATAACATCATACTTATCCTGTTTCTCCTTGAGTCCCTGTATTTTGTTCTTACCTTTACAAAACAAAGACTGAACAGACCGGTAAAATTCACCCTTTATTCAATTGGTTCGGTGATTTTATGCTTTTTCATTATCGGCTCAGACAAACTGCTTGAATTATCCAAATCAAACGGGCTATGGACATACAAACTTATCAATATACCTTTCTGGTTTCTTTTGTACTCACCCTATTTATTACTTGTTGCATTTCTGATGTTCTATTATCTTTTTAATTTCAGTAAAAACGCTACATTGAAAAAAGAAAAAATTCAGGCAAAAATAATAATGCTCTCCATTTTATCAGCTTATTTATCAGGCTTTTGCATTTTAATGCTGTTTCCATTTTATTATTCATTTAAACTTCCTTTACTTACTCCGTATTTTTTTGCAATTTATTTATATGGCATTTTCTTCGCCATAACCAGATATAAATTTCTTTCATTTTCATTAAAAGAAATTGCACATGAAGCACTTATTCACGTACAGGATATCATTCTGATACTTGATACTGAGGGCACCATAATTTATTCTAACGGGAATCTTGAAAAAGAAATTTCAGAAAATCCCGTTTTACTCAAAGGACGGAAATTCAACAGTTTAATTGAAACAGAAAGTCAGTTTGATACAGATTTCAATAGTATTTCAAGCGGTGAAAAAAGCAGTATTACATTAAGAATTAATTTTACAACTCAGCATGAATCCCTGATTTCAGAATCATATATATCACGAGTTACGGATAAATTCGGAGATTATTCTGCTCTGCTTATCGTTTCGAGAATTAATAAAGGCATCCGGCAATTTCAGAGATATTTTAAAATAACTGAAAGAGAACTGAATATTATTTATCAGGCAACTAAAGGTTTATCCAACCGTGATATTTCATCGAAACTGAAGATTTCAGAAAGAACAGTAGAAACTCATTTGAATAACATTTACAACAAACTGAACATTAACAACAAAATTGAACTTCTGCGAATGACATCCGATTTTGGAATTGATATTTCCGAGTTTTCCTGATTTGTTTTTTTTCCTTATGTTTCAATTCTAACGACTGCGACTGATTATCAGCCTTAATTTTCCTCTGACACTTTTCCTGCGACAACCCTTTCCGT
>JAFGJZ010000074.1 GCA_016928815.1 Spirochaetota bacterium
CAATTTGATCTTTTTCTTTTGCCATATCATCCTCCGATTTTTATCTTATATGATATGGCTATTTACACAATCTTTTTTACACTCTCATGTTTCACGGTTTTCCTTCAGTGCCTCTTCGGCTTTTTTACGTTCTCTCACATCAATTCCTATTCCCATAAGATACAGCTGTTCTTCAGTCTCAAAGCGGATCCCGGTCATAAGAAAAGGTATATATACTCCGTCCTTTGAAAGCAGCGGGGACTCAAGGACATTATAACCTTTTTCCATTACAAGATCAACCGCTTCCTGTACCGCATGTTTCGCTTCAGGAATATGCCATTCCATGATATACCTGTTCGCAATTTCTCCCGGCCCGTATCCGAGAAGTTTTTCATGATTTTTATTCCACCGCACAAGCCTGAGTTCAGGATATGTATACAGATAAAAAATGCCTGGAAGACTGTCCAGAACCTTTTCGGCAAACATCTGTTCAAAATGCTTTTCCTCTTCAATTTTTTTTCTGACTGAAATGTCACGGTAGTTACCGAGATATCCGTTAATGACAGAATCATCAGTCATATTTGTAATAACTATTTCAATCCACTTGTAAACACCGCTTTTGCATTTATATCTCAACTCCATCATTCCTGTTGCACCGGGTTTATCAAGACTGTTGAAAAATGTACGGGATGCCTCAATGTCATCAGGATGAACCGTTTCCCAGGTGCTTTTTCCGATCAGATCTTCCGGATTCCATCCGAATATTTTCCTGATGTTCGGACTCTTATACCTGTTATTCCCGTTTTTATCAATAATAACAATCACATCCGAGATGTTGGCAATCATCTTGCTCTGTTTAATTTCGGTTTCAAGTGTTTTTTTATTTGCATCAAAAAGCTTGAATGCCATTTTAATTGAGGCATCAAGTACCGTTATACCCGAATTTTTTACTACATATCCGTATGAAGTTATTTTTTCAGTTTTAGCAACAATTTCAGGTTCGGAATGTGAAGATAAAAAAACAAGCGGAACATCCCTGCGCATCAGAATAAGTTCCGCAAACTGTGTTCCATCAGGACCGTCTCCGAGATCTATATCCATAAGGACAAGATCAATCTCCGGTCTGTCCTCGATTGATTTAACGGCCTTTTCCCCTGTATTAACGGTAATTACGTTATAACCATAATCTTCCAGCTGCATTTTTTCAGACAATGCAATCACTGATTCATCTTCAACAAGAAGAATAGATTTTTTACCATTACCCATTTCAAGTTCTCCGGTTTCATTGTATCCGATTACGGAAAGCATTTATATTTTACCTCTTTCGCATAAAAAATTCTACAAAATTATACATTAAACATAACTTCACAGACAACCCCGTTTTTATTACGGATTGAAAAACTGCCCTTTATCTGAGATGCCAGCAGTTTAATAAGCATCAGTCCGTAACCGGCGGATTTTTCCACATCAAAATTATCCGGAAGTCCGCGGCCGTTATCCATGACTTTAAGTACATATTCAGAATCATGTTTTTGAAATTCAATATTAATAACACCCGACTGTCCATCATCAAAAGCATATTTCATGATGTTTGTAATCATCTCATTTAAAATAATTCCGAGAGGAATAAGTATTTTTTCACTCAGAGTATAATCCCCTATTTCATTTTTAAAAAGTATGTATCTTTTTGACGGAAAAAGATTCAGAATCGCGGTTATAAGATCATCAAGATATGCTTTAACCGAAATATTTTTATAATCTGACGCAGGCAGCAGTTTTTCATATAGAATACGCATGCTCTGGACTCTGCCGGCCGCATCATTGAGAATATGCCTGAAACTGCCGTCCTGTATGAGATCAGCCTGAAGTCTGAGCATACTTTCAATTGTTGAAATATTGTTCTTCACACGATGATGAACTTCCTTAAGTAAAAGTTCCTTTTCAGTAAAAAGCTCAGTTATCTTTCTCTCTGCTTCCTGCTGTTTAAGGATGAAATTTACAAGACGCATTCCGACATCAACCCTGGCTTTCAGTTCTTCAGTATCATAAGGTTTGGACATATAATCATCAGCCCCGTCAGAAAGCGCCGTGATGATGTCGTCGGTATTCCCCTTGATTGTGAGCATTATAATGTATGGAAGCTGGCTTTTTTTATTTTTACGTATCCGTCTGCAGACTTCAAGTCCGTCTATCTCCGGCATAATCCAGTCCAGAATTACCAGATCCGGAGAGTCCGGTTCCTCCATTATTTCAAGGGCTTTTGAGCCGTTATCAACAGCTGTAACCTCATAACCGTATTTTGAAAAAAATGCGGTTAGAATTTCTCTTGATGTGTTATCATCTTCAGCAATAAGGAGCTTCATTCATATCCCCCTGCAGGACTGGCAACATTTTTATTCAGTCAACGGCAGTGTAATTGCACATTCAACTTTCAGTTTGGAACCCGAATTCAGATCAGAATAATCATTTATATTATGAATAACAATTTTTCCGTTATGCTTTAATATTACTTTTTCTGCAAGAGTCAGACCGAGTCCGTAATCAAGAGAACCATATTGCTCATGTATAACCTTTGACATTCTGTAAAAAGGTTCAAAAACAAGATTCTCATAACCCATCGGGATTCCCTGCCGGATTGAACTGTCAGCCGGAAATTCATTCAATACTGATATTGTAAGCATTTTATCAGAAATATGAAGCAATACCAGTATTTTTGAGCCTGCCGGTGAAAATTTCAGTGCATTTACAAAAACCTCATGATATGCCTTAATAAAAAATTTTTCATCAATTTCAACATAACTGTGCCTGTACAATTCCTTTAAGTCGCTTAGCTTATATGCATGATTTCTTAAATCTACCAGATCTGAAAGTGACTTCATATAACTGTCCAGCTTCTCATACAGACCGGAAATGGATATTTTCTGAGGGTTTTCAAATATTTCGGAGATATTTGAAATATCAGAAAAAGTTTCAAATCCCTTTTCCGCAAAAGCTACATTTTTCTTAACAGCCTCAAAGACCTCTCCGTTAATAAGATAATCTTCTCCCTGTTTTGTCGCAGTTGATGCAATTATGCCTATCAGTGTTATCAGAGTACCGAATCCCGGTCCCTGATTCAGACTTGTGAGCAGACTGTCAAAAAGATTCTGGTCTGAATGAAGTTTTTTAGTTGAATTGAAATGATCGGTAAATTTAAACCATTCCAGACTGTTTTCAAGACGGATCATTTTTTCTTTCTCTGTAATTTCAAGCGCATGTTTCATCTCATGCTGTTCAAATGCACGGGAAATTTTCAGAAACAGCTCGGAAAAATCAACCGGTTTGATTATATAATCATATACACCCTTTTTCATTATATTAATTATCAGTTCAGGATCTTTATGGGAGGTTGTTACAAAAATTACAGGCTGGGACTCGAAGGTTTTTAAATTGTCAATCAGTTCGCTGCCCTCCATACCGGGCATTTCAAGATCTGTAATTACTATCTGTGAAGGAATTTTTTTGTAGAGTTCAAGAGCATCCGCACCGTTTTCAGTACCCTGAACGGAATAACCCTGCTTTGAAAGAAATTCCGACAGAGCAACTCTCGTCGTATTGTCATCTTCTGCAATTATAATTCTTTTTTCCATTAATGTTTCCTTTCAATGAAATTTTTTCCCGGTTTCACTCCTGACATTTTTGATCATCGCATTTTTCAGTTCCAGAAATGCACTATTAATTTCCGGAAGCAGATAATGAAGAGTTTTCCCGTCCTTTTTTCCACCTGCAATTTCCATTTCCCCGGTAAGAGACTCCAGATGAATTCCGCCGACGTTTCCTGCAGCGCTTTTTATTTTATGAGCCTGTTTTCCTGCAGATTCAATTTCCCCGGATTCAACAAGTTCAGAAAGTATCCGGATCTGGTTCGGCATATCTTCCAGAAAAGTTTCCATAATTTTTTCAAGCAGATCTTCATCCCCCATCAGTCTTGCAAGAAATGAATTTTTATCAAAAACTCTTTCCGGCTGAAAATCAGAGCAAACGGTATTCACTACTTTATTTTCTTCCGGTACGGAATTCATCTTCCCTGCATGCACCCACTCCTGAATTACGGCGGAAAGCGACGCTGGATCAACCGGTTTACTCAGATAATCATTCATTCCGGCATCAAAGGCTTTTTGCCTGTCATCTGTCATGGAAAGGGCGGTAAGTGCAATGACAGGAATATCATTATTCAATACTCCCGATTCAAAATTTCTGATTCTGCGTGTAGCTTCAAATCCGTCAACTTCAGGCATATGACAGTCCATTAAAACAATATCATATGGAATTGTCTTAAGGACGTTTACCGCCTCTTCACCGTTATTAACAAGATCAACATGCTTATATCCGAGTTTTCTCAGAATTTCCACGGTAATTATCTGATTCGTATAATTATCTTCAGCAAGAAGTATTGAAACTTTTCCATCTGCTGCACCTGCAGGTTTAATCTCAGCCGGAGTTTTTTTCTTCATTGTTTCAATCATCTGCTCATTGGTCTGAATCTCAAGAAGAACCGTAAAACTGAATTCCGAACCGGCACCTTCAATACTTTTTAAAGATATTGAACCGCCAAGCATTTCAGTAAGTTCTTTCGATATTGCAAGCCCGAGACCTGTTCCTCCGAATTTTCTGGAAACAGAACTGTCGGCCTGGGTGAATGGAGCAAAAAGCAGTTTCTGTTTATCTTCAGGAATACCGATACCCGTATCTGTAATCGTAAAACGGAGCCTGACCCATTGAGCGGTACGTTCATCAAGAGAAACTTTAAGCTTAACATTTCCTTTTTCAGTAAATTTTACGGCATTTCCGATAAGATTAAACAATATCTGCTGAAGCCTGCCCGGATCACCCCGGAGAAAAACAGGTATGCTGTCTTCCATTTCCACATTAAATTCAATTTTCTTTTCAAGGACTTTTATTTTCAGGATGTCAGAGATATAATCAATAGACTCAGAAAGATTAAAATTTACAACTTCAAGATCCAGTTTCATCGCCTCAATTTTCGAAAAATCAAGGATGTCATTAATTAATGAAAGCAGACTTTCTCCGCTTGCCGAGATGAGTTTAACGTAATTACACTGTTCTTCAGTAAGTTCTGAATTCAGAAGAAGACCGGCCAATCCTATTACACCATTGAGAGGAGTACGTATTTCATGACTCATGTTCGCTAGAAATTCGGATTTGGCTCTATTTGCGGCATCTGCTCTGTCTCTGAGGATATCAGCTTCCTGAAGCGTCAGAATGAGTTCTTCTTCAGATTTCTTTCTTTCAGTAATATCACGTGCAGCGGCATAAATGAAATTTCCCTGAACACGCGACCTCCATTCCATCCAGCGGTATTCACCATCGCTGCAGTAAAAACGGTTAACAAGGTTCAAAACAGCTTTCCCCATAGTAAGGGATTTCATTGCATTCAATGTTGATTCTGAGTCGTCAGGATGAATAAATTCAATAAAATTTTTTTTATTCAGTTCTTCTGCACTATATCCGAGAACCTGTTCCCATGCCCGGTTCGTCATTAGAAACCGGCCGCTTAAATCCACAATGCAGAGCAGATCCTGATTTATTGAAAAGAAATTTTCCAGCTGCTCGGTTTTGATTTTACTCTCAGTAATGTCAAAAAACATTACCGTAAAATACATTTTTTCCTGTGAGTAGGCATGGACATTATACCAGCGTTTGAATTCGTTTGAATAATGTTCGAAATTGATTTCACCGCCGTTAAGTGCGATATTCCCGTAAACTTCAATACGGTTAAATTCTTCATTGTCAATATCCGGATTTATTTCCCTTACTGTATGATTAATAACGTCGTCTCGCCTGAGTCCTGTAAGACTTTCAAATGTTTTATTTACGTTGATGTATGAATAATCCGTCGGTCTGCCGTTTTCATCAAGAATAATGCGGTGGTGAGAAAACCCGAGAACGGGACTGTTAAAAATCATTTCACAGTATTTTTCATCCATTTCCAGACCTTCCGTTAGATTCCTGATACCTGCGGTAAATCCTTTGTAATCGGCTCAGAGACGGATGCACAACAGGGATTGACTCCGCTTATCCCAGGCAAATAAGTACTGAAAAAATTATAATTGATAACAATGCTTTATACAAGAAATATTTTGACTGTTAAAATGACCATGCCCTCAATTCAATAAACTAATGCAACAAAAATAGAATGACCCCATTGGAAATAACTCCTAAAATGTTTCGACCAAGACACATTTCAA
>JAFGJZ010000075.1 GCA_016928815.1 Spirochaetota bacterium
AACGAAAATTATTGCACTGGTACTAACAATAGCGCTTATTACTGTTTTATTAATGCAGTCATACAATATTTATAACGCTTTTTCACAAAATAAAATCAGTCTGAAACAGACAGAAGAACTGATGAATAAGGATTATAATACCAATATCCGTAATCAGGTGGAAGCTGTAATTTCTTTAATAAATATTAACGACAAAATACTGCAGTCTCAGGGAATGGGAATTGAAGAGCGTAAACAGGCTATTAAAGAACAGATCCGGGAGATCCGCTATGAAAAAACAGGATATTTCTGGATAGATACATTTGACGGTGTTAATGTACTTCTACCTCCTAATCCTGCTGCTGAAGGTAAAAACCGTTATGAACTTCAGGATGTAAACGGGAAATACATGATAAAAGAAATAATTGCGAACGGGAAAAAAGCGGAAGGCGGGTATACAGATTACTGGTTTCCTAAACCCGGAGAGAAAGATGCTTCTCCGAAACGCGGCTATTCACTTTCCTTTGAAAAATATCAATGGGTTGTCGGTACAGGAAATTATATTGATGATATAGATAAGGCAGTTTCAGCACGTAAAAATGAATTGAATGATGCATTTTTAAAATCTATTGTTTTAACAGGAGTAATTCTGTTTATAGTTCTGATTTTTACAATAGCTGGTTCAGTTCTAATTGCAAATTCTCTGGCAAATCCTGTAAAATACAGTTCATCTTTTATTGAAAAAATAACTACAGGAAATCTGACGGAAGAAGTCTCGCCGGTTTTTATGAAACAGAATGATGAAATCGGATCAATGCTGAAGGCGATAAGTCAGTTTGAAAAAAAACTTAACGAGGTTCTGGGGGAAATAAATTTTGCTGCAATTCAGCTTTCTTCGACCTCTGAACAGACCTCAACCACTTCTTTGAATTTCTCTGACAGTTCACAAAGGCAGGCTGCTTCAGTAGAGGAAATTAATGCAGTCATTGAGGAAGTATCATCTAATGTGGACATGATTACTGAGAATACGAACAATCAGTTTTCAAATGTTAATCTCCTTATGGAAAGTGTAGAAAAATTAAAATTTATTGAAAAAAACATATTGGATAAATCTCAGACTATAATTGAATTTTCAAATGTTATTCGGGGAAGATCAGACGAAAGCACTAAGTCATTGAAGATGATGCAAAGTGAATTTGAAGCTATAAATGAAAGTTCTCAGAAAATGATGGAGATGGTAAATTTAATAAATGGAATTGCCGATCAGATAAATCTTCTTTCTCTAAATGCTGCAATTGAGTCAGCCAGGGCGGGTGATGCCGGTAGAGGTTTTGCGGTTGTCGCTGATGAAATTTCGAAGCTTGCAGATGCTACTTCAAGCAATGTTAAACAGATACAGGAAACTATTAAAGTTAATGATGATAAAATTAAAGAGGGAACAAAAATAGTATTTGAATCATTAAGTAAGCAGGAAAATGTAATTAAGGGAATTAAGGATATTTCTGATTCAATTATTCAGGTCTCGGAAAACATTTCAGAACAATCTGTTGTCACTGATCAGGTGGACAGAGAATCTAGAAGTGTCAAAGAGAAATCCGAGCAGATTGTGCTGGCAATTGAAGAACAGAAAATTGCATTTTCCGAAATCAGCTCGTCTATATCGGTTATAAATCAGGAGACTCAGGCAAATGCGGGCGGTGCTGAGGAAATTGCAAGCTCATCTGAACAGGTTGCAGCGATGGCGCATACGATGCTTGAAAAAATATCATTTTTTAAACTCAGAAAACAGGAATTTGAAGGACATAACACCTGAAACCGGAAAGTTTATGGATATGCTTGCTGAAAAATACTGAATATGAATTTTGAAATGGATGATAACATTTAAAGTTATGTTGATGAAATATTTGTATTTGGCACTTCTTTTTTTATAAAAGTATTTTGAACCCTATTTGATGAAACCATATATGTGATCCATATGCCTGCTCCGAGAATTGATTTCCCCAGTTGAGCCGCCGGCTGCATGCTGTTTGCTTCAGATGCTGCCGGAATTAAATTCACGAGAATCAAATCGGCAGTTGAGTACAGAACAATGATTATTCTGAATGCAATATAAGTCATGGGGAAACGGAAATGCTTCATGAAAAACAAACAGATTAGAATTACACAAAAAATGCAAAATATAATATGTCCTATAATTTCAAAAATAAGTGTAGGTCCCCAAAGCGGATGGTATGCACTAGACCCGGGCTGAGTTAAAATATCCCAGTAATTGTTTGTGAAAATAGGAAAAAAGTTTGCCATCATTGAATAAAATGTTGTGACAAGACTGATAATTATGCCAAGCAGTACTACTATCAGCCATCCTTTTAAACCATTGATGTTTTCATCTGTTTGCAATCAGTCCCCCTTTGTTGTTTTTAAATAGAAAAACTTATTACTGTAAATTGTCAATAATATAATCATCAGATGATGTATTAATTAGAATTAATTTAACTTTATAAGTAAAATTTTAAACTGTAAAAAAGAGGTCTCGTTTCTTTTGTTTTTCAGTTTATTGTTGCCAAGAGATTTGAATGTCCGTTTTTATTAATGGGCAAATGTCTGGACGCTGTATCGTTGTGTAACTGGATCTCTTTACAAGGTCTTCTTTAGGCATTATAAACTTTGGAATGTTTCCTTTGTCATCCCTGATTATATCCCAACCACATTAATAGGCTGCACCAAAAAAAGTATTTTTTATTCTGAGAATAGATCGAAAATGATGTGAGTATAATCCAGCACCGTTTTGATTATTTGTCAAAACAAATTCATTTGTTTCAGAAAAGTCGTGCTGGGCATACCCCCTTTTAATCTATAATCTTCTTGACTGTAACGATAAATCCCGCTTCCTTAAATAATACAAATGAAGCGGGAGCATTGAAAAGCATCACAATAGCATGTAAACAAATTCATCTGAAGCTATGTCGAAATCAACAAGGTATAGATATAAGGAGAATTAAATGACAGATAAAGGTATTTTTGACTTAAGCGGCAAAACCGCACTTGTTACAGGCGCCAGCAGGGGTATTGGAAGGGCTATTGCTACTGTCCTGGCGGAATACGGAGCGGATGTTGCCTGTGCGGGGCGCGACATGAAGGCATGTGAGATAACCCTTGAACAGGTTGAGGCGTACGGCCGCAAGGCTGTACCGTTAAAGGCGGATATGTCGTCCGAAGAAGAGATAAAAAAAATGGTTGAAGATACTGTTAGGGAATTCGGTAAAATTGATATACTTGTGAACAATGCAGGAACTGTTGCAGGACATGGTAAAATACATGAAATTGACACTGATGAATGGGATTTTAATATAAATGTAAACCTGAGAGGGCCATTCCTTTGTATGAAGTATGCAATACCCCATATGCTTGAAAACAAAGGAGGTTCCATTATCAATATTTCTTCTGTGGCTGGCATAAGGGCAGAGGTTCCTGAGGTCGGTTCTCCCTCATACGGTGCATCCAAGGCAGGACTGAATAATCTGACCCAGGTAGCGGCAATGCATTATGCAAAGGATAATATAAGGATCAATGCGATCGCACCTGGAATGCACAGATCAGAGATCGGCAGGGCCGGTAAAACCGAAGAAGAAAAAAAGGAGATGGATAAATTCCTGAATGATTATTGTGCAGAATGGATCCCCATGGGCAGACTGGCAGAAGCAGAAGAGCTTGCCGGAATTGTACTTCTGCTTGCCTCCGGTGCTTCAAGTTATATCACAGGGCAGATTATCTGTCAGGACGGCGGAAAAACTGCAAGGCAGTAAAGATCAGGTTTGAGTATAATTACAATTCCTAATAAAAAAGTAAGAATTAAGATCAGAATGCCTGCAGATGACAGAACTTTGAATAGTGTTTTGCTCTTTTCATATACTTCAAAATCATATTTAATCACCGGTTGAAGTTTTTTAATTTTTACATAAATTACAGTTATAAATATATAACTGAGCAGACCGAATCCGATAAAAAGCAGAATAATTGATATGTTTAAAATTTTATCATATTCATGGAAACGGTCAGAATTTTTATGATTCAGGTTTTCCGGAGTCTCTCTATTTGTGATTTCCTGTTTAATCATATTTTATTTCAGAAACATTTTTATGATTTTCATTTTCCCTTTATATGGGGCATATCTTATCGGAAGATCAATAAGAGTTGATTTCTGCAGAATTGAACGCCTGTTTGAAAAAAGGTCAAAACTTGCCTTTCCGTGATATTTTCCCATTCCGCTGAAACCGACTCCTCCGAAAGGAAGGTTCGGATTTGCAAGATGAACTATTGTGTCATTAATGCATCCTCCGCCGAATGAAGCTTTCTTCAGTACTTCATCTCTGAATTTGTTGCTGCGTGTGAATAAATAGAATGCAAGAGGCTTAGGCCTGTCATTAATGAATTTTATCATATCTTCAGTTTTTTCCCAGTCGATGATCGGAAGTATCGGGCCGAATATTTCATCTGACATTATCTCTGAATCCGGAGAGACATTGTCAAGAATTGTCGGAGCGATATATTTTTCTTTTTCAATGTAATTTCCACCGCACAGGGCATCGCCGTCTTTAAGCAGACCGATAAGTCTTGCACACTGTTTATCGGTGATTATGCGCGGATAATCCGGACTTTCATGAGGATCATTTCCGAAGTAGCCGGTTATCGCCAGTTTCATCTGTTCAATCAGTTTTGTTTTTACGGCTTTATGAACAAGCAGATAATCCGGAGCGACGCAGGTCTGTCCGGTGTTAAGGAATTTTCCCCAGACGATTCTTTTAGCGGCGATTTTAATATTCACCGACTTATCAACGATACACGGACTTTTGCCTCCAAGCTCCAAAGTCAGTGGTGTAAGATTTTCAGCTGCCGATTTCATTACTATTTTACCGAGAACAGCACCACCGGTAAAAAAGATGTAGTCGTATTTTTCAGCGAGAAGCTGCTGATTTATTTCACGACCACCCTTGAAAACGGAAATATATTCTTCAGGAAAAGTCTGAGAAATTATATCAGAAATTATATCAGATGTTTTTTCGGAATAGTGAGCAGGCTTTAAAACCGCACAGTTGCCTGCGGCAATTGCTCCTATCAGGGGTGCCATCAGAAGCTGGAAAGGGTAATTCCACGGCGACATTATCAGTACCGTGCCGAAAGGTTCAGGAGAAATGAAGCTTTTCGAAGGGAAGTGAGTAATGGCAGTGCTGACCTTTTCGGGACGGCTCCATTTTTTCAGTTTCCTGATGAAAACGCTCAATTCTTCGAGAATGATTCCGGTTTCGGTTTCATAAGCCTCAAATTCGGATTTGCCCAGGTCGGCAAACAGCGCAGCAGCGATTTTTTTCTCATTTTTCTGAATGGCTGCTTTCAGTTTTTTCAGCATTTCAATTCTGAATTTTACATCTTTTGTAACATAAGTGCTGAAATATCTCCGGTGATTTTCCATAACCTGTTGAATGTTTTTATTCATTTAATTACTCCTGCCTGATTTTGAAATATTGTATTATTTTGCGACACAGTTTTTCAGTACTTTTTCTACCTGGGCAACAGTCATTTCAAGCGGATTGTTCAGCATTGAACCGTCATTAATTGCATATTCAGCGACTGATTTTATCATTTTCGCATCGAATATGTCTGAAGGAAGCAACATCGATAAACCGCATTTTTTTTCAAGTTCAGATTTCATTGTGTTTATAAACCCAATCAGTTTTGTTCCTCTTTCCTTTTCAGGCGTTGCAGCGTACACTTCTGCTCCCGCCGCATATAACAGAAGCTCTCCGTACAATGCGGAACTTTTTTTAAAATTATACTTCATGATTTCAGGCAGAATTACCGACATTGCATGTCCGTGCGGAATGTGTGCAACTGCACCGCATGCATGGCCGATTGAGTGAACGGCGCCGACCATTGAATTTGAAAATGCAATTCCTGCCAGTAATGAAGCATTTGCAAGCTCCATTCTCGCCTTTTTATTGCTTCCGTTTTTAACTGCTGACATGAGATTTGAAAAAACCATTTTAACGGCAGTAGACGCGAACGCGTCGCTAACGGGATTCTTCTGAGTGCATGTATAGGCTTCAACTGCATGTGTTAATGCATCCATTCCTGTCATTGCGGTGAGTTTGGGAGGCAATGTAACGGTTAATCTCGGATCAAGTACTGCCATGTCAGGATAAATGTAGGGAGAAACAAAAAGCATTTTTTCTCCTTTCTGATTATCGGATATTACTGCAACCTGGGTAGCTTCACTTCCTGTTCCGGATGTGGTAGGAAGAATGAAAAGAGCAACTGATGAAGGATTGATTCTGTTTACACCGGAAAGACTTTTCAGATTGTTTGTCCTGTTGGTTACAAGTATTCTGACGCCTTTTGCGGTGTCAATTACTGATCCGCCGCCTATGGCTATTATGCAGTCACATTTATTTTTTTTAAACACTGCTGCCAGTTCCTGAACAACTTCAAGACTTGAGTCCCGTGGGGTCTTGTCAAAAATTACATTATTTTTAATTTTCCCGGATTTAAGTATCTTTGTGACAATTTTTAAAATACCTGATTTGGATACACCTTCATCTGTGATGATTAAAGGATTAGAGCTGTTTTTCTTTGACAGTTCATATGGAATGTTATCAAGTGCATTATCTCCGGAAAGTATTTTAACAGGAGAATAAAATTCATAGAATGCGGGTGATTGAAAACTTTTCATTTTTATACCTCTTTTCCAGCAATAACCCCGATGAAGATTATCCTGATTTTATTTTTAAAATTCTGAATTGTCCTGCGCGGCATTTTTTCGGTAATGTTTCTTAACATGAAGAACGGATAAAGATAGGCCATTATCGCTTTCATTGTGCGTACATAACGCATTGCATCCATGGTGTTTCCTTCAATGATGATTCTGTTCTGTGCATTTGCTTCAGCCAGAGAAAGCCGGGCCAGAATTATTTTTGCCGCTGATTTTTTATTTTTTAGAATTACCCTTAGATCACATTTATCAACCGGCTGTTTCAGATAATGGTATTTCCCGTTTTTAACCTGAAGTGCCACTTCGGCACCGGAGGCAAATACTTCAAGCTTAACCGTAAAACCCTCTTTCCAGTGAGATAGCTCTCCGGCAACATCCTGATCATATTTTGAAACCGCACCGGCAGCTCTTCCCAGAAGTGCAAACCCGGTTTTAATTAAAAATTCATCCATTTAACTTCATCTCCGTTTAAATTTTATCAGTAGGGTCTGCGATGGTTTTAATCCGGGATTGCTGAACTGATTTATATAATTATGCTGTGTGTTTTCTGTATAATAATCAGCATACATTAAAATTTTTTGCAATAATTATACTTAAAATTTCAACTTTTTTTATATTTATAACGAACAGACATGAGGTATGTAACTTTGGAACCGGTTTCTAAACTAATTTATAAGTTTCAATGAAGTGTATTGCAGAAAAAACTTGACAGAAAGACCGATTGCATCTGAAATAACATAATCCTGCATTACTGACGCTGACGGGGAGCACCCCGGGGAAGTGCAGGACATAACTTTCGTCTTGAAGTTATACCCGCCGCGCGTCTGGGCAAATCCAATTATCAGGAGGATATGCTCATGAAAGCATTAAAAACAAATGATCAGGAAGTTTATCAGTTAGTAAAATCCGAGGAAAGCTATCAGCAGTCCACAATAAGACTGATTGCAAGCGAGAATTACACTTCGCGTGCCGTTCTGGATGCATGCGGAACGGTTTTTCAGAACAAGTATTCAGAAGGTTATCCGGGTGCAAGATTTTATCAGGGCCAGGTCAACTGCGATGCACTTGAAACTCTGGCTATCGATCGGGCGAAAAAATTATTTCAGGTGGAGCATGCAAATGTTCAGCCCTATTCAGGTTCTCCGGCAAACCTTGCAGTCTATCTTGCATTTGCGAAGCCGGGTGACACAGTTCTGGGTCTGAATTTAAATCATGGCGGTCATCTGACACATGGATCAAAGGCAAGTGCAACAGGCAAGTGGTTTAATGCCGTGCATTACAGTCTTAATTCTGAAACGGATCTGCTTGATTATGATGAAATTCTGAAGCTTGCAATGGAACATAAACCTAAAATACTCATAGCCGGACATTCCGCATATCCGCGGCAGATTGATTTTGCGAAATTCCGCGACATTGCTGATAAATGCGGAGCAGTACTTTTTGTGGACATGGCCCATTTCGCAGGTCTTGTTGCAGGCGGGCAGCATCCGAGTCCGGTTCCGTTTGCAGATGTTGTAACAACTACAACTCATAAAACACTTCGCGGTCCGAGAGGGGCGCTTATACTCTGCAAGGAAGTTCATGCCAAGGCAATTGATAAAGCCGTGTTTCCGGGTCTGCAGGGCGGTCCTCATAATGCAACCACCGCCGGTATCGCTGTTGCTTTAAAAGAGGCGATGGCGCCGGAGTTTAGGGAATATGCGAAAGAAGTTGTGGAAAATGCAAAATGCCTTGCTCAGGAGCTGACAGCAAGAGGTTTTAAACTTGTTTCGGGAGGAACGGACAATCATCTCATACTGATAGATCTTACAAGTAAAAACATTACGGGTAAACAGATGGCTGTTGCTCTTGAAAAAGCAGGCATCGTGCTAAATTATAATACAGTTCCCGGTGAAACACGCAAGCCTTCTGATCCGTCAGGTATCCGCCTCGGTACTCCGTCTGTAACAAGCAGAGGGTTCGGCAGAAACGAAATGAAGCTGATTGCAGAATATATGGATAGAACTGCCGGTAACATTGATAACGATGAAGTATTAGGTTCAATAAATAAAGAAGTTACTGAATTATGTGCAGGTTTTCCTGTTCCGGGAATTGAGGTATGATTCTGTAACCTTCAGGTTGATAAGCCGGTTAATGCAATTTCGATTTGTTTAATCAGAGTGTTCTGCTATCGGGTAGAAGGAACTTTCACGCCGAAACCGGCGTGGGGCTTGTCACTTTCTTTGAGAGTGTAAAAAAGATTGTGTAAATAGCCATATCATATAAGATAAAAATCGGAGGATGATATGGCAAAAGAAAAAGATCAAATTG
>JAFGJZ010000076.1 GCA_016928815.1 Spirochaetota bacterium
TAAAATTGTAGGGACACGAAATTATTTATCCCATAGAAGCATTCAATCAAAAGATAAAGCAGTATTTAATTTAAATGACTTAAGTCTTCTTATTAATTTAATACAGATATTTATAAATTTAATGATTTTAGATGAAATGGAATATTCAATTGATATTATTAATTCAGAAATTTATAAAAAAGGATGTTTTTATTCTCTTATTTTAGAACATGAGAATAAGAGAATTAATTGGGAATCAATTAAATAATTAAATACATAAAATAAATCAGGAAGCATATTTTCTTCCTGATTTATTCTCAGCAGTTACCAGTTCCAGATCATCAGTTCCCTGGCATCACAGCTATGATCTTTACCGACAGTATATTTCAAAGAAACCTGTTTCATCTTGAAATCCTTAAAAACTTCCCTGATGTGAGGATGATCATTGATGCTGAGAATGAACTTCCCCTGAATCCCTTTTAAAATGGAGTTCATTTCTTCAAAATCACTCAAATTATTGAAATTATGCTTATAAACCGGTTTTTCATAATACGGAGGATCAAGATAAAAAAATGTATCCGGGGAGTCATATTTTTCAACAAACTTTTCCCAGGATAAATTTTCAATTACAGTATTAATGAGCCTTAAATGTACTTCAGAAAGGTCTTCCTCGAGACGGAGTAGATTAATTCGTGGTGTTCTATTCACTGCAGTTCCAAAAGTGCGGCCTTTAACCTTTCCGCCGAAACATAACCTTTGAAGATAGTAATACCTGGCCGCCCTTTGGATATCTGTTAATCCTTTTGATTCAAGCTGACTTTTCCAGTCATAGAACCATTCTCTTGAAGTTAAGAGCCATTTAAACTGTTTTAAAAATTCTTCCAAGTGATTTTGAACTACCCGGTAAAAGGCAATTAAATCATTATCAAGATCATTTATAATTTCAAATTTTGACTGATCTTTTGTAAAAAATACACATCCACCGCCAAAACAGACCTCGCAGTAAGTTTTATGCTCCGGAATCATTTTGACTATTTCTTTTGCTAATTTGCTTTTCCCACCTATGTATGCTAATGGACTTTTCATTTAAGTAATCTCCTCTTATGATCGATAATTGATTGTGAGCAACAGTTTACTGTAGTCTATGCGTAATCATAGGTTGTCGAGGGTGTTAGTCGCACTCTCGGCTGCTCCTTCCGTTTTTCGATGTGGTGGGCATTAAATCAGAAGATATTTTTATTAATTAATCATAACGCCTCCTTGTCTCCTTTTTTCCAGCAACTTGCGAAATATGGATTTTTAAGCCATGATGGAATAGAGAGAGGAAAATCAATGTCTGGATATCCTTTTATACTGGTCATATCTCTCCATTTATTTTTACACTCTTCAAGCTCATCAATTTGCTTTTCAGAAAGACCTCTATTGTTAGTAATAGCATATACGTCTGTGACTTTAAATAATCTTTCTCTATCTTCTTTGCTTGCCTCTATTTTCCTTACTTTCATTTCCTCTGTCATATTATTCTCCTTATGTTAAATCACATGAATCATCATCACGCTTCGTTGTTGTTCCACCCCAAACACTAGTTTTTGAAGCAATTGCATACTTTCTACATCCAACAGCATAACTGACATCATAATAACCATATCCAGTCCCAGTCACTGAAAGACCATAGCCTTTACAATTTACAAGATTCCAGCAATTCCAGAATGCTCTTCCTGAAGCCTGAGTAGATCCGTCACCATATCCAAAACAACCATAAAGGTTTTCACAATTTTGAAATCCAACACCATTATTTGAAGGAGATGAACCTCCTGACCCAATTCCGATACCTTCACAGTTACTTAGGTTTTTACAAAAATAAAAAGCGATTGCCCCAGCATTAGAGTGGATTGTCGCTTTACAGTTTGTCATTCTCGTAAAATTCGCGAAGCCCTTTATATATGAACCTATTGATTGCCCGCTTGCAGGAGTTACATCAATAGTTAAACCATCGATTTCACATCCTATTCCAGTCGGAGAACTAGGATATCCGAAGGCTGGTTGGTAATTATCGACACCTACAAATGTAATTTGAGCGTTATTGATTGCATGAATTTTAATTATATCCATTGGTACATAGATACCAGATCCATTATAAGTTAAATCGCAAGTTATCAGTATATTCTTTGCTCCAAGCCATGTATAAGAAGATATCAACGTATCCCATTTTTCTTGTGAATCGATTATATGATCATAAATTTTAGGATATCCAATTAATGCCGATTCTGAAAATAATTTATTTATTGTTACATGCAGATCATCTCTACTTACAGCATATAAAAACTGCTCATCTTCAAGTAACATATAATCATTCGTAACAAGTATAAGTTCTCCTGAATTTTTCCGAATAGTTTTAGTGTCGGGTGAACCTAATGGCGTATATTCTTCTCCAGTCCAAGTGTGTTTTAAAATTATTTTTTTAGGAACATCAATCTCCAGTAAAAATTCGACTGAATTATTAATTCTAATTCTTCTACCAAAAGCGTCCCGCGCAACCCCTTCTGTTATAATCACTCCATCATAAGTTTCATTCTCTGAGATAGCTAAGCCTGATACTATACCAGGTGTAAATCTATCTGTTTCTCTATCAAGAATTGAATGCCCAATTCGATGCTGCTCATTTTCAAAATCTTCCTGATATAAAACTTTTCCGTTTTCAGGATAAACCAGACCTTCGATTCCTTTAAAATTCTGATCAATGAATTCCATACTTATTCCTCCCATTTGAATAATTCGTTTTCACGCTGTTCATAAATAAAAAATTCACATGAACATGAAAACTCGTTTAATATTTTTATTATATCTTTTTTGTTGAATTCAATTTCTGACAAATCCGGTAAAATTGCTTTCCATGTAAATCTGTAAAAACTTGAAGAATAAATTTTACCGACTCCTATAGGTGTTACTCCTATTTGAAAAATAGAGTCTGTTATTGATTGCAAAATTACTGCTTCAACATTCAGATAAAAACTGAAAACAGCTTTTAAAGCATTTATATTTAATTCATAGTTTCTTAAAAGAATTTCTTTTTCCAAACGGCTTTCAAACTCAACTTCTGTTTCACCGATTCTTTGATAAATTCTCATATCTGCAGCTTTCAAAATAACACCACTCTGATTCATTGATACAATAAAGATCTGATTAAACAATTCATTTAATAAAGCTTGAAAATCATTGAAAAAGAACCGCAGTAGAACATACAAAAATCTATACCACATACTTGTTTTGTTTTTTTTCTGAATTATAAAGGGTAGTGATTTCCAGAAATTATTATCAAAGTCAATTGAATATCTATTCATATTTTACTTTCTCCCATGTAACAGTTCCGAGAACTGGAAAAAATCCTATAGGTGTTATATATCCGGAATGACTTAGTATTGATATTTTTTTAAGACTTGAAACTTTTGTCAGAATTGATGTTTTTATCCAATCTTCAATTATTTCATTACCATCTTCAAGATTAATAAAGTACTCATTTAAAACACCATTAAGCTCCGGATCTGTTGGTATATCATTTTCATCAGTGTAATAAATTCGAATAGAGGCATTTCAGAAATAGGAATTTATTACAGTCGCGATTACCTGCCATGCTCCTGCTGGATCTCTTTCATCTGAATTATAATAACTTTCAATTTGTTGCAATTGTTCAGTTGTCGGATCTACACCACCAGCTACACGAATAGCAATTCCGACAGTTCCTCGTCCGGCATACCTGGGAATACAAACACAACTGACAACCCAATCGAAAACTTCCTTTGTTTCAGAAACAAACCATGATCTGGTCTTTTCTGTTTTCCCGATATTTTTATCAATTAAGCGTTCTCTGACTTCCTCAATTGTTTCGATATCTCTGCCATTTGCTGTCTGTTCATCATTAATTACAAAATCAATTCCATCAATAAAAGAGTCCAGCTGACAAATTGATCCTGATGCAACATTATATTTCCCGCCAGTTTCAATTGATTCAATTGCAAGAGTAACTGTGTAGTAATTATCAATATCAGTTATGGTGTTTTCATCTATATATCCGCTTTCTGTTACGATATACCTTTTTGATAGAACATCACCTGTCTTTATAACAGTTCTTAAAGGGATTTCTTTTCTTGAAAGTGGTTTTGTTTTCATTCCAATACGAATCAAGCCGGTACTCTTTTTAGCCTGTTTCCATGGAGTCATCCCTTCATCCTTTAAGTGCATGATCAATGCTTCTTTTTCAGATGTTGAATAAAAAATTGAATTATAAATGTCAGTTAAGTACCCGAAAACAATTTCCGAGAATACCCGTTTAATAACATTGATAGTTCCTTTTAAAAACCCTGAAAACTTCGATTCAGATCCGAGAATTTTTTTTGTTTCGGTATCTTCCTCAAAATATTTTGTAATTAAATCTTCAATTTCAGTTGTAGTCCAGAAATTCATTATGCTCCCTCCATAGGATTCCAGTTTTTTATAAAAACGCCTTCGACAGTTTCGAAAGATACTAAAGCTGATAATTCAGTTTCAACCGGCTGAACGATTTTAACAGAATCAGACTTGATATGATCATCTTTCTTTATAATC
Organism: Spirochaetota bacterium; assembly: GCA_016928815.1. Lineage (GTDB taxonomy): Bacteria > Spirochaetota > UBA4802 > UBA4802 > JAFGJZ01 > JAFGJZ01. The sequence continues at coordinate 4,582 of JAFGJZ010000076.1, forward strand.
CGTTTGATTTCGCGGAGAAAACTTAATGAATTTAATTGATCAAATTCCGAGTTTAAAAATTTTGCAACAACGCTTCCTTCTGATGGTTCTGAAATGTCATCACCATAAGTTTTTTCAAGCTCATGCTTTCGCTGTTGTAAAATGGCATCAGTATCTTCCGCATATGAAAAATCTCCCGTACCTGATGCAAAACATAAATCATCATTATCAAGTAAAATATCTTTCATGAAATTTTTCCTTTCTGACTTAAAATTGAATCTGAAACCGGATTATGAGTTACTCCGGCCAGTGGAGCAATGCCTCCGAAAAGTCCGGAACCGTTTGGCGGTACTCCGGTTGCAGCCCAGGTCAATATTGCATTTAAAGTCGTATCAACCCCTGAAAGATACTGTTTAAGCTTTTCACCTAAAACCATCGCTTCACCGTTTGAATCGATATATTCAATTCCGTTTTCAGATATTTTTATTGAATGCCCATTGCTTTCAAAAGTGATTTCGCTAATTGCTTTGATCAGATATTTTTCAATTTCATCATATACGGCTATGAATGCCTGACTGGGTTTCTTATCTGCAAAACCAATCATCACAATTGAATTGATTTTTGGTATCGGAATAATGCCGGTATCCGTTCCTGAAATTGACTTTATTACAGCATCATATTCTGCAGATTCATCTGCGGTATCAACTACCTCAGCAATCAATTTATTTTCATCTACATAAATCACCTTTGCCCTGGTAAAGTCTGCAAACTCAAGTTCTGACTTAATCATGGATTTGATTATTTTATCAAAATTAGACATTCTTCTCCTGAATGATTTTTAAAATCATTTGTTATTCACCGTTATCGCTGATGTCTTACCAAATAGAAAAATCTTTTGTCGATAGCCATTTGAATCAATTTTTTTTTCGACAGTGCTTATCGAATAGACACCGGATTTTTCCTGATATTTATCGTCAATGTATTTCAGTTTTTGAGAATGCCAGACTGAAGGAAACCCGAAAGATAAAAATAGACCTTTGAAACCTGTATAATTCAATTCTGAAAGTTTTGTTTTAGCTATCTCCAGAGCTTCTTTATATTCAAGATCCTCAAAATACAGTTTCTTTTCTTTCTTGCCGCTGCCGGCAGTTGCAGTAATTACTTTTCCAGTACCATCTGTTTTTTCACTTAAAACCGTAATCTTATCAAAACTTCCGGAAATATTGAAAAGGAGTTCTGAATCATCTATTACGTTTTTACCATATTCAAATACGGGTATGTCTTTCTGAGAAGATGCTTCATCCCATTTAGGACAGAAAAACAATTTCCGACCTCTGAAATAAACATCGTAATTAGAACTTTTAGCAAGATAGTTCAGAATCCATCGAACAGATTTCTTTTTAAAAACAACACGATTAAAAAATTTCCCATTTGAAATTTTACTTTTATCAATTTCAGGAAAGTTAATCAAGAGTTGGGAAATAATTTCTTTTGAAGATAGTCTTTTAAAAGTTTTTGTAATTATTGTTTTTTTAAGTTCACCAAAGTAATCATGACATTCAATTGTATATGGCTGACTCGGCGAAATTGAGTTTACGAAACCCTCAAATTCAGTAAAAATACCATGCTCATTATATCCGACTTTATAAAGAACCTTATCTCCGGATTGAATATCGCCGGACTTTAATTTTTTATATTTTGGAAGTTTAACTGTCATGATATCAGAAATTGATTCTTTTGTGCTTTTAATTTCAACTTCCGAAAGAAAAGGGAACAGAAATTTCCCTGCATATAATTCATGTTTAAGCGAAAGCATTTTTAATTTCCTCCGCTTTTCTTATTTCCTTTTCTGAGACTAATGCCGGAATGACTTTACCCCTTTTTTGTAGAGATATAGTTAAGCGATCATTTTTTTTTCATAATCCAACGGACTAAGATTATCACAGCTTGCA
>JAFGJZ010000077.1 GCA_016928815.1 Spirochaetota bacterium
AGCTGTTTTTTCATATTTTCTTCCTGAATTTGATTTATTTTTTACAGCAGGTCCGGAGAGCAGATATTTATGTTTTTTATGTAATTTGCATTTAATATAATGTATATGGAAAATTGTCAATATTTTCTTTAATTAGTTAAATTTTTATCTTAAAGACTTGCCCTTCGGCAGGCTCAGGGTGACACTTCGGCAGGCTCAGGGTGGGGGGCTGTTATGTTTGTTTCACGCGAAGAAGGGAAAGTCGCAAAGTTCGCTAAGGAAGCAGGGTTTAATCTATTCAGTGATTGCACAGAAACAGGCACTTGCACTGTTCAGTAATAACTGATTTCTATTCGTTGCTCAATATTGAGTATTAATTCCCCCTAAGTTTTTCGATATATTCAAAATCTAAGTCTGTAATGTCAATTATTTCATCTATAGTCATTCCACGCATGAGCATTTTTTTTACAGCTTTATCAATTATTTCCTGCTCAGCTTCAGCTTTACCTTCAGCTTTACCTTCAAGAAAAATTTCCTCTCTCCATCTATCAACTTTTTCAGCCAGACCCATTTTTTTTACCTCCGGTATACTTTCAATATCATTAATAAATTCTTCATTGTCAACTTTAAATATGTATTTCAGCCAGTTTGAAAACAATTTTATAAATTCAGGTTTCTCTTTTCGCAGCATTTCAGCAATTACATTAAATTCCGATAAAAGATTGTATTTATTGCTATTTTCCGCATAGAATAATGCAGAAACGAAATTTTTAACATTTAAAATGAACTCATTTGACAAATCATTTATTGTAATTTTACAGTATTTGAAATGCGGGATATACATGTCCGGAATAACCCCTTTCACAATTAAATCAAATATATCTTCGGGAGCAGTCCAATCGGCATCCCCATTATAAAGCAAGACAGGAAAAACAGCCGGGAGCGTTTTAATTTTATCACTTCGTAATAAAAAATCATATAACTCCAGAATGTAGCGCAAAATCCTTTGAGACATAAATCTATCTACCGAAGATTGAAATTCCATTAAGAGATATATGTATATTTCTTTTTCAAGGCATTTAACTTTGTAAATGATATCCGATTCACGATCAACAAACTCGACTGTGACGAACGACTTATCAATTTTAGTTAACGAATTGCAATCCAGCTCTTTAACAAATTCCTCACCGCTGAAATATACAAGCAGCTGCTGAACGAGTTCAGGGTGCTCGAAAATCCGTTTATATGCATTATCATGCCGTATTTTACCATCTGCCATTTTATTTCATATCCATCTAATTATATAACGATTTTAAATTGAAAAATGTAAAAATTTTTATTTTTTTCTGAAATTTTACGTTATATCTATGAGAATATAATCCGGGAGGAAAATATGCACCGTACCAGTCTGAATGTCAGTATATCTATACATGATAAAATTAAGGAAACTTCTGAAAAGTACTGTATCAGCAGAAGGAAACTCATCTTAATGATTTTTACTTACTGCCATGATAATCTTGATTTCGATAAATTTATTTTCGGGCTTACGAAATACCAGAAGATAGCTCCCGGAGAAAAATGGAAATGTTTAAGAGTGGATTTTGACGACACTCAATGCGATATTTATTTTTTTTACAGGAACAGGTTCCGTATCAGTTTGAGTAAGCTTCTTGCTGTCGGGTTTGTTCTTTTTTTTGATAGAATTCTTGAAAAGTTAAATCAGTCAATTAAACTGAAAAAAGAAGATTTCTCTGTATTACTGAATAGTTATACAGAGATAAAAGCACTTTTAACTAATTTTGTTAAAGACGCATTTAAATTTTTTAAAAAACCGATAGCGGACACAGCATAAAGAACCTGCACCTGTAATCCTGACATTTACCATGCACAATCACTGAAACCCTATTGAATCATTACACCCTGCTGATTGAAAATTATAGGATTTTTAAAATCATTTTTAGACAGCCTGTTCATATTATCAATCCCCTGGCCTTTCGGATCATACTCCGGAATTCCCCTGTATTTAAGAATTATCGGAATCAGAGATGCAGAAAAAATGTTTCCGTCATGATCAAGATCAACATTGAGAATAACTGAAATATTGCTCGGATACGCCATATTGAACATGCCGTATGTAGCAAAATTACCCAGAGAATAGGCGATCATTTTGTTTTTATATTTCTCAACTCCACGGAGAACATGAGGTCCATGTCCTACTACAAGATCAGCTCCTGAATCAATCGCTGCATGTGAAAACGCCACAACATCCCCTCTGGAAGCCTTATAGAAATATTCCATGCCCGGTCTTACATTCTGTGCCTTTGCGCCTTCACTGCCGCCGTGAAATACGACTATGAGAATATCTACAGATTTACGCGAATCAGAAATAAGTTTTTTAGCTGCCGGGATGTTCAGAAGATTATTAAACTGTTCATACCATGAGTATCCAAGAACGCCGATTTTTATTCCGTTTTTTTCAATGATGGTCAGTTTATTTTTTTCACCTGTTACTTTAATTCCTGCTGATGTAATTGCCCTTATTGTGTCCTGATTTCCTTTAAGTCCGAAATCAAGTGCATGGTTATTTGCAACAGTCAGCACGTCATATCCTGCTTCTTTGAAATACGGAGCATATCTCGGAGGCATACGGAATGCGAATACATTCCTGCCGTTTGTATTTTTAGGTGAATTCGGCACTGTAGTAATTGCACCTTCAAGATTTCCGATAACAACATCCCTTTCGGAAAAAAACTCTTTTACATTGTTAAAAAATGTTTTTCCGTCATTCGGCGGCAATACGGGTGACGGGTATTCAGTCCCGATCATCATATCGCCGGTAAAGGAGAATTTTATTACGGATTTTGCAGGCATTTGCGAAAACAAAGCAGCCTGAAAACAGATTATCATCAGCAGTACAGTTTTTTTCATTTTCCCTCTATTCATTTTCATATAATTGTAAATTCCGGACACAAAAAAGACTGTGTCAGGATTTTATTTTTTTAAAATAAAAAAACACAGCCTCACTGCCGGAAATAATTACCGGAATTATTTAACGATAAATTCTTCCAGATCCAGTACTGGATATACCTTATTAAAGACAGTTTCAGCTTTATATACTATTTCAAATTTTCCGTGAATTCTGATCAGATCCTGGAAAACAGCGCTTTGTTCTTTCGGGAAAAGAACCAGTACTTTTTTATTTTCCTGCTTCAAATCCGCCATCAATACAAGTTTACCTGAATTTTCCGATGTGGCAAGATTCCCTGAAAGCGGAAATATTCTCACAGCATAAAATTCACCGTAAAACAGCTGTTCTTCCTGAGTATCTGCTGATTGGCAGAAATCCATCATTTCATTGTATGAAAGCAGAGCCAGGTTTTCAGTTGAACCGGCATATGATGAACCGAAAATAAGAGCAAGTAAAAGCAGAAAGGAAATTTTTTTCATAATTAAATACCATTTTTATTTATTATTTGGCCTTCTCTGCAAAAAAACTACGGCAGGATCAACCGTTAACATATCTATTATCTGCAAAGTTTTGTCAAGAATTAATACTAAAAAAGCAAAATACAATTTTCAGAGAAATTTTATTACCTTACCTGGCTGAGCTGTAAAGTACATCAAACTCTTTTGTATACTTTCCGGCCAGCTCCGCATTTTTAATAAATATTGCGTTTTCATCATTTTTTTTCTGTGCATTCTGTGAAAAATTATATGATCCGGTCAGTACCCATTCCCCATCAATAATTATTACTTTATGGTGCAGATATGCGGGATTACTGTCTTTTTTGACTTTCAGTCCGTACTGAAGCATCTTTCCGTATTCGGAATACTCAGTCTCGGAACCATATGCCTCAAATATCCCCCTGACCTCAACTCCCCTTCCTGCCGCTTTTATCATTTCCGCGCCTATCCCGTCAGAGGTAAAAGAAAATGCCATAAAATTTATGCTTTCCCCGGCTTTTTCTATTTTTTTTATGATATTTTTTTCAATATCATCTTCAGGCGAAAAAAACACGTTTATCTTGTATTCGGAAGATTCCACATAGTGTTTATTTTTCCCTTTGAAAGTAAATGATGTGTCCTTTTTATTGCCGAAAATGTGATATTCAAACATCTCATTAAATTCATCGAAATATATTTCATACAGTTTTTGTGATTTAATGAGAAGTGCATTGTTATTATTTTTATTATTTCCGTTTAATGTAACGTTATAGGAGCCGGTCCAGAGATATACTCCGTCAATTAAAATAAATTTATCATGCATCAATCCGCTTCTATTATCAGAAACGATTTCGATTCCGTTTCGGACAAGAAGTTTTACAGATTCATTAAACAGATTATCGCTGTCTGTCACCAGACGCACCTCAACACCGCGTTCCTTCGCAGCTACGAGAGAATCTGCAATCTGTTCATCATCCAGATCATACAATGCAAGGTATATGTTTTTTTCCGACAGATTTATCACCTTCCGTAATGCATCTGCAGGAAGCACCTCAGCGCCGGAAAGATTCTGCGGGTCTGTAAAAAACGGCTGTATCGATATTTCCGCTTCATTTACGGCTGCTGTCAGAAGCAGCAGTGACATGAAGGTAATTATTTTTCTGATTATTTTATCCAAATGCCCTCCGGTTTATCAGATTTCTGTCTCGTTTCCTTTTATTCCGGGTTCCGGAATATCACTTTCCCCTTCCTTTTCAGATTCCTGCAAAAAATCATCTGGAATGGCTGAAACCGCTTTTTTTAATGATTTTAAATCTATCTTTCCTGACTGCAGGTTTTCCTTTTTTTCATATATTTTGTTTTCAAAATCGATATATTCCAGCGAATCATTTCCCGTCATGCTTTTTGCTTTAGCAAGCAATGTTGTATAGGAGGAAATCTGGGATAAACTGTTAACCTCTTCTATTAAATTCATTATTTTTTCCGTATCATTACTGATTACTGCTTCAAAAAATGTAAAATCATGAATCAATTCATCGAGAATCGGAATATTTTTATGCATTTTCCTGTCAGATTCATATTCTTTCTTTAATGCCTTTATTATAGTCAGGACATAACCGGCATCAACAGCAGAAAGATCAAAATCAAGAAGCAGCTGCTTAACCTTCTGAAAATACATCCTTTTAAGATGAACTCTTGCAAGATACACAGGATTCTGCGACATCATGTTAAGATTTATTTCCGAAAGAACCTTATCCGCTTCCTGATGAGTTACATCAGATAATGTTACATCAATCGGTTTTTTCTGGGTTTTTTCTTCGGCTACAAGCAGCTTTACCTCCGAAAATCTGTTTTTGATCAGGACCACATCATTTTCTGTTATAGTATTATCAACGATAATAAGATCCGGTTTTATTCCTGAATCTATCAGTCTGATTAATGGAAGAATATCATCATACTTGATAATTTTCAAAGGTATCATGTCAATCAGCTCAGGAGTATCAAGAAGCAGATAATGAAGTCCCGTTTCACCTGAATAGTTATAAGGTATAATTATTTTATTTTTTGATACTTTAAAAAGCGCATATTCCCCCTGCATTCTCATGCTGATGAAGAAATTTTTTCCGTAAAATACGATTGTTTCCAGTTTATGAATCGGACTGGCTTCCTCGTCTTCAGTATAAATAGACTGGCCTTTTCTATCGAAAACTATAAAATTACCCTTATCGGCAAAAATTTTAAGCGTATAGCCTTTTGGTGTTTTCTCTTCTAAAAAATCCATTTATTTCTCCGGTTCCGAAGATTTATTTTTTATCAATAGAAATGATTTGACAACACTTTTTTATATGTGAAAGTTTACTTTTATGTTCTTTATACCCTGTTTTAAATAAGAAACCATGATAAATTTTCATTTTTTTAGAGGTAAAAATGTATACGGATATTTTAAAGCGCAAAACCTATAAAGCAAAACTGAATTCATATTCCAGCCAGAAAGACGGGACATTTTCAGCTTCATCTGTGCTTACTTCAACATCTTTCTGGTGTTCAAAACCAAAAGATAAAAGGGATTCTGAATTTATAGTAATTGAACTTGAGGAAACCACACTGTTTAATCTCATTGAAATCCATGCTCCGGCAAATACGGCGAATAAAAATACGTTTCCCCAGGCACTGACAGTACTGATAAGTGAAAATCTGGAGGACTGGATTGTACTTTCCGTCGATAACGATCTATACCTCGAAAAAAACATATACCGGCTTAATACTCCGCTGACCAGGGCAAAATATCTGAAATTTATCGTTCCATACACATCCAAAGCTGATGAAGGATACTGTACACAGATCGGGCAGATAAGCATCGGAATTGACGGCGTAAAGGCAATCAAGGGTTCGAAATCTAAGTCCGGCAACTATTCCACAAACTGCCTTATCGACGGAAATAACGATACTTACTGGGAGACTGATTCTGCCGAAAACAATGAAATTTATTTTTTGGATATCGATCTCGGTGAAATTTTTCAGCTTAATTACATCTCAATGAAATCATCTGCATTAATACCCAGCGGATTTCCTGAAAGTTTTTCAATAACGTCAAGCATTGATAAAAAAGTCTGGACTAACATCATAGATCAGAAAAATTTCAAGGCTTCTTCCGATGAGAAATATTTCTGGAACATAAATAACATTAACGCAAAATACCTTAAAATTGAAATGCCGGGCGTTTCTCTCGACGGAGGTGCAGCCGGAATCCGGATTTCTGAAATTTCTGTTTTCGCATCAACGAACGACAATTCCCATTCGCATGTAAGCAGTGACAATCCGTCATATGCAACCGTTTTCCAGCCAGGTGTTGTGAGGCTTGCAAAAGATAATGAATGTTCAAGGGATGCTGTAATCAGATCTAGCGATATCAGACTGAAAGATGCCTCCACCATTTTCAAAGGGATTGTCCAGTTCGCGCAGGATGAGGAATCCGGAGAATTCCTTGCCGTTCAGGCCTCTGATTCACGGTTAAAAAACGCGACTGAAACCACTAAAGGTATTGTCAGACTGGCATATGACCGCGAAACAAAAGAAAATGTTGCTGTTCAGGCTTCAGACTCCAGACTCAAGGAAGCCTCTGAAAAATCTTTCGGTATTGTCAAAATCTGTATGGATGGAGAGTACTCTGAAATCGGCGTTGTAAAAGGAAATGACCGCCGTCTGAAACATGCGACAGTAAATTCTCCCGGAATCATACGGCTTGCCGAAAACGGCGAATCAGCCCAGAATTCAGCGGTTCAGGGAAATGATAAACGTCTTAAGGATGCGACAACCATAAGTAAAGGCATAATGCAGTTTGCTGAAAACGGTGAAATTTCCGAATTTAAAGCAGTTCAGGCTGACGACTCAAGACTCCGCCCCGCAACAATTTCCACATCCGGTGTTGTTGAACTTGCGGATGACGGCGAAGATGCACCAGGAAAAGCCGTTCAGGGAAACGACAGAAGATTAAAGGACGCGACAGTAAACGCCCGAGGTATTGTTGAACTTGCCGAAGACGGAGAAGACAAACCCAATACTGCGGTTCAGGGCAATGACAGGAGATTAAAAAAAGCAACTACCGCATCCGAAGGCATTTTACGTATTGCAGAAGACGGGGAATCCGCTCCGATGTGCGCTGTTCAGTCCAATGACTCAAGATTAAAACCGGCTACAACAACATCCCGGGGAATTGTCCAACTGGCTGAAAACGGTGAAAACAAACCTAATGTTGCGGTACAGGGTGATGACAAACGGCTGAAAAACGCAACTACCATGACCAGAGGTATTGTTGAATTGGCTGAAGATGGAGAAGATAAATCAGATGTTGCCGTACAGGGCAATGACAGACGTCTGAAAGATGCAACTGAAAATTCAAAAGGAATTATGAAATTTTCAGTAGACATGGGAACTTCACCGCTTACGGCAGTTCAGGCATCTGACGCCAGATTAAAAAATGCAACTGTCGAGTCAAAGGGAATAATGCGTTTTGCCGACAACGGCGAAGATATTCCGGAAACCGCAGTACAGGGGAATGATGACAGAATTAAAGATGCTACTGAATTCAGAAAAGGAATTTCCAGACTTGCTCAGAACGGTGAAACATCACCTCTATGTGCCGTACAGGGAAATGACAAAAGACTTAAAGATGCGACAACCGTATCAAAAGGCATTGTAGAACTTGCGGAAAACGGAGAGGATGCCGAAGGTGTTGCAGTACAGGGAAATGACAAAAGACTCAGACATGCAGATGCTGATAATTACGGAATTATGAAATTTGCTGCAGACGGAGTTTCAAAAGAATTTACAGCAGTACAAAGCAGTGACAGGAGACTCAACGATAAGAGAGAACCTCTTCCCCACGAGCATGAATACTCCCCGCTTGACCACAGCCTTAATTCACATGGAGGATTTCTTTCACTTGAGGGGGAACGCGCTCTTACTGTTATGGGAATTACGCCTCCTGTAGATGATTCAGCACTTATATATGCAAAAAACAATTCATCCCAGCCCGGCAGCATAGGAATAGCGGGTATTGCAGACGGCAAGCAGGAACAGAGCACGGGGAATTACGGAATATTCGGACATAGCGGCTTCATTGGAGTCAGAGGTCAATCTTCAGGAAATACATCAGGAAACGAAAAAGGCTGCGGCGTACTTGGAATTTCAAGATTCGGAGCAGGAGGAGTTTTTTCAAGTGAACATAATTATTCTCTTATCGTGGATGGTTTTGGAAGTATAGAAAATATTGATGAATCAGTCAAGCTGATCGGAGACGGCAAGGCGCTTCTTGCAAACGGACAGTCGGAATTTACCGGAAGCGTAGAAATAAAAGGACTTAAACCTGCAGATGACAGTCCCATAAACGCCGTAGAAATGTTCGAATCTGACAATGAAGAATATATTTCCCCCGGAGACATTCTGATTGTATCACCTCAGGGTAATTCAAAACTTACACGCACTCAAAAGGAATATGATACCAGGGTATGCGGAATTGTCTCTTCACAACCAGCCCTTATTTTTAACAATACTGACCAGGAATACCAGAAACTGTTTCCCGTTGCACTTTCAGGAAAGGTATTATGCAAGGTTGATGCACGCAACAATCCCGTCAAACCCGGTGATTTGATTGTAACTTCATCCACGCCGGGATGCGGAATGAAAGGAAAAATAGATTCATTTGAAAAAATCGGATCTGTTGTAGGGAAAGCGCTCGAAAGTCTCGATGAGGGTATTTCAACAATTTATGTTTTCGTTCAGAATTCATAACAGAATGACATCCCTATAAAAAAGAAGCACCGGGTTTAATCCTGATGCTTCTTTACATTAAATATTTTCAGGGGATAAGAACCTTGTCGACGTTTATTTTATCCTGATTGAATATGTCATAAAAATACTGCTTAATTTTTTCAGAAACATTTCTGCTTATGTAGCTGATTTTTCTTACATACGGTTTGTTTTCATATGCATCAACCCAGACGATAATAATTGTGGTATCAGATTCCCAGAGATATGCACCTCTGTTATTCTTCACATTCTCTCTTGCCGGTTCGCCGTATTTATCAATCATTTTATTTTTAATCATTTCAAGCCCTGAATAGGGAAATTCGACTGAACTGAAATAGTATTCGGCTTTTGCTTCAGCATCCTTGTTTTCACCGACTTTTTCCGGATCCCGGAAGAAAAATCCGTAATAATAAGTGATTTCCCCTTCTTTACTGATGATTGTTTTGTTTTCATCAGTAAAAGCAAGTTTGCCCTTCACTCCGGCCTTGACTGTTTCAAAATCGGAACCCCATTTTACATCACCATAACCTGGAGGAAGATTGTTTTTGGCCGGTTCATTTTCCGGTTTTTTATCATTTTCAGCTTTTACTGTATCATTAGTTATGACCGGAGTATCAGCTGTATCAGCAGGATTATTCTGTGAGAACAATGTAATGCCTGAAAAGAAAACAAGCAATACCATGGTAATAAATTTAATTTTATTCATTATTTAAACCTTTTACAATTTCTCTGTTAAGTAAATATCGGTATATTTATGTCAAAAAACAATGATTTTTTGCTTGTATAATACGGAATAATTGTTGATTGTGATATTCTAAAAACTCAATGCAGTAAATCAAATTATCGGAGGATGCTATGGGTAATTTAATCGAAATCAATGAATCAAATTTTCAATCCGAAGTTCTTGATGCAAAAGGAAAAGTTCTTGCTGATTTCTGGGCGCCATGGTGCGGACCCTGCAGAATGCTTGCGCCGATACTCGAGAATCTTTCAAAATCGGATGAAATATCCGCTAAAATAGTAAAAGTAAATACGGATAACAACCAGACTCTTGCAGCCCAATTCGGCATACAGTCAATTCCGACAATGATACTTTTTGTAGACGGCAAAGAATCAGAAAGAATTGTAGGCGTCCAGCCGGAAAATGTGCTTAAAGAAAAACTTAAATAACATTATACAGCAATTTTACCCTGTATAATGCCAGGGTAAAATAGTGTATTGAATTTATTGAAACAATTTATCTGCGATCCATTGAAATCTGTGATTCATCACCTATTAGCTCCTTCACACTGCCGATTTCCATAAATGAAGCTCCTCTCGAAGGACCAAAATTTCCGGCAACTACAACTATTTTCGATTCCTTTGTAAAAACATTTTTAGTAACCAGTTCATTCAGCATTTTTTTAAGCGAAAACCTGCCGCTTTCATTCACATCAAGATATCTGGTTACAATACCGAAAGAAAGAGCCAGCTCCCTCTTTGTCCTTGATGAATAGCATTCCGTATAGATATAACTTTTCCCCCTGAATGCGGATGCAGTCCTTGCAGTACGTCCTGTTAGTGTATCAATAACAATACCCTCTGTTTCAAGATTAATTGATGCCTTAACCGCAGCCTTTGCAAGAAAAGAAGTTATATCACTGTCATCTGCAAGATCAGTGATTTTATTCGAATTGTCAAGCTCGGCTTCTACCTCTTTTGCGATTTTAACCATTGTTTTAACAGCTTCAAGAGGATATTTACCGAATGCCGTTTCACCGCTCAGCATTAGTGCATCCGTTCTTTCAAATACGGCATTAGCAACATCACTTATTTCAGCTCTGGTCGGACGCGGTTTTTCAATCATTGAATGCAGCATCTGAGTTGCGATAATTACAGGCTTTTTTCTGGAAATGCATTTTGCTATGATTTTTTTCTGAATGCCGGGTATTTTTTCAGCCGGAATCTCAATCGCAAGATCACCTCTTGCTATCATTACTCCGAATGCGGCATCAAGAATTTCATCAATTTTTTCAACACCTTCCTGATTTTCAATTTTGGCAATAATTTTAATGGGGCTTTTTTTATCATCCAGAATTTTCTGTATTTCCATGACATCACTTTTTCTGCGGACAAATGAATGTGCTATAAAATCAATATCATGCCTTATCGCAAAATCAATATATTCCAGATCCCGGCTGGACAGTGCAGGAAGTTCCAGATTCACGCCCGGAACATTAACGGATTTCTTGCCTTTGATAATTCCGCTGTTCTGTACTCTGCACTTCAGATATCCGTCTTCTTTATTCTCCACAATCAGCTCAACATCACCGTCATCAATCAGTATGCTGCTGTTAACCGGAACGTCATGGGTGAAGTTTTCATAACTGACAAATACCGTATCACCGGAAAATTCTGCACCCGGATTCCCTTTTACTTTAATTACATCCCCCGGTTCTACAGCTATAGGGCTGCTGCATTTAACGGTACGCAGTTCCGGACCTTTCGTATCAACTAAAATGGCAATGTCGGAAGACACTTTTCTGATGTTCTCTATAACAGTAAGCGTATCTTCAAGCTGCTGGTGTGCAGTATTAAGTCGTATTACGTCCACTCCGGCATCATATAACTCTTTGATAAATGAAGTATCACATTTAAGATCAGATACTGTTGCAACAATTTTTGTTTTTTTCTGTATTTTAGTGCTCATTTTAACCTCCTTCTGAAGCAAATCGGAACTCTTATATAAACAACACGGCATGACACAACCACTTTTTATATCCTGCTGAATAAATCCTGAAGATCAATAAAAACTATTTTAATGATTCTGATAATAGGACAGCATTATTACGATAACTCAGAGAGAATCTTTATGATCCCGTTAGCGGAGTACCTGTAAACAGGAGATATTTCCGGTGAAAACAGAAAATATCTTTTATGCCGATTCGACAGGCTTAAAATCCACGATCCAGTCAGCACGTTTCAGCTTAGACCGGAAATTTGTAGAACTGTCATTTATTATTTTCACAATGTAATCAATATTACGGTCGATAGCTTCAATATAAAGATTTCTCTCAACATCGTGAATATTTTTAAAATAATAATTCATAAAAAGATAACTTTCATCCAGTTTTGTAGTTAATCTTTTTTTTATAATTTCATAAAAACCGACTGTTTTTTTAAGAAGATCATATTCGCTTTCATATCCCGGTATGGCTGCTTCAACAAATTCATTATACAGAAACATGAGTTTTTCAAGATATCTGCGGTTGGACATCTGTCCGATGATATCGGCGGTTGCGAGCATGTAACCGGCCTTCCGGTCATCCGGTGAATCGAATTTAACATTTGACGGTTCAATCGCCAGATCCGTTACTTTAATAAATGACGCTATCAATTCCACATTATTTTTATCAATTCTGAAATCATTATAATGCTTTCTGAGAAATTCAATACTGCGGTCAACATGGCACAATGTATATTTCGCTCCGGTACCAATTTTCTCCCACTGCTCCTGAATATAGCCTGTATCATGAAACAATGCAGCGATTAGAAGACATTCCGCTTTATTTTCATCCAATACAGCATTGCCATTAATGCAATTATAACCGTAAAGAAGACGGCTGACTGCCAGAAAAGCCTCTTCAGTGTGTTCAAGATCATGATATTCGGTATTACATGCCTTATAATTCTTAAATTTTCCATTAAACAGATTTACTATTAATTTACGTGTTTTTTCAATTTTTCTGCAGGATCCGGATGAATAATACTTCCGGTATAGCGAATTGACCTCCTTAATCGTCTTTTTCGAATCTATGGTTATCAAATCAGCTAATTTTATACCGTTATGAGTTGTCATATTTTACTCCCTGAGTTTAATCATGCTTAAAATTAAGCACGGGGGCCCTTTTAAAAGAACATCGGTGATAAAACTCAGGCAAACCGCACTATCATAATTTACACCTATTATTTGTCAAATTAATTACCTTAAATTAAACTGATAATAATTTATTTAAAATATATATGTAATTATGG
>JAFGJZ010000078.1 GCA_016928815.1 Spirochaetota bacterium
ATATTGACGTATTTACGATACAAAATTAAAAAGACTACTATATTTAATAAACAATTAAAAAAAGATTATTTTTTATTATGGTGATATGCATGTTTTTATTACTTTATAAATGTATACGTATACATTATTTAGAAATTAGATTTTTCAGACAATCAAAATGGCGAATCAAAGAATCCATATCAATTAATTCTGATCAAAATAGAAGAATATTTAAATTCCGGAATAAATTCATAAAAATAACCATCCTATCTGTTTTACTCTATTCAATTTCATCTATTTCACTCCTGGCAGCAAAAAACACTGAAAAAAACACCGCAAAAACACTATTTATAGTGTTCGATGTTTCTTCAAAAAACAGCCCCCCAAATACAGGAGCAAAATTTTCCGGAAACATCCGCAAAATCATTTCAGATACAAATGAATTTATACTTGTCAGGGATTACGCCGGGCTTGCCTCCCTTAAAAAGAAATACCCTAAAGCCATAATCATACGTGGTACGATAACAATTGAAGAAACTAAAAAAGACGAAAAAGAACTAACCAAATACGCTGTGGAAGATCAGATTGGGGAGAGATACCATATACGCCTGTCTGTTTACAATAACGAAACCGGCAAAAACGACATGTATTTTGATAGAATCTCAATAAGCGAAAATCAGCTCAATAAGGACAGCATTATTATCGGAAAAAAGATCCGCGATTTCTATCTGAAAAAATACAAGACTGTTGAAATTAAAACTCCGGAAAAGGATAATTCGAAATTTATTGAAATTGAATCCGTTTCAGTCATGCCGGGACTTTATTATCCGCTCGGTTCTCTTTCAGATACAATTAAATCCGGCTATGGAGTAAATTTGGAACTTAGAGAAGTTTTTCCGCCAGCACGGAAAATAATTCTAATACAGAAAATCGGCGCCTATAATCTTGAACATAATCCGGATGCAGCAATTGAATCTGCGCAGATGTATCTTTTAGGTATTGACTTCGGATACAGCTTTAATTTCAAAAAGTTTTCAGTCATACCCCAAATCGGAATTGGCTACATGATTCATTCCATAGACGGAATGTCTGAAAATGCATCCGAATACGACAGGGAACTTTATAGAAATCCGTATGCTGATACCGGGTTTACGTTTGAATACAGTTTTTCAAATACTCTTAAATTAGCAGTAAAGCCGGTTTATACCATGTTTTTCGAGCCTGATAGCATGTTACATCTCGGTCTTTTAAATTTTGGTATTACATGGAGTTTTTAAGTATGAAAAAGTCAAGAAAACATCTCATCAGCCGCAAACACCAGCTTTCATTTATAGGAGGTGTTGTCATAACTGCAGCCATAACCTCGTTTGTAATGATTGCATCAATAGTCTACACACTTCAGGCAAACAGCAGGGATATAAGCCGTCTTGTCGAAAACCAGAACATACTTGCTGAAAATCAAAATGCGGTTCTGCAGACGATGCTGGCTATTGCAACTTCAAAAAACATTCAAAACATCCGGTTTTCATCAGACGCCATCAGTAATGATATAATTTTAAATAAAAAACGTGTGGAAGAAAACAATCTTTTAATAGAACAGATCAGCGACCGGAACAATCATCTTTTTTTAATTCTTTGCGGATTAATCATTTTTCAGATAATCATTCTTCTCATCACTCTTCTTCGATGGACTCACCGTGTATCAGGACCAGTCTTTCTTCTGAATAAATACATTAAAGAAATAAACTCCGGACAAAAACCGGAGATACGCCAGCTTCGTAAAAATGACGAAATGAAAGAACTTTTTGAAAATTTCAGCTTAATGGCAGAGAAATTTTACAGATACTAAATTTACTGATTTAATATCCAGCTGAGGAGATAACAAAATGCGGTTTAAATTAATTTCAACAATCCTGTTTCTATGCATCTTATGCTGTTCTGATATTCCGGATTATTCGGGTTCGACAGATGGAACCGGTCCATTCATCTCTGTATGGAACACAAACAATACAAGTAATGGCAGTTCAGCTGCAAATCAGATCAGTCTGGATCTTCCTTCAGATGGAACATATGACTGTACAGTTGACTGGGGCGACGGGTCAACAAGCATAATTACCGAATATAATTCACCGGAGACAACACATACATACCCAACTGCAGGTATATACACAATTACAATTACAGGTACCTTTATAGGTTTTTATACCCTTACCGACGGGTTAAAACTTCTTGAGATAAAGCGTTGGGGAGTTCTTAGACTTTTTAATTCTCAATACTACACAAATTTTGGGTTTTTCTATGGTGCTGCTAATCTCAAAATTACCGCTACTGATATTCTAAATCTTGACGGGGTTGACAGCCTGTGCCGTGCTTTTGCTCATTGTCATTCACTTACAACTGTTCCTTCTATGAACAAATGGAACGTATCCAGAGTCACAGACATGTCGGAAATGTTTTGGAATGCATATTCATTTAATCAGAATATTGGTGATTGGGACGTTTCCAATGTAACAGGTATGATGCTAATGTTCTACAATGCATACTCATTTAATCAGAACATCGGACGCTGGAATGTCTCCAATGTTACAGATATGCAGCTAATGTTTTCCAATGCATATGTATTTAATCAGAACATAGGCAACTGGAATGTCTCCAAAGTAATTCTTACAAGGTTCATGTTTGATAATGCATATGCATTTAATCAGGACATCGGCAGATGGGATGTTTCAAGCGCCACCAACATGGGTGGAATGTTTTATGAGGCAACCTCATTCAACCAGGATTTACATAACTGGGATATTTCCAGCGCTATAACTATCGCAGATATGTTTCATAATGCAAGCTCTTTTAATCAGGATATTGGCGACTGGGACATTACCAATGTTTCAGCTTTCAGCAATTTGAAAGATCTTTTTACCGGCACCAATCTTTCTACTGCTAATTATGATTCCATTCTGATAAAATGGAGCAGCCTGCCCAATGTGCCATCAGGATTTACACTTGATGCAGGAACAGCGAAATACAGTGCCGCTGCTTCAGCTGCACATGCAAGTTTAATCAATTCTCATTCATGGACAATTAATGACGGCGGATTACTTTAAATGATGCTGGTATTTCGGCAAATAATTTCCGAAATACCAGAATGATTAATTTAAAATACAGTGCCGTACCCTTCCCTGTTCTGAAGAAAAAATTCGGTCAATTCTCTGAATGAAGAAAATTTTACTGCATACTTGCTGCATGATTATGCCGGAGTAATTTTATACTTGTTTTAATTCTTCAAAATATATATCATTATACCCTTTTCCTTTTAGGTAAATGTATACTCTTTCACTGATAACAATACAATCCGTATCTTCATGAACCAAAAAAAGATCCAATCCATGAGTTTTTTTGAGTCAATTACAAGATCATCAATAATATGCATATCTTCATCTATAGTTTCATATTCGGATTCATCCATATTAGCGCAGGAAACTCTTCCGATAATATTTAAAAAAAGATAATTCTCAATTGTTTTTCCGTCAATTGGATCTTTGATAACAGTTTTATATACTTCTAAATTATCTATTCCAATTTTTTTCAAATCATTATAAAAATCAATTTTTACAATAAATCCAGGAGATGTAAAAAAAGTGGGCAGCACACCGTTATGCAATTCTTTATCAAGTTCAGTGATAAGTGGCTCTTCAAAACCATCACCAAATGACGCACCTGTTTTAAATGGAATTAATTTATGACTGCGACGGAATATAATAGCACCATTACCAGGCATTTGACGATCCATACGGTAATAATTCATCTAACAGCTCCTTTGTATATTAATTAATCCGCCAGCTTCAGCAAATTCAGCAGCTTTTAGAGACACAATGATTCTGCAATTGTCAATATCTTTTTCTATCAAACTTTACGTACAATCTGCATATCTTAGTGTATTATTTCCAGGTGGCTATTTATTTAGATTTTTTTTACAATCTCGTCATGAATTTGGCTCTGCAAAATGTGAAGCTTATACCTGTTTTTTTACTATGATGCCCTGATGAACTGTATTCCGGTTCAACCCATTATTTTATTTTTTTATCCAAGAATTATCTCCAGCAAATCCTTAACCGCAACAACCCCATTAAAAGAAAAAAAATCATATATTGCGTGATTAAATGTAACTATTTCAAAATCAATGTCCGATGGCGCAGGTCAATCCCATAACTCAATCTGAATCATTTGAATTTTCCATACGCATTTTTCCAGTTTTCAGCTGCTTCAAAAAATTCATTATAACCGTTTTCAATTATGAACAATAAGGTTTCCCTGTATTTACCGTACTTGTAACCGTTTTTTGAATACCATTCATTCAATAGTTCACATGTGGTGAATTTGGAGCAGTCAGCACACGTATCTTTTTCATTATCGCGGAAGCAGCAAAGTTTAATTCTGCATTTTGCCTTATCAATGTCCCGTTCACCGTTATCAAACCCCAATTTGCATCCTTTGCATAATCCTGCCTTAAAAGGTTTACATGTTTTACAATAAGCACCGCAGCATCCGGCATAGCGTTTCTGATTGCCGTTAACCTGATTCACATTCCCCTTCCCTGTTCTGAAGAAAAAATTCGGTCAATTCTCTGAATGAAGAAAATTTCTTTGCATATTCACTGCATTCGCCGAATCCGTAATCAACATAAACAAAAGGCACATTCGCCAAAGCACTCTGTTTTCTGTCAGAATCCGTATCGCCTACATAAACGGGGGTTTTCAAATCATGCTTATTTTTAAGCAGTATTATGTTTTCATGTTTGGATTTGAAATTCTCACCATGTGCCAGTGAATCTGTAATCAGATTGCGGATTCCGCTCCATTTAATGAAGTATCTGATTGTAAGTCTGGGACAGTTGCTGACGATGAACAGCTTATATTTTTCAGACAGTCTGCCAAGCCCCTCCATAACGCCGTCAAATATGTTCCCGCCTTCCTGTTCGATCAAAGCATACTGCAGTATAATCACTTCCTGATAAAATTTTTTTCTTTCCGCATCCGTTACTTCCGGAAGAATCTTCTCAAGGAATAATTTCTCTTCAAGACCCATAAATGAATCAAGAAACTCTTTTGTTACTGTTTTTTCAATACCATGCATCATGAAAAACATGTTCCATGCCCTGGTGTAGGTTTCGACAGCATCCCAGAGTGTACCGTCCATGTCAAAAATTATTGAATCACACGAAATCATCATAACCTCAATATTTCAAAATTATCCGCACATATAAATCCTGAGCCCGTGTTAATCAGAATTTTTCAGGCGCTTTATACCTTCCCCAGAATTTTAAATGCGTCAGGGATGTTAATGTCATTATTCTTTCAATAATCTTATAACGCAATAAAAAATGGAAAATGCGATATACCGGAATAAATAAAATAAGAAATGCGGCATTTTTAATAATAAAAAGAACCGGCGGCGTATTCATTATCTGAATAAAACGGATTTCATGGAAAACCTTTAATAAATATTCAAGGAGAGGCGAAACCGCCATTACATAAAAAAAAACAAAAGCAGCCAGAAAACCATGAGAAGTTTCAATTGCTTTTTGGGGGCAAACATTCATACAATGCATGCAGCTTTCACATTGCAGCGTCCAGAACATTCTGCCATTAACAATCCTGATCGCATCCACTGGACATTCTTTCTGACAGCGCAGACATTTATTACATTCATGCGAAGCATAATAGGTTTTTGACAGAATAAATCTTCCCACCAGGCAATATGCAATTGAAACAGGAATAGCAGGCATATCCTGGATTAAATCAAAAAGAGCCCGGTATACGCGGCTGCCTGATATAATGTGCGCTGCAAATTTCCCAACTTTCATTTTCTGTCTGCTGTAAATGAAATTAATTGCCGTCTCTTTCATGGCCGGATGCAATGATGTCCAGTTTGCAGGCATATCCACAGGGTACAAACCTGCAATTCTGTATCCTTTTAAAATAAGTACCAATGACGATAAATAATGAAGCGATCCGCTCAGTCCGGGAAGTATGAATTTATAAAATTTCACACCGCCGCGCGTATTCAGGATAAAAACATCATTGCCCTTAACAGAAGGAAATTTTCTGATAAATTTCCGCATGATAAACGGAAAGTTAAATCCGTGAGTAGGTCCGCAGAATCCCGTCAGTGTTCCGGAACCGGGAGGAGTAATGCCATCTGCGGAAACTTTACTGATATCGATCATCTCCGCGGCAAGACCCGATTTCTCTGCCGTTTCACAGATCCATCCTGCGCAGGCTTTCGCATTACCGGTTCCGGAGAAAAAGTAAACCGTCAACCGGTCATATTTCTGATTCATCTGATCCATACCCGACAGATTACTTTTCCGGCACGCTGATATTTTTTTCTTTCATCAGAGTGAGTACACCTTTTGGTATCGGCATACCAAAAAAGCCTTAACGCCGTTTTATAATTTATCAGAATTAATAATTTCAATATTTTCACCTTGGAAAAATTCAGTCACTTTTAATTTATTCGCCTCATTTTTCGAACCTAAAGCATCTTCAATTACAACTACATTAAATTTTTCTTTAATCAAACCCTTAACTGTCGCTTTTACACAACCCTCAGCAAGCAAACCGGCGACATAAACTTCGGAAATTTCATTGTCTCTTAAAATTTTCAGGACATCTTTATTTGTCAGTGAATTTGATTTTGACTTAGAGAAAATATTTTCATTTACCACCAGCAGTCTTTTATCAAGCCCGACCCCTGACCCGCTTTTTTTGCTTACGTTTCCTGTAGCCCAGTTCATTACAGGATTTGTCCATTCATTTACGACATAAAGAATCAAATCATTATTCTTATAGAATTTTGAAACTGATAAATTCAGGCTGCTGAGAAAAGAACCGGCATGAGGCGTATTAATGTGTATTTTAGATTCCGGATTCAAAAAATTTTCCTGAACATCTATAACCATCAGCGCTTTTTTCGCAGCCGGCTGACCAAAAGTCACCTTAAGCGAAATTAACATTATTACCAGTAAGGCACTGACCTTAAATAATCCATTTTTATGGTTCATATCAGATCCCTTTTTAATTGAAATTATAATTTTCCGTAAATTTATTTCATGGTTATCATAGAGTCAAGTATTTATGTGTCATCCGACTGAGGCAGAGGAGTCCGTCTTAACATACTGACAGCATATTTTCCATAACAGTACTCATTTCAAACATGGTCATTCAGCATCTTCATATGTGTAAAAATAAAATTATAAAATTTAATTTCAGTATGTAAAAAACCTGAGCAGGCGAATATAAAAAACAAAGAGGCCGCAAATCTTTTCATTTCCGTTTTCCTGCCTGTTATTATTTCATCTGAAGTACAGTCTTCCGCGGATAGAAACCCAACTTTTCATAAAAACTGAATACAGATTCATGGCCTTCCGCAACTGAAACTGAAATATTTTTGCAGTTATTCGACTTCAGCCATTTAATACTTCTTTCTGCAAGTTCTTTACCGTAACCGTGCTTTCTGAATTTTTCATCCACGAATATGGAATCTATCCCCCCTGATTCACCTGAAAACGTAGAGATACAGTAACCTTCAGCCAATTGCCCGTCAAATAAAACTTCAATGTTTAT
The DNA here is from genome assembly GCA_016928815.1 of Spirochaetota bacterium. Taxonomy (GTDB): domain Bacteria; phylum Spirochaetota; class UBA4802; order UBA4802; family JAFGJZ01; genus JAFGJZ01. The sequence continues at coordinate 7,602 of JAFGJZ010000078.1, forward strand.
CTCGGACGGATCTTTCAAAATCAAAGACCTGCATCTTTCATCAAAAGTGAATGACTCAAAATGATCCTTGAAATAAGTTGAATCATTTAAATGTATCAGATTAAGTTTCTCCCAGAGATTCTGAATAATTTTGATATCAGCAACACTAATAGTTTTAATTTCCACCTGATTTAACCTCCAAAAATCCTGTATCAATATTTATTCACCTGCAGAAATAATTTCTGCTATATAAAAAATACGGAGAACATAAACACCGCTGCTAACCGAGTGACAATTTCAGAAACGACAGGCATCCATCCGGTAAAATGATTTATTCTTTTTTATAACGATAGCAGAAATCGCAACAATCAGCACCTTCCATCAGAGTCTGTGTTCTTGTAAGTTCTACAACCGGTTTACCGGTTTCCGCAATGTAATAATCAAAATCACACATCATAATCACTCCAAGCTCAGGCTCTCCCAGTTCTCTGAAAAACTCGGCGAATCTGCATCGTGTAACATTGTACTCTTTTCCGTTTTCATCATTTTTTATAAAATTTCTTTCAACATTATCACCGATACGCGGTCTGATTTCATCCCAAACCTGCTCCCATTTTTCAAAAGGACTTCCAGTTTTCCTTTCACCTATTTCTTGATAAACTCTGCGTATGTAAGGACGGAGTGCATCAGCAATTATTGAGTCTGCTTTCTTTTTCCCAAGCTCAGCACGCATTTTCCTAATAACAGGCATCAATACATCCACCTGGATTTTTATCTCCTGTAAAAGCGGAATTTTTTTTTCACTATTTTCTGACATGATTATACACCCTGTTCACCTTATACTTAAATAAAAATTTCTGATTATTTATTAGAAATATCATTGAAAAATACAATCAATTTTTATATCCTTAATGCTGAAATCATTCAGCGGGGTAAATTCATGAATACATCTCCAAGCGGAAGTCTGTGTCCTTATTATTATTTGAACGGAGAACTGCATCCTCTTAAATACGGAAGCTTCAGGAAGGACAGAGAAAAACTGTTTGCCATTATAAAAGCTGAAGAGGAATTCATTCAGCAGTCGGCAGGTCTGAAAAACCGTCTGATCTGGATTGATTTATATAAAACTGATTTGACGCCGGAAGTAATGTATAATCTTGTTATTCATATTTACAACATCCGTTTAAAAATAAGCAAACTCTGCATGGTGGGATGTTCAATCATGAAAAGACATGCAGTAAAAAAACTGATGAAAAAATATATTCCCGAACTGGCAGAACGGATTCAATTTTTTTCAGATCCTGAAGAAGCGAAAAGATGGCTTATCGGGAAAGGGCAACATGAAATCATCCGCCGGTTTGTATAATTATTTACGGCATTCCCCAATCAAGCCGTATCACCTGATACACATCGCTGTCAGACCATGACATACCGTTTTGAACCCGAATTTTTCATAAAACTTTTCATTACCGGGAGTTGAAACAAGTGTAGGCAGCATTTTATTTTCGTTTAACAAATTCATTAATTCTTTCATAATCCGGGAACCTATTCCCTGTCTGCGGTAATCAGGATGTACAATCATTTTTAAAATGTAAGCGTGCTGAATTCCGTCTGAAATGACTTCAACAAAACCGATCAGTTCATTTTCCGGAGTTCTCGCTGTAATGCAACCCCAGATTGTTTTCAATGATTTTTCAAGTTTTTCAACCGGTTCAATCTGCCACTGATTGGTACGGTACAGTTCATTCAGTTCCCGCGCAGATATGTTTTCATTTCTTGTAATGATCAGATTCTCCATATAACACCTTCTTGAATATCATATTTCATAACGTCATTTTGAAATTGCCAACAGTTATATTACATTTCAGTTTCAGATCCGGAATCCAGACAGAATGATAATTCATTTTCATAATTTTCTTTTCTGCTGAAAATCATTGAAATCTACATAATCCGGATCTTCATTTTCCGGTAGATCCTGTTCCATACGCACAATATCACCCGGAAAATTAATTTATTTTTCATTCAGCTTTTTAATTTAGACCTTCATTATTTTAGCTTTCACATGAACGCATTCCAGAACGGATTTTATAAAAATTCTCTATATTCAGAATAATCATTCTGCGGAAAAGCCTTTTCAAGAGCGTTCAGACCTGATTCAAAAAGATCATCTGAATCATCAAGTCCTTCTTCAGCATAAAGACACTGCCACCCGTAAAGACCGAGCAGTTTTTCAGAATGCTTTAAATACTGTTCATTTACTTAATTTCCCGGAATTTATTTGATTTATCATCTATAAATTCCGGATATGTTTTCATTTCAACACCGCCTATAAAAAAGAATACACATGTCTGCTTTAATTATATTATAAAATCAATAACATTTTAATGCAGGTATCTCAAAACTGATAAATTCCAATGGTAAGTATAAAAACTGCTGCAATTTTATTCATCGGTGCGGACACCCTGCCCAGCAGCATGGTCTCCGTTTCCCGTTTAGAAGATCACCGCACAATCTTTCAATATGCTGTTTTCTTGTCTCGGATTTTTTTACAGAAATGATCCAGCAGATCCATTCATTTCGCGCAAGCGGAGTGAGTTTATTCCATATTTCCAGTACATTTTCAGAATTCGTAAGAACCTTTTCGAGATCCGGAGGTATTTCATGTACGACACCCGGTTCAATTCCAGTCTTTTTCATATAACCCACCTTTGATACATTCAAAAAATAATCATCAGACTGCTTAAAATACTATAATCCTAATTCCTCTTTTGTATACCATTTTCGCGTAATAAACTCGGAAATATTGCCTTTACGGATAATTACACCCGGTACATAAATTACAGGAATGCGGACGGAATTATAATTTATTACACCATCTGTTTTTATTTCATTTTGATTTCCATTAATAATCATTTTTGAAACAGTAAGTGCAGTTTTCACTCTGTCGTTCCAATCCTTGATTATTGTCATATCCTGATCCCCTGAAACAATATTTCTGCAGTTATCAAGAATACCATCCATACCGCTGACCAATACTTTTCCATTCAATCCGAGTTTTTTTAATTCATTTACCACTTCATACGCAATTCCATCATTCGGAGCCAACACAGCATTTACTTTTCTGATATTTGGAATTTCAGAAAATATTTCATTTACAAAAGAAGGATCCCAGTTGTTAACACTTTTGTCAGCGAGAATTTTATACTTACCGTTGTTGATCCGTTTTCCAATTACAGCGAGTGCCGAATCATGAAGCATTGCTGCTACAATATCTGCGGGACTTCCGGACAAAATAAGTATGTTGCCTTCAGGTATATTTTCTAAAAGCCATTGCCCCTGCATTCTGCCAATGTCTTCATAATTTATTGAAATCACATAGTCAGCAGGCAGGAACCCGCAAGCTGCATCATATCTGATTATTGCAATTCCCTGATTTTTTGCTTTTTCTATAACTGAAAATAAATCATCATCATATGTAAAGCAAATGATGCATTTAACTTTTTGTTCAATCATTTGCTCAATCTGCTCTTTTTGTTTTTCTGCACTTCCATCAGCATCAAGGCACAATGATGGAAGACCCATAATGTCCGATAACTCCTTAAAGTAATTAAATTCTTTCTGTCTTTGATTATTAATATTTATAAATGAAACGCCGATTACAGGATTTTCTGTACTTACAGATTTAATTTCAAATGCACTTTCTTTATTTAATGCCGGAGAAGTATTACACCCGAACATAAATAGAACAAAAAAAATTAAAGCAGTGCTGAATAAATATTTCATTACAAACTCCTTTTCAATATTATCAGTATAATTATATTATGTTTCACAGTACCTTAATTACACGGCAGAGTTTTTTCTCCACAGTCAGATAAGATAATTATTCTTTGTTATTTAACTCAATTTTTTATGAAAGTATTGTTCAGCAATTCAATCCGTTGAGAATCTTCATTTATAACCTTATATAAAAGCCGGTTTGAACTTGTATTATACCACAGATTGCACCCGTTTAATCCTCCGGTTTTTTCACGGTTTATTCTAATATTTTTTTCTTTCAGAATATCCTTCGCAGCTTTTACGTTCAATTCACCGATAGGCATCAGATCAGTTTTAATATTAAATACGGATGCACCGCCTATGAGAGTAGTATGCAGATCCTTTTTATCAAATTTAAACGCAGACAGCTCTTTAATCATATATTCAAGAGAACATTTAACGTAAAGATTATCAGATGACCTGTCAAAGTCCCTGCCGCATGGATGCGGACATTCATTTGTACATTTACGGTTAATGGAATTGTACGGGAGCTGGGCATGACATATCATTGACACGACATTATCTACATGAAAAATCACCGAGACACAGGAACCTAAAACTGTCCAGATGATTTCCTCATTTTTTCGAGTTATGATAATTTCACCAATACCAAGATTCCGCTGCAGACCTCCGGTTACCGGACTTTTCTTCATAAATTCACCTTTTCAAAGTAATCATTATTTTTGAACCGGCTGTTCCGGTTTCCATTATCTATTTCATATAATTTTCATAAAACCATATTATATTGCCGTACATGACCGGGCTGCTGATTTTATTTGCATCATTTATGCATTTTTCATATCTTTCGGTTACAAGCACCTGATTTCCCCTTTCTGTTCCATTTTTGATTATATTATCGGCAATGTACTTCAAAGTTACATTTTTATCAGCAGTTAATACGGAATAATCAAGCCAGAGAGAATAAGCCCCTAAACGGTTTCTCATATGATTAAAGAAAGTACCCTGCTGTTCGCAAACTTCCATCAAATCAAGAATATCTTCCAGAATGCCGCTGATAATTATATAGTTACGGTTACCCGGCTCAATACATACGGTTATGTACTTTTCAAGATCATGATAAAACATATCCTTTTCCGATGCTGAAACAGACTTTCCATCATTTAATAATTTGAAAACATCATCCGGATTTTCAGATCTTAAATATTCAAGCGGATATTTCTCAAACATAAAATTCCAATTTTCATACCCGCCGTTCCGGGCAAAAGAACATATTGTACAGACTGCAGAAAGAATAATTATCAAAAAATATTTCATATTATTGTTTCCTGTAATTTTATCAACTGTAATAAAAAGCATGCTACAATTTCATTTGTCTGAAAAAAATAATACATTAATCATAATTTTTCAAGAAGAATTCAGTTTTTAACAGCCGGTGAAGCCTGCTATCTGTTTATATTCTCCAAAGGCCAAAACTCGGCCTCCTTTACTCTACCGAAAGGAGGTGAACCTGCACTGAGATAGACAAGCTTTTCGTTACCCGTGTTCTTCAAACCATGTACTGCATTTGACGGAATGAAGATGGAATCACCCTTCATCACTTCACATTCCTCATCACCGACGTTCATCAGCCCTTTGCCTTTAATGATAAAATATGACTGCTCCGTTTCATGCGAATGAAGATGCTGATGTCCGTTCACATCCATTTCAACCAATGTGGTCGTAATATGCCTTGCACCGGTTGACAATTCAGAAACCAGAAGATGTGATACGATATTATCCCTGGAATATTTTCTTGTATTTTTAATGTTCGTAATATGCATATTATCTCCTTTTAAAAATATTCACCAGCTAATTCCTGCCGGTAACCGGAATCCACCATCTGACGCCCATACCGCGGGTCGACATGAATGCAACCGGAAAATATGCGGCAATATCAGGTTTCTGCGAATCCCGTTCATAACCTGCTGACGGCAGCCATTCACCATATTATAAGACCAGTCCATTTCATGTCCTCAACACACTAATATCACGGCTGAATTATTCTGTCTCACCTTTTCATGCTCTCTGATGCGTACTCCGTCATTTTAAAACAGCGCAATATGGACTGAAACAGAGCACAGGATCAAGGTATCCAGCAACCGGCGAAAGATATCCGACTTTACCTGTTCTGACTTTAATTTTCAAATAAAAAAATGATTTAATCTGTTTTGATCCGGCAAATTAAGTAAAATATTTTCATAATGAGGATTATCGGGGAAACTGCAAATGATCGTTAGAGGAATGCCGGCTTCAGTTTACCTTACAGAGTAAATTTATTTCATTTACTCTGTAAGGATCACCGTTTAGTGAAAATATATGCAGACAAAGTTAAATTTTTAATGCAAAGGCGCATTTACCATACCGGCATAATTACCGCCTTCTATAACAAATAAAGTTTCTTTATGAACTGACGCCTTTTCTCTTACGCAGGGTAAGAATGACACTCTGAAGCAGAATGAAAAAGCACAGCATCAATCCTGTTGTAATACTCTGCCAGTAAGGTTCCCTGAGACCGGATGCAATTACAATATTACTGATCGTCTTCAATGAAAGCACACCGAAAAGGGTCCCGATTACACTTCCGACACCTCCGGTTAATAATGTACCGCCGATAATGGACGATGCAATCGCCTGTATTTCCGCAGCTGTAGCATTGGAAGCGTTACCGGCTCCGGTATGAAGCAGATAGATGTAACCGCCGATTCCAGCAAGCAGACCGCTGAGAACATAAGAGTAGAATTTTGTACGTTTTACATTAATACCAAGCATCAATGCACTCTGACTGTTTCCTCCGACAGCATAAAGATTGCGTCCGAAACGGGTCCATCTGCAGACTACCCAAATTGCGATAACGATGACGATTGCGATCAATACGCCCGGTTCAACTCTGACAGGAATGTAATTCCCGGATTTACCGTATGAACCTATGCCCGGAATAACAATACGGAAATTTTTAAAAGCAAGAAAAGCTTCCGTTGTTATGGTACGCGGAGTATTACTTACGATGGTTGTCATTCCTTTTGCAAAAAACATACCGCCGAGAGTAACAATGAACGGCTGAATCTGCAGATATGATATCAGAAATCCCTGAATCACTCCCATTCCCAGACCTATAGCCAGCGCCAGGAAAATTGATCCGAAAACACTGCCTCCATGAGCCTCGAGAAAAACTACACAGGTCATGGTCACCAGCGCAATCATTCCTCCGACTGAGATGTCGATTCCGGCGGCTATCATGACAACAGTCAATCCGCATGAAATTACAATCAGATATGCATTATTGTTGAAAATGTCAAAAAACTGCTGAGGATTCGTAAATCCGCCGCCCCAGATAATCATGGCGGCAAGGTACATTGCAATAAACGCAAATATGGTTATTGTAAGGAGCAGAGTCGTACTTGAAATAGGCTCCTTCTGTTTCTTTCCCGGTGTCCCGGCAAATAAATTTCTGTCTTTTTTACTTGCCATATCAATTATTCTCCGTTATTTTCATCGGTTTATTATAAAAGAGCTTGTCGCGTAGCTGAAGAGCATATTTTTGAACAACCGGCGAACCAATTACCACAATCGCAATAATAACGATCGCTTTATACGCTTTAACTGCAGTAGAGGAAACTTTCATGGCATAAAGAGTTATCGTTAATGCCTGAATGATATATGCCCCTATCACTGATCCGGAAAGCTTGAACTTACCGCCGCTTAGTGCATTTCCGCCGATGGCAACTGCAAGAATGGCGTCCATCTCAATATCAATAAGAATGGTCTCGTGGTTGATAAGTCCGATTCGGCAGACATTTATTGACCCCGCTATTGCAACGCAGACACCGAGTATCATAAAAGAGATAAGTTTCATTAACATGGGATTAATACCGTTAAGTCTTGCTGCGCGTTCATTAATACCAACCGACTGTATGTAAAGCCCGAGATTCGTAAATCTCAGTGCAAGTGTAACCAGCAGTCCGAATACTATTACAATAAGAATCGGAGTCGGAATAGGTATACCCGGAATGAAACTGCCTATGTATCCCAAAAGGGGACTTTCAACGGTTGGAGTAGCTCCGCCGTTTATCCAGTATGCTATCGGCCGGCCTGCCGTAAACAGTATCAGAGATGCAATCATCGGCTGAATATTGAAGAAAGCTACCATCATTCCGGTAAACAGTGCAAATAGAACCGCAACGATACATGCTGTAACAAATGCCAGCAGAATAACTGATAATGTAATATCATTACCTCTAAGGACGCTGACAAACACGCTTCCCGCTATTGCAGCTACAGCACCGACACTGATATCCTGCCCTTTTGTTGCAGATGTAACCAGCGTCATTGCTATTGCAAGAACTGCCAGTTCCGATGCTCCGTTCAATATACTGATGATATTTCCTGAAAGAACTGTATTTCCGTAGTTGTTAGTTGTAATGCTTATTGAAAAAAAACTCAGATCTCTGACTAAATTAAAAACGATAACCAGAAAAAGTGCAAAAAGCGGAATAGCCAGCTGAGAATTTGATAGTTTTTTTAATGCCTTAATCATTATGAGTCGCCTCCCCTGCTATCGTATGCATAATTTTAGCCTGTGTCATGTCTTCGCCTTTCAGTTCACCCACAATTTTACGGTCCCGCATAACGATGAGCCGTGAACAGGTGGTAAGCATCTCCTCTATCTCAGATGAAATAAATGTAACACTGACACCGTCTTCGGCAAGTTTCAGTACAAGCTTCTGTATTTCAACTTTTGTACCGACGTCAATACCGCGGGTCGGTTCATCCAGAATAAGGTATTGAGGATTTGTAAGCAGCCATCGGGCAAGAATCGCCTTCTGCTGGTTACCGCCCGAAAGCGACTTAATAGGTGTTTCAGACGAGGCTGTCTTTATACCCAGTAATTTAATATATTTATCCGCAAAAGCTTCCGCTTCGGATTTTGAAAACGGCCGGAAAAAACCTTTCATAACCTGCAGAGCAAGTATGATATTATCACGAACGGACAGTTCGTCAATGATTCCATCCTGTTTTCTGTCCTCGGGAAGATACCCCATACCGTATTTCATTGCATCCTTGGGTTTGGATATCTTTGCGAGTCTGTCGTTAATTTTAACCTTACCGCCGGTAATTTTATCAGCACCGAAAATTGCACGGACACTTTCACTGCGTCCAGATCCCAGAAGTCCTGTAAAGCCGTTTACTTCACCCTTGTGAATCTCGAAATTAAACGGTTTTGTACCCTCAGCACTGGATAATCCGGATGCTTCGTAAACATAAGGAGCATTCTCCGGTATTTCCTTTTTCCTGTGCTGCAATTTCGAAAGGTCGTCCAGCTCTTTACCCATCATTTTCGAAATAAGCTCTACACGCGGCAATTCATTTATATTATATGCTCCAACAAGTTCACCATTTCTCAAAACGGTTATCCTGTCACATATTTCATATACTTGTTCAAGAAAATGCGTTATGAAGATGATACCGACACCACGTGATTTCAGATCACGCATTAACGAGAAAAGCAATTCAACTTCCTGCTCATCCAGAGAAGAAGTAGGTTCATCCAGAATAAGTACTTTACAATCCATGTCAACTGCGCGGGCTACCGCGACCATCTGCTGTACGGCAAGGGAGCAAGTTCCAAGCTGCCTTGTGGCGCTTGTCGGAATATTTAATTTCTTGAGAATATCTGACGCTTTTTTATGAGTATCGCGCCAATTTATAAAACTGTAATTTCCCCGTCCGATAAACATGTTTTCAGCAACTGTAAGATTCGGACAAAGCGTAATTTCCTGATAAACAGTACTAATACCCAAATTCTGAGCGTCTTGAGGTGATTTAATTGCAACTTCATTATCAATTCCTGCTAATTTGATCTGCCCAGAATCTTTCTGATAGACTCCGGTCAGTACTTTAACCAAAGTTGATTTACCGGCTCCATTTTCACCCATCAGAGCATGAATTTCACCTTTACAAAGAGTAAAATCGACATTTTGCAGAGCCAGAACACCCGGAAATCTTTTGCAAATTCCACTCATAGATAAAACGATGTCATTTTTCATTGGTAACAAACCACCTTTATGCCTTGGAAATTTTTAAAATAATGGCGCGGAATATGTAAATATAATCCGCACATTCCGCGCCGCACATCCTTAAAACGATGTTGCTTTTATTATTGAAGTGACCTTAGAAATTAGTCTCCAAGACCGTAAGTGTCAATGTCACCCTGTGTAATAGTAGCTGCATCAAAACCTTTTTCTTCAGAAATAACTTTTTTAGAAGGAAGTGTTTCGCCAGCCTGAAGTTTTTTGATCATTCCGTCGATTACAGATGCCTGGAAAGGACTGCACTGACCGTCATAGTTCCAGTTTTTAGCAAGAAGTTCTCTAAGAGCCCATTTGTTACAGTCAAAACCCATTACGATAACGTCTTTGCCAACACCGTGAGTAATACCAGCATCATCAAGAGCTGCTACAGCACCTTTTGCCATACCGTCGTTTTCTGCATAAATTACATTAAACGGCTCTTTAGAGTTGATTACTGACTCAACGATTTTTTTAGCTTCAGCCTCATCCCAAGTTGCAGTCTGCTGAGCGACTTTTTTCATTCTTCCGGCTTTGAATTCAGCTTCTAGTGCGTTAGTACGGCCGATCTGTGCATCACTACCCATTGCTCCCTGGATGTGAATTACATTGTATTTAGGAAGTTTCTGCTCTTTAAGCCATTTAACAGCAGTATCACCCTGATTTGCCATGTCAGATACAACAGCAGCTTCGTAAAGACTTTGATCAGCATTAAGCATACGGTCAAAAAGAAATACTTTGATACCGGCTTCTTTTGCATTGGAAAGAACTGAGTCCCAACCATCTGTTGCAGCAGCAGAAAGAAGAAGGTAGTCCACTTTATCAGTGATAAACTGAGCAGCTGCATTAAGCTGTTCATCATTTTTCAAACTGTAGAAAGTAGATACTTCATACCCGTTTGCTTTTGTGAAAACTTTTTCGAAGTCTGCAACATTCGCTGCACGATAACCTGATTCAGACGGCGGATTGTTGATGATACCGACTTTAATCAGACCACTCCCTTTTTTACCGCAAGCTGCCAGCATAACAAGCATTGCTACGGCAATACCCAATACAAGGTATTTTTTTAGATTCTTCATATATTATCTCCTTTAAATTTGTATTCAATTTGTAATGTAAAAATTTCCAACGGAATCAGCATATTCTGAACTCCGGCAGAGGAGGACGGTGACACGGCGGAAAATAACCGGCAGACTGTTTTCATATAATCCCTCAAAGCAAAGTAATAAATTAAAAAAAGAGAATAAAAACAAAAGAAACATTCTGTTCTTTACATCAGTATATATGCAAACTCCATGCCATAAAACAGGAAGCCGCTTTTTTTTCAATTTTTTCGCCAAAAAAGACTTAAAACCATACAATCTACCATAATTTTGTCATTTTTTGGTAAAATTCTACGTTCAAAAATAGAACACATAAACAAGAAGTGTTCAAAACATAGTAAAAAAGTGTAAAATTGTGTAAACCTGATTCCCTAAATTTACACTTTGTGACTATTTTTTGCACACATAAAAAACCGTCCGGCCTGTAAATGCTTTTAAATTATATTAGAATCAGTAAAATAAGCAAGAAAAAAAGTTAGAAATGATTTATTTAAAAAATATCCCGCGTTATAATGTTCTGAAACTTTAATGAATTCTGTTTTGAAACAATTAAACGATAACATTCGCTTCGCATTTCAGGTATATAAAGTCTGGAAATGATTTTGAGGCCGGGTTATAAAAAAAGAAGCTGACCAGTCAGGACAGCTTCTTCACAATTCAGATTAATAGGCGGCTTTTTTGAAAGCCTCTTCAAACTTCGGCAGATACTCCTTATAACGGGCCACATCTTCAGCTACAGGATCTATCTGTTTGCCCCTTGGAAGAACAGAACCGCTGAGCTTTTCTGCATCAAATTGCTCTTTTTTATATTTGGCAAGAGCCTGTGCTCCTGCGACAGCCGTACCAAGACCTGCACCGACAGACCCGATTGTAACTACCGGACGCCCCCATATACCCGCTGCACGCCGCATGATTCCGGCACTTGCGGTAGGACCGCCTGTAATATACAGCGGCTCGGAAGTTTCCATTGCAAAAGCTTTTGAAAAAGTAAACACTGCCGCAAGAGACGAATCAATAATTCCCGAGTAATCAAATTCAAGCGAGCCTGAATCAGCTCCGATCCGCACAGCATCAAATTTCTTTGAAGGCGGAAATGATTCATTATCCACCTGCCAGAGGTAAAGGCCCGTACCGGGATTAATGGAACCCAGCGCCTGTTCAGCTTTTGTATAATCTTTTTTGGTAAGACCGTAATTGGCGCGGACCCTGTCCCAAACCATGGCACCGTTGGTCCTGCATCCGAACATGAACGGCCTGCCGACTCCGTCATACATTCCGTTTGCATATCCGCCCATATCAAAAGTTTTTCCGTCAGTAGCAACCATATTTACAAAACTGGTTCCAAGACTGAGAAGATCCCCTTTCACAAGAACTTTCGTCTGAGGATTATCTCCCGAACCGGCGGCTATTACACAGTCTGCAAAACCGTACTTTTCTTTATAATAAGCGGCAATTTCTCCGACAACATCATCAGGTGCGCATACGGAAGGAAGCTTTTTCATCAATGCTTCCTTACCGCCCGGAAGGCCGGCTGCCGCCGCAGAAACAAGTTTATCCGACCATGTTTTTTTCTGATAATCCATAAGCGACATGCCGCATCCGTTACCGAAATCAATTCCCGTATCCGCCTTACCGCACAGAACAGCCGGAATGAAACTGGAAATAAGCTGAATTGTTTCAGTTTTCTCATAAACAGCAGGGAACTGCTGACCGACACGCCGGATGACCGCACCGGTGAAACGAAGCGGAGAATCCGATCCGGATAGAGTAATCATTGAATCTTTGCCGCCTGCAGCATCTCTCATTTCCGAAGCCTGCGACACTGTATTTGATGTTTTCCAGATAGGTGCTGTTTTATAGGAGAAAATATTTTCCAGCATATCAACAAGGTTTTTCTGCGAAGAACCGGATTCATTCAAACCGGCAAGAACGGTTTTTGCGCTGCCGTTCAGATACAGATGACCGTGCTGCTGTCCTGAAACATTTATTACTTTAATAGCGGAGATGTCCACCCCGTCCTTTTTCATGTCCTCAAACATTGCATCAATAGAAGCAAAATACATTTTCGGCGGCTGATCAGCTTCACCGTCTTCGCGTGCAGGTACAGTATATTCTTTAAAATTTATTCCGAAAACATTAAGCCGGGAATCTGATGCATAATCAAGTGACTTATCATAAACAATTTCCCCCCTGTCAATGTCAATAATGACCGCAGTCAGACTCTGTGTACTGGAATCCAGTCCTAATGAATAACGTTTCATATGCTTATCTCCTATGGTTTGTTTTTAATCTACTCTGTAATGATAGATTCTGATTAACTTCAAAAATCAAGAATGACTTTTCGGGATTTACTTCATTTTAAAGTCATTTTTTATACAAAATGACTTTTAATTATTATAGTCAAGTAAATTATTGAATAAAAAAACGAAGCCGCAGCATAATATATCAGGTGAATGGAAATAAAATCAGCGTGTAAAATTGCACGAATGAACTAAATGCGGCTTTACAACTGACGCCCGGGTTCTACGATAGGATATGCATTAAATCAAAAGAAAATTTCATCCGGAGCGGATCATGGCGGTTGAAAGAAAAAAAATAATTGATAACATCTGTTACACTGAACTGGTTTATAGAAGAATAAACAAAAAGCTGGGAACAGACTATTCCCGCAGCAGGATCGAAACATTAATTCTTGATCTTCTGAAAACAACTCCGGAATCCGGATTTACGAAAAAAGGTAAAAATTACTATATTGCAAACATGGATAAAGGAATCAGAATAACCGTCAATTCATATACATTCCGGGTGATAACAGCCGACAGGCTGAGTAATCCGGATTTATGATTTTCAGCTTCAGAAGTAATGATATATACTGAGTAAAGGTATTCACGGTGAAAAACGGATTTAAAATTTTCAGACAGGGACTGACGACCGGTTTATTTCTGCAGCTTGCAATCGGTCCGGTCTTTTTCTACATTGCAGATTTAACGCTGCAGAGGTCCGCTTATGACGGTTTTGCCGCAGTCGCAGCGGTTACGATCGTTGATTATTTCTACATTACCCTTTCAATTACCGGAATCGGTGAATTTCTGAACAGAAAGAAAACCAAAAAAGTATTCGGAATAATCAGCTCGGCAGTATTAATGATATTCGGCATTTTAATTATTAAAAGCTCCATACTGAACGGACTTCAATCCAAGGTAACAATTGAAACGTCAGGAGTCATCTCATCATTCATTTCCGTTTTAATTCTGACATTATCCAGTCCGCTTACCATTGTCTTTTTTACGGGAATTTTTGCTGCAAAAGCGGTTGAGAATAATTATACAAAAAAGGAACTTTTTATTTTCGGTTTTTCAACCGGTTCGGCAACCTTCACTTTCATGGGTTCCTCGGTAATATTTTTTTCACTTCTAAGAAAAAATGTACCTGCTGTCATCATGCATGCATTAAACCTGTCCGTCGGTACCGTTCTGATTGTTTACGGCATCATCAGAATAAGGAAAATACTAAAACCGGAGAGCATGGTTTAATTTCCGGCTGTTTCCGCGCTAAACCGAAAGGTTGTTTATCCACCTGCCTGAACGGATGCGGAGATATCCTGCGGCAAAGCGCACTATCTCCTCAACACATACAAGAGCATATACATAGTAAACGGGCAGATTTAAGACGAATGCGCCTATCAGACCCGCAGGTATCCCTATTAAATACATCGGAATGAAATTCAGAAAGAAAGTAAAACCGGTATCTCCCCCGCTTCTGAGTATTCCGTCAACAAAAAGCATATTGCTTGTTTTTACGGAGAAAAACAGGCCGAGAACAATGAGAATGTTTTTCAGATACACGGCAGTTTCAGGTTTGATTTTATAAAACCCGGTTACGGAATATGATGCCGACATGATTAAGGCGGAAACAATCACGGAAAAGAATATGACGATGAACATGGATGATCCGGTCAGTTTTTTTATCATTGCCCTGTCACCGCTGCCGATTGAATTGCCTATCAGAATGCCGGAACCGTGTCCGATACCGATAAAAAAGACAAAAGCGAACATCTCGATTGTCGCGGCGATATTGACCGCCGCTGCGGCATCTGTAGAAATTCTTGCATAAATCGACATGTAGATTGTAACGCAAACCGCCCATGCAGCTTCCGTCATCAGAGAAGGAAGCACTACATGAAGATATCTCTTTACGAAAACAAATGTGAACCGGAACATGTCACGTTTAGGATGGACATAATCATATTTCTTTATGTAAATAAAAACCATTATTATCATGCATTCAATGATACGGGCTATTAAAGTTGCATATGCCGCCCCTCTGACACCCATTTCCGGAAAACCGAATTTTCCGAAAATCAGAAGATAGTTAAGACACGTATTCAATGCAATTGCGATGATGCTGGCAGTTGTCGGAAGAATAAGTTTTTCAGTACTTCTGAGTACCGCTGAAAATGATGCCGTCACTGCGGTAAAAATGCAGCTTACCGCAACAATTCTCAGGTATTGCGATCCAAGCTGTATGACAGCAGTGTCTTTTGTATAAAGAGACATGAGAACCGCCGGTAAAAACAGGGCGGCTGATGTAAACAGAAGAGCTATTATTGCATTCATGCTTATGCCGGAACCCATTGTAACCTGAATATTTCTGTAATCCTTCTTTCCCCAGTACTGGGCTGAAAAAATTGCGGTTCCCGCACTTATGCCGAATATGAACACTGAAAATACAAAGTAAACCTGATTTGCAATTCCGACAGACGTGACAGGCACTTCTCCGGACTGACCGATCATGATGACGTCAATCATGTTTAAAACAGAAGTTACAAAAAACTGTGCTGAAATCGGAACCGCAACAGAAAGCATTTTTTTAATGAAAGCGGCGTCAAATAGTATCTCTTTAATAATTTTCATTTTAAACCTGTAAGTAAATTTCAAAAAAAACTTTTTAAGCGAAGATCGTAAATTTATTTTTTTTGTGCAATTGTTTTTTATTAAATGGAATAATTTTTAAAAAAATGATTTGGAATTCAATATTTTCTCAATTCGTTACATACGGCAATAATTGCCGTTTTTAAAAAATCACGGATCACAGGTTGATTGTGTATTTTCACGGTTCAGATTTTTCATAGAGATTTTCAAAATAGCTTGCCGGCGCTAAATTTTTCTGTTCATCATCGGTAAGCTTGCCGTAATACTGATCCATCAGACCTTTTGGTTTGTATTTTCCTTCAAGCAGCAGTTTAATCCTTCTAACCCGCTCGGAATTGGATTTGCTGTTTGTTCTGATATTGAAACCTACGGGTGAAGAAAGCATTGCGACAAGAGAGATATATTCATCCTCCGACAAATCCGGCAGATCCTTATTAAAATAAAGTTGCGCGGCTGACTGGAAACCGACGCAGTTTTTTTCAAACCAGACAGTGTTCACAAAAATCGTTAACTGTTCTTTTTTGGATACCATCGGATGGACGACAAATCTTGCAATAAGCGTCTGTCTGATTTTTGCGATACCCGGTTTGAAATTTTTAAAATACATTTTTTTGACTATTGCCTGTGTTATCGTAGTCAACCCGTTTCCAGGAGTTTTAAAATCAACGCCTTTGTGATGGTAAAAACCGGGATCCTGCACTTTTAAAAGAATTTCTATCTGTCTTCCGGTAAAGTCATCCGCGTCAATTTTTACGATTTCACCGCTTAAATATTTCTTAAGCAGATCCGGAGTATTTATTGCCGCTGCCGTTATTTCAATTAAATAATATAAACAGACTGCTATAAAAAAGAACAGAATAAAAATAAGAAATTTCTTCATACCTGACTCCATCATATATATAACACCGCAGATGAATTTATCCATACCGCATTTAGCGGTGCCTGCAGTAAAGCGCTTCCCGAACCGTCTTTCCCATCAGTTCTTTTTCAAAATATTTAACAAATTTCATTCCATTTTTTTCAGCAACACGCAATGACGGCATGTTGTCATGTTTTGCATAAGTATAAAGGGACGGATAGCCGCAAACTTCAAACGCATAATTAATACATGACATTGCCGCCTCTGAGGCATATCCATTATTACAGTACTTCATTATGATGTGATATCCAAGTTCGGGCAGCATTTCACCTTCTATGTTCTGCATTGTTATTCCGCAGTCACCAAGAAAAACATCCCCCTTCTTTAAAATTACAGCCCAGAGTCCATGCCCGTATTTCATGTAATTTTCAATGTTCCATATTATCCAATCCCCGACCTTTTTGTCATCGAAAGGCTGAGGATAATATTTCATCGATTCAGGATCACTTAACACCTTCGCCAGTTCACTTTCATCTTTTTCAGTCAATTCTCTCAGATAAAGCCTTTCTGTTTCAATTATTCTTTTCAAATTATCCCCGTATTTCATGCTGCATCGGCACCGATTCAAATTTAAGTGTCTAATAATTCGGTGAATATCATGCCAGTATTTAAAATATCCTTCATGTTCCTTTTCAAAAATTGGTGGAAATTTAAATGATGTCTTAATTTATCTATATTCCATGTTCTGGAATTCTTTCAATCATATCAGATTTTAATTTTACTTAACCTGAATAATCCGATTCCAACCATTACAAACCAGACGACATAAAGAGGTCCTGCAACCATTGTAAATATTTCCTTCATCGGGGCGTAAAATATGCCAATAATGATGCTCATAAAATCAAAACCATGCGTAAGCAGGCCTACTATTCCTGTAGCTTTATTAAAAATCAGTGTTTTCAGCATTAATATTGAAAAAATAACTGCTCCTGCCTCAATTAATATTCCCCTGATGATTGATCCGGTATTAATCCACATATCTTCTGCCAACATCCCCTCGCATGCAGCTAAAAAATGCTGCCTCATTTCAGGTGAATCCGTCATATGATATTTATTACTAAGAATAACTATTGATGTTATATTCAGTCCGGAAATAAAGATTGTAACTCCTGCAAGAGTGCAGAATAAACCGATTTTCGCAAATAATTCATTATTTTTTTTCAAGGACTGATATATGCTGAAGAACAATAAGTAATAAAAAGGAATTACAATAACCGAAACGATATCAAGCCGCAACAGCGCCGTAAACATATTCTCATTCAGCATATCAAAACATTCCAACGCTGACTCGGGGTAACCTTTGCCTACAAATGCAAAAATCAGAAGTGCCGTAAATGTATATGCCAGAAACAATACAGCCGTCCATCCGCCGGCTTTATACAGCAGTCTGCTGGACCTGTCTGCAGAAAAATTCAGTTCATTCATGATTTTTCTCCTTTTAATAATTTATAGTCAGTACCCTGCCTGCATCAGGTAATTATCAATCATTACCCGGACAGACTTTACAATACATGCCGGAATAAATTTTTAGAAACATCATATTGATATTAATACCCGCAAAGACATGTTTTTCACTGACCCGAAACATTCCCCAAAGGCTTTGACGGAATTTAATTAATTAAATTTCATAACTTCTTCCGCAATTCTGACAGCCTGCTTTTCATTCAGGGATTTTCCGTTAAGCAGAAAAACCATGAAACTAATTTCATCATTTTCCCATATCAGCATCGGCGACTGATTTTCCTGCTGTTCGTTATCTGAATAGTCAATCCAGTAATAACGCTTTCCATTTTTTAAAAAAGATGCCATTCCGGATTTGTCGTTTTCCACAATTCCGTAGCTTGATGAAGGCATTGTTGCAACCACCAGTTTTACAGACCCGGTTCCGTATGAATAAACAGCACCGATCTGGCGAAACGGATCATAATCCGACAGCTGATTAAAAATTTCATTATTTTCAATACTCTCCTGCATGGTCTTTTCCAGCTGATTTCCATTTTCCCGGGTTACCTGCCTGCCCAGACCCACACCAAGCGAGACATGCTCAAGACGGCATTTCCCCGGCAGGTCATCAGGAAAGAAAACCTTATAACCGAGCAGTTCAAAACACTCAGAGGTGTTATAATAAGTTATTGTTTTACTTACGCTGACATAAAAAGAATTTTCATTTCCATTTGCAGACAGAAGCACAGCCATAAATATAAAAAGCGGAAGAAACAATTTTTTCATTCAAATATCCTCTCAAACATCATATATCATCATTATCGGAATAAAATAATATTAACAAAACAGATATTGCAGACAGACTGACAGATTGTTAAGATCATCCTTTCACAATCAGTCCGTCATGATTTACCGGCTGAACAGACTTTTATCAACCTCGGCAAAATTCCGTATCTGCGGATAGTCCCAGCGGCCGTAATCCTCTTTATTTGAATTTACGATAATGATTCCACCGACCTCCGCTTTCTCCGCTGCGAGAATACCTGAAATTGAATCTTCAAAAACAAGCGTTTCACATTCCATTAATCCCATTCTGTTTACAGCTTTCCGGAATATCTGAGGATCAGGTTTGCTTCTGATGCTGCCGTCATTATAAATAACTTCTGACATTTCAAAGAATGAACCAAGACCCAGGTGCTTAAAATAAAATTCAATGTTGTCAAATTCCGAAGCAGTCGCAATCGCAACAGGAATTTTAATGCTCTTGAGGAAACCCAGAAATTCTTCAGCCCCCGGAGCAAGCTTCATTTCAGTTTGCAGGCACAGGTTCTGATAAATAGACTCCTTTTCCCTGCTAAGTCTGTTCACTTCTTCTACTGAAAGCTGATTATGAAACAGAGTGTTCAATACATCATTGTTGTTTCTGCCATGAATTTTGCTGTTCTTCTCTTCGTTTGACAGTTTGATTCTGTTTCTTTCAAGGAAAACATCCCAGGCTTCATTATGCAGATGAGTATCCCAGAACAAAGTTCCGTTAAAATCAAAAACTACACCCTTTATTTTCATTTTGTATTCCTTCTAACAGACTTCATCTAAAATCATTGTGCTTTGCTTTTATGAACATACGTACGGGAAAGCCGTTCATCCGGAAATCATGACTGATATTCAAGTTTCAGATATATCATATCAACCAGCTGCTTTCCGTCTTCATACATTTTATGATCATAATTATCAACAAAAAAGTTCTTAACCGTATGCGAGTAAACAAATCCGAATTTCCCGTAATAGGAAATTATTTTTTTATTGTCTCCGGTTCCTAAAATTAGTTTTTTGCATTTCCCCTCATATTCCCCAATTATATATTTCAGCATAGCGGTTCCATATCCCTGACCATGGTATTTTTCATACGTAGCCAGATTTTTTATTTCACAGGTATCATCACCCTCCCTGGTGACAGCACAGACAGTCTTCAGATCATTATCATACAGTGCGAACAAATCCCCTTCGTACAGATATTTTTTAATCATGTTTTCCTGTTCATCACCCATCAGAAGCAAATCCATGAGTTCATCTTTATTTTCAGTTATCTTCATGATTTCCATAAGTATCCCCGTTTTTTTTCCGGATAAATTCCGGAATACAGCAGCCGTGCTTATTTGCAGTCAGCGGCGCTGAAGTAATTTTATATCCGCTATATTTTCAATATTCACTTCAAAATCATCGGGAGTGAGATTATCATGGACCGCTATTTCATAATCAGGAGGACCCTGGTCAATATATTCCTCAAAAGGAACAATGATATACCAGCTTTCAAGAGTAAATTCATAATAATTCTCAAGGTTTGACCTATCATATGATTCAGGCAATATTCTATCACCTTCCATTATCAATGCAACCGGTTTCCATTTTTCTTTACTGGAAATTTTTCCTCTTAGGAATATTTTGTTGCCTTCCCCGTTATACTTAAGGGCCAGCCTTTGAATAATTCCGAAATTCAGGGCTTCCAGTGATTTAACGGCTCCGCTGTTTGAATTTGCGGAAAATTCAACCGGAATCAGCTCATTTGATTCCGTCAGCATATATCTGCCGTGACCTGTAGTCTGCATTACATAATACTGATAATCAGCGGTACTGAAATTCACAGATAATGCAGCGAAGATTATAATGCCTATGCTTTTAAACACTTCCTCACCTCTGATAAAATATGTCAGCAGTAACGATAATGATTAAAAGATTTCCTAAATGCAACTTTTTTTCTTTATTCTGATTATTTTTCAATTCGTTTCATGATATGATGCAGAGTTTATGAATAAATGATTTACGCAGGCTGACCGACCGGCGGCCGCACAGAGGCATGATTCAGATTCTAAATTTATTCCTTCTTTAGAAGTTCCAGCCGGTATTTAACCATCCGGATGATAAGATCCCCAGGAACAGGTCTGTCATTCGGGAATTGCACCGAGCCCTTGCCTTTTTTATAATCCTTCAATTCGGCATCAAAATGCTCCATAACTGACGGATGAGGATAGAAACCAACATGATTCCTGTACCCGGCCATCATTATCTGCTGATCTCTTTTCCCGTTTTCCACGAGTGAGAAAGCGGGTATGTTATAATTAAATATCTCAACCGCCCCGGGAGCAGCCTTCAAGATGCATTTACGTACTTCACTCAATGCCCGCTTTGTTTCATCAGGCTGGCTTTCAATGTATTCATCAATATTCGAGAATTTACTGTTCATTTCTGATTACCCCGTGATTATTTCCACAGCTTTATAAAAATATCCGGCTATTAAATATAAATTTATCATTAGTTTTTAATTTATCAAAAAAATATTTACCGTAATAATTACGGAATCTTTCAAGGCAGGTTTATTCACAGTTCCGGTTACAGTCAGTCGCTTTGAAAAACAAGCAAATAGGGTTTGTCATCTATGCTGATTCTTGACATTGAAATGTATTTCATCAGGGTTTCGCCGTTTCTTTTTTTATACATATATCTGTATTTTTTTACAAATCCGTCTCTTGCGAATAATTCGATAATTTTTGTTCTGTCATCCGGGTTGGCGTAAAAATCAAGATCAAGAGGATTTTTTCCTATCAGTTCGGTTTTATCATAACCGGTAAGTTCCAGAAAAGCTTCATTGCAGTCAACAAACGCGCCGTTGTCCAGCATGTCGTTTATCGACATCGGAATCGGATTATAATTGAAAGCCTTCTGGAATTTTTTCTCCGATTCATGAATCTTTTTATTGGCTTCAAAAAGTCTTAAAGCCATTTTAATGGCCGCGGTAAGGACGGCATTTCCTGAATGTTTCAGAACATAGCCGTAGGATGTTATTTCTTCAGTCGACTGAATTATTTCCTTTTCAGTATGTGAAGAAAGAAAAACTATCGGTATGTCATGCATGGTTAATATTTTTTTCGCGGCATCTCCTCCGTTCATGCCGCTTCCCAGATTGATGTCCATCAGTATCAGATTGAATTCCGCTTCAGGTTCATTAATCAGCTCAACCGCCTTTTCACCGGATTTAGCATGAACCACGTAAAAACCCTCATCTGTCAGATCCGATATTTCTGACATGGCAATCAGCTGATCATCCTCTACAAGGAGTATGTTTATCCTGTCAGGCTGTTTCAATAATTTTTTCCCGAAAATAGTGATTTTCTTATTAAAAACATAAAACCGGCAAAAAAACAAGAAAATTATGAAAAACTTTACATAGACGCAATGCATGCAGCAAATCCGGGGAGTTCCTGCGCGGATGATTGTTTAATCCGCCATTTATTTTAAGCATTTACCTGATCATACAGTCCCTGGCGGGAGTTATTCCGAAAAATCTTTTATATTCACGGTTGAACTGCGAAGGGCTTTCATAACCTACGCGGAGTGCCGCATCATATGCATTTATTCCGTGCTGAATCATCAGCTCCCTCGCCTTATGAAGTCTGACGCTTTTAATATACTGCAGCGGCGATACATCAGTTACAGCGCTGAAATTTGCATGAAATGAAGACAGACTCATTCCCGCTTCCATGGCAAGAGTTTTCACATCATGACTTTCATGGTATGTCTCATGTATTCTGTTCAGCACTCTTGCGATCTGAAAAAATTTTCTGTCCCTGTATGCCAGAGACTGCAGCGCAAAGCCGTTCTCCCCCATCATCACGCGGTAGACAATCTCACGCATAATCATCGGCCCGAGAATCCGTCCGTCATTTGACCCGGACAATGACTCCAGAAGACGCAGCACTGTATCTTCAATATCAGCAGTTAAAGCCGCGGTATAAATTCCCCTATGGATGCTGTCCCCGGGAAGACCGGTCTCATCAATCTCAAGCAGAATCTCACCGACAGTAACAGGATTCACTGCAATCGCAAGTCCGAGCAGCGGGCCGTCTGTCACAATTGCCTCGCATTCCACCGGGAGCGGAACGGGCACCACAAGATATCTCGAAGGATCATACATATAGACGCGGTCTCCGAGATAAACACGTTTTTCTCCCTGAACAATTATTATTATTTCCGAGTTATATGATGCCGGTTTGCGGCTGAACGAGTTATCAACGCGGTAGAGTTTCAGACCGCTGATTGAAGCATCAATCATACATTCCGCCGGAAGCCGTTCTGTAAGAATTTCTATAATTCTGCTGTGTTTATTTCCCATAACATCCGTCTTTCAATTTATGCAAATATATGATAAATGGAAATTATATGCAATAAATATTCCGCAAATCTGCATGAATAGGCAAGAAATTGGATAATCCGGTCTTGTAAGTTTAACGCATTATACTATATTTCATAACAGATATGATATCTGACCGAAAGAAAATAATTTCACTTTCAAAAGAGGTAAAAAATGAAAATAACAGCATCTTCACTCAGCGGAATCGGCATGCCGTTTGCCGGATTCGGGACATATCAGCTTACGGCTGACCAGGCTGAATTCTGTGTCAAGGAAGCCTTGAACGCCGGATTCCGGCATATTGATTCCGCGGAAGCATACAACAACGAAGAAGGAACCGGCAGAGGAATTAAGACAGCCGGAATTCCCAGGGAAAAAATATTCATTACAACCAAGGTGTTTCCGGGATACAGGCAATGGGACATACCGGATAAGAACGGCGTACAGACAATAGAAACGCTTAAAAACCAGCTCAGAAAGCTTGAACTTGATTACGTGGATCTCTATCTTATACATGCTCCTCTTTCAGAACTGAGACTGGAACAGTGGCAGGCCCTTACGGAACTGAAGAAATCCGGTCTGACTAAACATATCGGGGTCTCCAATTTCGGTATTGAGCAAATTAATGAAATTCTCAATGCAGGTCTGGAAAAACCGGAAGCAAATCAGATTGAGTTCCATCCGCTTTGTAACAGATCCGGACTTACAGATTACATGAGGAATAAATCAATTTCTCCTGTAGCCTACAGCCCGCTTGCGCCACTCTCAGGCTGGCGAATAGAGGAAGGACAGGGAGGCAACGTTTTGACGGAAACCAGAAAGCCAAGCCGCTCTGTAATCCGGGAAACCGCAGCTGAACTGCATGTTTCAGAAGCGGCTATGCTTTTACGATGGGGAATCCAGCATGGATATTCAGTAATAACAAAAAGCAGCAAACCTGAACGGATCAGAGAAAACCTGAAAGCTTATGATTTCGAAATTCCGGAAAGCTGCATGAAGCGGCTGGACATGCTGAACCGGAATCAGCCTATTGCCTGGGCGGCAAGCGGTATTAATCCAATGGATGCTGCTCCACCGGTGTCGATCCCGTAAATTCAGGGAAATAATTATTTACTTTAAATAAATGGAGGTCTTTATGCCTGCTATAACAATTGCAATTGATCAGACAAGTGAAGAAAAGAAAAAACAGCTTGTAGAAAAAATTACAAAAGATGCATCTGAAATTACCGGATATCCCCCTGAATTCTTTTTCGTATACATTCAGGAGTATCCGCCGGAAAACATCGGCGTCGCCGGCCGCACCTTGAAGGAAACAAGAAACCGGAAATAGAAAATCCGGAAGGAGTCATATCATGAAAGAAATTAATCTCGGATCACAGGGGCTGCGTGTACCCGCTGTCGGGCTGGGCTGCATGGGAATGTCTGAATTCTACGGCTCAACATCTGAAGAACAGAATCTCCGTGTTCTTGAACATGCTGCTGACATCGGCTGTACATTCTGGGACACATCGGACATGTACGGTCCGTATACAAATGAAATTCTTCTGGGAAAAGCACTGAAGGGTCGCCGGAACAAAATCACACTTGCAACAAAATTCGGCATTTCCCGCGGAGAAAACGGCAGCTGGCAGGGAATTAAAGGGGGTGCGGATTATGTAAAGGCCAGCTGCGAGGCCTCACTGAAACGACTCAAAACGGATTATATTGATCTCTACTACCAGCACCGGACGGATCCTGACACACCGATAGAAGAAACTGCCGGAGCGATGGCCGAACTCGTAAAATCGGGAAAGGTCCGTTACATCGGACTGTCCGAAGCGGATCCCGGAGTCATTACCCGCGCACACGCTGTTCATCCTCTGACGGCGCTTCAGACCGAGTACTCATTATGGACACGTGATGTAGAAAATGAAATTCTTCCCCTGATTAAACAGCTGGGAATAGGCTATGTAGCCTACTCGCCTCTCGGACGGGGTTTTCTGTCAGGCTCAGTCAGGTCGCGAAGCGATCTTGAAACCGGCGACTGGAGACTTGAAAATCCCCGCTTTACAGATGAAGCAATTGCCCACAACATTCTCCTTGCAGACGGAATAAAAAAAATTGCGGAGGAATCCGGAATCACTCCGGCACAGGCTGCACTGGCATGGCTGCTTTCGAGGTATGATCGGCTGGCTGTAATACCCGGCACACGCCGGATCGAAAGGCTTGAAGAAAATTTTGCCTCGCAGGATATTGTTCTTACCTCCGCACACCTTGAACAGCTTGAGTCTCTCATAACTCTGAGAGTGAAAGGCGAACGCTACTGAAAGCTGTCTAGGCCGGTAAATATAACAGAAATTTGCCGGCCTAAGCGTATTTATTTCTGCTGATTTCCGATCAGTGACAGTACTTTTTCTTTCAGTCCGGTACTTTCTCTGGAATTTTTTGCGGTAAATACAAGATCATTCAGTTCTGTTCCGGAAACAAATACTATAACCGGAATATCTTTTCTGAGACCGGCATATCCGCTTTCAGATACATAAATATTTTCAATTATACCTTCATCAATTCCTTTGTCAGCATACAGGCGGCTTCGCTCATATTCCATATCCTGGTACGGCTCCGCTATTGAAGCTGTCATCCCGGGTTGAAAATCAGCAGGACCTTTAAATACCTCTATGATTTTAAATCTCTTATTTCATAATTATAAAAACGGAATATCCCCGCCTTTTTTTTAATGATCCTGGCTTCATCGTTCAGCGGACCTGCTGCAAACACAGCAGTCGAGCTGCTGATAACTTCTTCAATCGGAATAACAATATTCAGATCATCTGAATATAAACTCACGAGAGGAAGAAACATTAAGGTTAAAAAAGTCAAAACCCTTTTCATCAGGCTGCTCCATCTTTTTCAGTTTAATTTCATTCCGGAATACACGGCAACACAGATTCAGATCATGAATCTGATCCGTTCATCCTTATCACTCAATGGACTGATAAAGCAATTACTTTTCTATACATGGGGATTAACAGTTCTGTCAACATAGGCAAGTTCTATGATATTTCCATCAGGATCACAGACAGAGCTTTCATAGAAACCGTCATCATACTGCTCCCTGTTTTTCAGAATTTTTACATTTTCCTTCATGAAAAAATCAGTAAGTTCATTTACCTTTTCCCTGCTTTCAACTTCAATTGAAAGATGCGAGTATCCGATGCGTTCATCCGCAGCATGCCCGGAAATATCTGTGCGCGTCATGATTTCAATTTTAAAAGAACCCGCAATTTCCATAAACGTGCATTTAAAATCATTAATTGAATGGCGAAACAGTACTTTCCCGCCAAAATATTTTATGTAAAAATTCTCCAATCTCTCCAAGTCTCCTGTCCAGAAAGCTGTGTGATGTAATTTCATCTGTTCTCCTCATATTTGAAATTGAAATCTCTGAAAATTCACTGAGTTTCATCTGCGGATAAATTCATGCGGCAGAACATCTGCCGGAAAAATCCGTATTTCACTGATTATGTACCGTCATCCGTTCATTTCAAGGAAAATTTATTTCACAGGCATAATTTTACTTTTCTTTCCGGGCACATCGGAAACTGCAATTCATGAAATAACTGAGTACCATTTTCTTCAGCGTAAAATCAGGAATACTTCTGATATATATGAAAAACAGTTGTCATATTTCAAAGATTTGATTATAATTGCATCCGGACAGCGGAATTCTGTTTCTGCTGAATCATTAAATCAGATAATAAAAACGGCGGTAAAAATGAAACTGATAAAATCTTTTACTCTTCTAATAATTTCAGTAATCTCATGCATATCAGGCTGCAGCGGTAAAGGTAAACCGGATGAATCCAGGCAATCCGAACCGGTTCAGCCGCTGATTACGGACATATACTCAGCCGATCCTTCAGCTCATGTTTTTAACGGAAAAATTTACATATACCCGTCACATGACATAGATGATGCGGAAGTATCCGATAAAAACGGCAGCCAGTACAACATGAAGGACTATCATGTTTTTTCAATGGAAAAAATGGGCACTGTCCCGAAAGACCATGGAGAAGTGCTGAATATCAAGGATGTCCGCTGGGCATCCCAATTCATGTGGGCGCCGGATGCGGCTTTTAAAAACGGAACATACTATTTCTATTTCCCGGCCCATGATAAAAAGGGAATTTTCCGTATAGGAGTTGCCACTTCCAAAAACCCGGAAGGTCCGTTTACACCCGAGCCTTCATATATACCCGGCAGTTTCAGCATAGACCCTGCTGTTTTCACCGATACGGACGGTACATCATACATGTACTTCGGCGGACTCTGGGGAGGTCAGATGGAAAAATGGACAGACGGCCGTTTTGATGCGGAACAGAAAGAACCTTACGGCAGCAGTCCGGCACTCGGTCCTTATGTGGCAAAAATGTCAGACGACATGCTGACTTTCGCATCAAAACCTCAGATGATTTCAATTTTAGACCAGGACGGGAATCCGATTACCGGAAGTGATAACAGCCGTCGCTTTTTCGAAGCATCGTGGATGCATAAATACAAGGATACATATTACTTCTCCTATTCGACAGGAGATACACACATGATAGTTTATGCAACATCAGATAAACCGACAGGACCTTTTACGTACCGCGGAATTGTACTTTTGCCGGTAACTGGATGGACAAATCATCATTCAATTGTTGAGTTTGAGGGTAAATGGTATCTGTTTTACCATGACTGTACACTTTCAAAAGGAACCGATCATCTTAGAAATGTAAAGGTAACTGAATTGTTCTATAACAGTGACGGAACGATCAAAACTATTGATCCGATATAACTTCCGGTATTAAAATGCGGATTCAGAATCTGGATAAGCCCGGTTGTTCCGTGCGGCAGGAAAACATATCAAGCCGAACGTCATCAGCCGGGAAATCATCCGTCAGACGCAAATGACTTCAATCATAAAACACTGACTGATTAATGTCCTTATCATGATTCAGGCTATCATTCCTCTTCTGTAATATCCGGCTTTCTGCCTTTTAATAAATCATATGCAATAAGCAGAATTGCACCGAATGTTACGGAAAGATCCGCAATATTAAGAACACCCGTTCTCAAATTTCCTATTCCGAAATTTAAAAAATCAACGACTTTGAAATCAAA
Source organism: Spirochaetota bacterium (assembly GCA_016928815.1). Classification (GTDB taxonomy): domain Bacteria; phylum Spirochaetota; class UBA4802; order UBA4802; family JAFGJZ01; genus JAFGJZ01. Next base: position 36,185 of record JAFGJZ010000078.1, read on the forward strand.
AATTACCCTGTCAATGAGATTGCCGAGACCGCCGCCGATAATTGTAGACAGCAGAACAGCCATTTTTATATCGGTGCATTTTATGATACAGTAATAAATTCCGTAAAAACAGAAGGCGGCGGGTATTATTATGAAAACGGCATATTTCAGAGGTGCCGGCCAGTGCGATCCAAGACTTAGAAATGCACCCGTATTTTCAACATATATCATTTTAAAAGATCCGAACAAAAAAGAAAATACCTCACGGTCTTTAAGAAATGCAGTTGCCGCAATTTTAGATATACGGTCTGCAAGAAGATTTATCAGCAGCACCGCGACTGTTACATTTAAAAAAGTTCTGTTTTTCATACATCTCCGGATTTTTCTTTTAATATTTCTGCAAACAGCTTTATCGTTTTGAAAATCATCCGAACTTATATCAGGAAAGGATTTCCGCAATCTTTTTTTCCAGCTTTAATTATTTTTCAGCCTTATTCCGGTTTTCCGCATCTGAGCCCATTTATAAATGAACATCAGCGGATCACCTCCGGATTATTCCGGGAATTTGGAAAAATCACAGTCATATTCTATTCTTTTTGCCGTATTGACAGCCGTTTTCATGGAACTGTATTTTGACACAATGTAGAGAGAAAGTTCAATCCCTGCGGAAATGCCGCCCGAGGTAAGCACATGCCCCTGATCGACAAATTTCCTGTTTGCCGCAACCCTCAGTCCGGGATAATTACGCTGAAGCCTTTCAATATCCATCCAGTGAGTGGTCACTTCATGACTGCTGATGACCCCTGACTCTGCAAGAAGAAAAGCTCCCGTGCAAATTGAAGCTATTGTTTTTACTCTGCTATCAGCTTCCTTAATCCAGTTCAGTAAAACAGTATTATGAATTTCAATTTCTTCGGCACCGTAACCACCGGGTATTATCAGTATGTCCATATCAGGAAAATCGGAAAATGTATAATCAGGAATAACCTTAAGACCGTTCCGTGCAGTGATAGAATCACTGTGCTGTGCGATCGTGAAAACATTAAAAAGATTTTCTTTAGTATGCGGATTTTCCGATATGCTGAAAACTTCAAACGGACCTGCAAAATCAAGAACCTCCACCTCATTAAAAATGAGAATTCCGGTATTTATCATTTATATCACCTCATCATTGACTCTATATTCTTACATATCTTTCCGGAACATAAAGTATAATTTTATCCTACGCCGCTATTAACCTATATTACAGTGATGGATTCAAAATATCTCTGAGGAGTTATTCCGACATGTCTTTTAAAATTTCTGATATAATGACTCTGATCATAAAACCCGCTGTCTAAAGCAATATCCAGAATGGATTTCTCCGATAAAAAATATTCTTTTGATTTTTTAATCCTTGCCTGAATTATGTATTGGTGCAGTGATATTCCGATTTTTTCCTTAAAAAGATGAAGAAGATAATAAGGATTCAGACCGATAACCGCTGCCAATGAATCAGTTGACAGCTGTTCACTGCAGTTTTCATCAATATATTTAACAAGTTTGTTAATCATAATATCGCTATTATCATAATTACCGGCTTTCATTATCGCAAATCTGTAAAGCGAACGTATACTGTTCATTTCAGACGATGAAAACGGCAAATCATTAACTATCATTTTTTCGGATGTTTTTTCAATATCATCAAAACATATTATTGTATAACCGGCGGTTTTACCGTCCTTCACATAACTCGCATGAGGCAGGTAAGGCGGAATAAAAAACAGATCGTTTTTTTTCAAAATACTGATCTTGCCGTTTACGGATAGATGTTTTTCACCTGAATCCATTCTTCCTGCACACATTTTTTTATGAATGTGCACAGGAAAATTATGTGAAGATTCAGCAATTTTCAATACTTCAAAATATTTTTTTTTGATTATTATTTTATATCCGGTTCTCATATCAATTTAACGGGGGAGTGAATTTTGCCAACAATACAATGCCTGAATCACCTGCCCTGACGCTGTGAGGAAGGTCACTTGGTATTAATGAAATCACTCCGGGTCTATAATTTATTTGAACATCACCAACTTCTGCGATTCCTTCACCGGAAATGACCTCATGCAGCTCGGATTTGCCTTCGTGCACATGAGTACCTATTTCATGATGAGGATCAATTTTTACAATCATTGCACTCATATTATCATTACTTTCCTTTCCGCAAAATAAATTTTTCATTAAAACACCTGCAAATTTCGGATGATTAATCCATTGCAGATCAGAAACAGTGTTTATTTCCTTTCCGTTAATATAAATAACTCCATTTTCAAATAAATCCGCTGCTTTCATAAAAATCTCCTTTCACTTTTTCAGATTATTTAATATAATCCTTCAAGCGGAAATTGTATTGTATAAACCTGCGGTTTTTACATGCTTCCTGTTTTTTCTTCATCCTCATACTCTTTTTTATTTTAAAGAGATTCTGAACTGTCATACGCAGTAATAAATCTTCCTGATATACATCATTATTTTCACATTTAGTACAATATATCACTAAATTTTTTCAATTAATCTTTCCGGAATTTATTCTGCCTTAATATTTCATCATCAATCAGAAAATAATTTAATTTTCCAAACCGCATGAATGCAACGTTGAATGAACCAATTCTTTACGTATGTAAACCGATAGCCGGTTTCTTTCAATTATTTTTTGCCATAATTTCATAATTTCAGCAATGAACGATCCGGAAGCCGGACTGTTTCAGCAATTTGACGCTTTCAGGAGAGGCATCATGCAATAATTATTAAAAACCGGTTCAAACCTGACATAATGATGTCATTCACCTGTGATATATTTCAGTTAAATTAAATATTTGGAGTTATGATATGACACAAAAAACTCAGACAACAGACTGCTGGCTTTATGTTCTGGATACTCTGGCTGACTGGGAAATCGCCCATGTTACAGCTGAACTGAACAGCGGCCGTTTTACACTGAAAGACAGAAAATTTAATCTGCTGAAAACCGGCGCGTCAATGACGCCTGTAAAAACAATGGGAGGAATTTCAATCACACCTGACAGAACAATTGATGAAGTAGAATTCAGTGAAGGTGACATTCTCATACTTCCCGGGGCGGATACATGGCACGAACCCCGTCACGCCAAATTGTTTGAAACAGTTAAAAAACTTCTTGAGAAAAATATCACCGTGGCTGCAATCTGCGGAGCAACCGCTGCGCTTGCAGGAGCCGGGCTTCTGGATGACAGAAAACATACAAGCAATGATCCGGATTTTCTCCGGATGATGTGTCCTGAATACAGGGGGGCTTCATTTTACTGCAAGGTACCTGCAGTTACTGACGGAAACCTGATTACGGCAAGCGGATTCGGCGCACTGGAATTTGCCCGGGAAATTTTCCGTAAAACGGAAGCTATGAAAGAGGAAACCATTGAAGCATGGTATCAGCTTTTCAGCACGAAAGAGGCTAAATATTTTTTCAGCCTCATGGAATCGCTTAAATAAACCATTCATAATTCAAAACGGGAATATGCCGGCATCATTCACGTGAGTTGACACACTAAGGCAATTAATGTGTCGGCTTTGAAGCCTGGCAATGTTGGCGACCGGGCGGTCGCAGAGCTCTGTCACTTTCTTTTTCATCGCAAAAAAGAAAGTAACCAAAGATGCTGATCAGGAAGATCGAATGCCGATGACGCACAGGAAGTGCAAAAAGTCATCGGCAAATTGCTCGTCCTCAGTCGGCAGACAGCCTGTCAAATTACATGTCCCTCCTGGCAATAATTTGACTGTGCTTCGACGACCTGCCTCAGCATGCGGGGTTCTATTCCCGGGCTTGTTGGTTTTAAAAGACTGGACATTGTTTACAACAATTCTGATTTTATTTTTTACAAGAAATATTGACTTTACCCCTTTTTTGTAGAGATATAGTTAAGCGATCATTTTTTTTTCATAATCCAACGGACTAAGATTATCACAGCTTGCA